>NZ_JBFPKF010000039.1:0-20448 GCF_040948685.1 Paraburkholderia sp. BR14374 | reverse complement strand
TGTTGCTCGAGGGCATTGCCTTCAAGGACGGCGAACCGGTGCAGGACGATCGGCCGGTTCAGCAGAAACTCGCCGCTTGATATCGACAGTCACGGTGCTGCCCATACACCACTCTTGACGTTAGCTCCGACAAATGCTCCGTCATTCGCTGTTGCCCCATACTATTCCCCGTTCATTTGTTCGCTTGCGGGCTTTGCCTAAGCTGCCGGGCGGTAAACTGGACCGTTCCCGCTTGCCGTTGCCACGGCAAACCGCGGTGGGCGTATTCGCGCCGCTGGTTACCACGACCGAGCATGCACTGGCCGCGGTTTGGCAGGAAGTGCTTGGTATGTCGACGATTGGTGCGGACGCGCATTTCTTCTCACTGGGTGGTACCTCTATGCTGAGCGTGCGCTGTGTGGCGCGGGCGGCCAGGATGGAAATCCGCTTTTCTGTCAGCGAGTTGTACGATTATCCAGTGTTACGCGAACTGGCTGGGCTGATCGATGCCCGCTCCGGCGAACTGGTGCACCACGATGGCGAAATCGACGGTGGAGTGGAAGTAACGCCTACGATACGCTTCATGAATCGGCGCATGGGTTTAGACGAGCATTTCAACATGTGCGCGATCTGGCAGGACGATAGCTGCCGTTTGGATCCGGCCATATTGGAGTCCGCTATCGTTAGGTTGGCGAAAGACTACCCACTGTTGCGCACCAGGATCTCTCGAGATGACGCGGATCTACGCTTCCATACCGGAGTCGGAGCGTTGCATCTGGAGCGAGTTGCATTGGGCTCGTACTCAGAGCTCGGGGATTGCACGCGAGAGGTATCTGGTATCGCTGAGAAAGCGCAATATGCATTCCGGTTCGATGGTCGTACCTGGATGTCGCGTTTCCAATTGATCGAGGCGGAGGTCGGTGGGCGGCCGCACAGATGGATTTTTATCATAATTCATCATTTCCTGGTCGACGGCTATGGGTTCCGGCTGCTGCTGGACGAAGTAGAACGCTACTATCTGGCGATAGAGCATGACCAAGCACCGGATCCCGCATTCAGTGGCCGCGCGCAGGTGAATCGATGGGTGAAGGCGCTGCGCGAACATGTGAGCGGTTCGTTGGACAGCAACATTGCTTATTGGCGAAGCCGGCCATGGGAACTGCTGCGTGAGGATGGTGCAACAGTCTTCGAGGTTGAGCCAGTCGATAGTGGCGCTGATTCCAGCCGGCGCTTGTTCGAGATGCTCCACACTGGGCAGATGCACAGTGATGCTGCTTTCGAGGCCTTGTGCGCGCACAAGGGGATTCGCTATCTGGATCTGGATGCGGAATCGACAAAGATTCTGCTCGATCTGCATCCGGACCGGCACGGCTTTGACGCGTTCGACGTCATCCTGTGCGCCTTGGCGGAGGTGGCAGGACGGGGCAACCAGCGACGAGGGCTGTTTCTGGACAGCATGGACATGCTGCGCACGCCTATCCTGCCGGGTCAGGATCTGTCGACAGTTATGGGCTTTACCGCGGAACTTGTCCCGCTGGCCATCATTTGTGAGGGGCGACTCAGTGTGGCGGAACGTCTGAAAGCGGTGCGTCGTCAGCGCAATTCGGCACGGATCCATGGCATTGGGCTACGGGCGGCTGCGTATCTGCTGCCGGATGATCAGGCGAAGGCATTGGTGGATTTCGACTGGCCGCGTGTTGTCGTCAACTATCGCGCTGTGTTAGATAATCTTCGTACGCGCATGCTGCTCGGCCTTGCTCAACCCACGATCTGGACGGGTGATGGGATGGGGCCCAACCGTCATCACACGTTGCGGTTAGATATCGATAATGTGGACGGTAAACTTCGTATCCAGATGCATTGTGCGTTGCCTTGCTTTTCCGCAGAGGAGACGAATATGCTGGGACGTCAGTTGCTGCATTGTCTCGCGGCTTATGCCGGATGGCTCAGGGACAATCAGGAAGATGTGGACGCAACAAGCGTGAAGGACGGGGCCACAGTATGAACACGCCAGCAGTTGCGGCATCACGGATGCAGTCAATGGCCCACGATCGACTGTTGCCACTGATCCTGCGGCTGGCTCTTCCGTCCGTCATTGGCGTCACTGTCAGTGCCGCTTATCAGTTGCTCAACGCCTATTTCGTGGGGCGGCTCGGAACAGCAGCACTCGCGGCGATGGCATTGTCGTTCCCATTTGCAATGTGCATCACGGCAATAGGCACAGATCTTCGGTGCAGGGGCCGCCTCGTTGATTGCTCGAAGCCTGGGACGTGCCGACGATCACTCTGCCAACGATTATGCATCGCACGCGTTATGGTCTGCGATGGTAATTGCTGGCATAACGGCTATCGCGGGCTGGCAGTTGGCTCCAACTTTGCTGACATGGCTAGGCGCTGGACCATCGATTTTGCCACTGGCGGTGGCTTATCTTCATTGGCTGCTGTTGGGCTATGTGGCAGTGGTATTCAATATGGTCTGTGGTTTCATCGTGAGAGCGGATGGCAATACCGTGCTCAGCATGACGACCCAAGTTTCATCCTTCGCAATGAACGCGGCACTCGACCCGGTGATGATTTTCTGGTTCGGGCTGGGCATCGAAGGGGCTGGCATCGCAACATTTCTGGCCCAGTTGTGCGGCTTAACTTTGTATTGGCGACATTTCGCGGGCAGGCACGGAGCCATCGTCTTATCGTGGCCATCGGTGGGACGCTGCGGGTGCCGGCTGGCGAGCATCGCCCGCATCGGCATTCCGCCAGCGCTCAATACGCTGCTCGCGGTAGCGGCCATGTCCATGCTCAATGGGTTCGCTGCTCGCTACGGTGAGGCATCGGTGGCGGCGATAGGTTTGGCCAGCCGCTTGGCGATGCTGGCAGCACTTCCGCTGTATGGACTGTGCAGCGGGGCGCAGTCGGTTGTTGGGTTTAATGTCGGCGCAGGTAACTGGACACGGGTGGCGCAAGCGGTTCGGGCTATGGTTGCCGTCGCGCTAACGTTCGCCGGAGTCTATGCCGGCTGGGTCGTGTGGCAAGCGAGAACCATCATCGGCTGGTTTGCGCACGAGTCGGCGACGATAGAGATTGGCAGCCGCGCGATCTTGCTATTCCATTGTGCGTTGCCGGTGTTAGGGGTGCAACAGGTGTGCCTGCTTTTCATGCAGGCCAAGGGCAACGCAGTCTGGGCAACGCTTGTAGCGGTACTGCGGCATGGCTTGTTTCTGATGCCCCTGATGGCCTTGCTGCAGCACGCTTATGGGCAAGACGGCCTTTTGTTCTCGGTAGCGGCTGCCGATATGGCAGCGGGTCTTATCGCTATGGTTATTCTATACAGTGAAATGCGGCAGATCGACAAGGCCTCCCGGCTCTGTCAGGTTAATGGAATGGGGCCGTAGAATGACGTAATGAAGAAGACAAAACCGCTTTATCACGGTCATCGCTTCCCTGTTATCGTCATCAGCCGTGCGGTTCGGTGGTATTGATATGACTTTGCGTGTTAATCGCGACATTAAATTCCAGGTTGTTGCATCGATGCATGAATTTCCTGACGGCGGCGCAGCAGTAAAGCCGATGGACGATGCGAAGCTTCTAGTCCTCTCCGCCGTGTAGCCAATAGGTCTACAGGAAGGTCGCCACAATCTACGGGCATTTTTCCGCAGAAACCCTACGGATAACGAAGTTGTTATAGATGAGGTATCCGTCTTTCTGCAGTCTTTTATGGAAAGATATTAAGCCCACCGTTGGCGACAAGCTGTTGACTTGCAGGATCCCAGGCATCGGCGCCGTCGATGTCGCCGCCCTTCCATGCTGCGACAATTTCACTAGGCGCAAGAGGTACTGGTATGATTTTGCTGCGGTCAAGCCCGTATACCCTGATGGCCGCGTCCAGCGCGTATTGTGCCGTCGAGTTCGGAGGGTAGCCGATGGTCTTGCCTTCGACTTACCGGAGTGACGAGATATCCTTACGGAAAGTCAGTTCGCTGGTGGAAATCACTTCTGGAACACCGATAGTCTCGATAGGTAGAGGACGAAATTTTTGGCCATGTCGAGGTGTGCGGTGTGGTGCGGTTGTTGTCAGGCGCACCACGAGAGAACATTCATCAGCCAGGGCCAACCAACGACTACTTCTAAGCAAATTACTGCGACGGTTATAGGGAAACGCGATCTCGTCTGAAAGAGCGGTGCTATTTTCATTTGCCGGAGGCGCTGCCCGATGCGATCCTGGACGATTCTCGGCTACGGGCCGGTGCCTGCGAAGGAGGCGGGGGGCCAAAACGAGCATTCATGCCGTCCGCACAACGACACACGAATGCCCGACCACAGTTGGGCATACACAAGGCATAGTAAGCGCCAACTCGAGCTTGCAATTACCCACTTCTTTTTAGCGCAAGCTTATAGCCGATCTGGATGTCTGTCAGACGTCGCATCCCGCGCCACATTACGGTATTGCCCGGCGGAGGGTCGTTGGGGCGCGCAAGGTAACCCCCGAGCTGAGCGAGCCTGATAACGTTGCGCACGAGCGGCGGAGCTTGCGCGTTGTGGGGCGTATCGTGAACGATGTGTTCAAGCAGTTCGATTTCGGTGTGCGTGAACGCGAGTTCGGCGCCGGCCTGCGGCGCCGATCGGCCGAGCATGGTAATCCAGAATATGCGCCAGCTCAGAATGCAGAAGATTGCGATCAGATTCGTTAGCCGCTCGGCTGTACGAAGCCGGGACTCCTCGGCTTTGCAGCCCGATTTCAGGATTTTGTGGAAGGTCTCGATCTTCCAGCGCATTGCGTACCAGTCGAGCTTTTCGATTGCCTCTGCACGAGAGCGGACCGGCAGGTTGGTGATCAGCTTCCATTCGATGCGGGCACGCCCGGGCGGCGGATCGCGTTCCTGAGCGTGCAGGACTGTTAGCTGTAGCGCACGGTAACGGTTCTGCTTGCCGATGGGCGGCAGAACGGTCATAGGCTGGTAGCGCAGTTCGAGCGTCGCGGTCATCGGACGG
The DNA here is from genome assembly GCF_040948685.1 of Paraburkholderia sp. BR14374. Classification (NCBI taxonomy): domain Bacteria; kingdom Pseudomonadati; phylum Pseudomonadota; class Betaproteobacteria; order Burkholderiales; family Burkholderiaceae; genus Paraburkholderia; species Paraburkholderia sp. BR14374. Next base: position 15,484 of record NZ_JBFPKF010000039.1, on the reverse strand, counting down.
CCTTTCGCGTCGCGAAGCTCGACGCGGTGGAGCCCCTTGACCTGAACCATGCTGCATGGCTTTGGAGATCGTGTGCTGACCGTCTCCCGCGAGCCTGTCAACGCAGGTACGCACAAGGAAGTGGGTGCAAAGTAAGCGCCCGGTCATCCCATCTTGAGTCACGGTGAAAGTCTTGGGAGCATCGTGTTCACTTAAATAGGTGGACACGTGAACACTATTGAAGAAGCAGCGGCACCTAGCCGTCGACGACGCCGGCGCTACAGCGTCGAATTCAAGGCTCAGGTAGCGGCAGCTTGCCAGGGGCCCGGGGTATCGCTCGCGGCCATCGCATTGCACCACAAGCTGAACGCGAATCTGCTTCGACGTTGGGTCGAGCAGGCCGAAACGAACGATTGTGTGCTGGTGGCGCGTAGCGACATGGCAGCGCCACTGGTAGCGGCGCCGGCACCGGAATTTGTACCGCTCGCTCTTGAGACGCGAAACACGCGCACAGCTGAGATTCGGGTCGAGGTGCGTCGCGCGGACCTGTCAATAACGGTTAGCTGGCCAACCTCAGAGGCAGCGCAGTGCGCCGCCTGGCTGCGCGAGTGGCTCGCATGATCCGCATTGATCAGGTGTGGCTGGCAGTTGACCCGCTGGATATGCGGGCCGGCTTCGATACGGCACTGGGTCGGGTGATCACCGTGTTCGGCGCTGCGCATCCGCACCATGCTTACCTGTTTGCCAACCGGCGAGCCAACCGCCTGAAGGTGCTGGTTCACGATGGGATTGGCATCTGGCTGGCTGCGCGACGGCTGAATCAGGGGCAGTTCGCGTGGCCGCGCGCTGGTAGCGAACCAAAGCAACATGCGCTCACGCAGGAACAACTTGCCGGTCTGGTGGTGGGTTTGCCATGGCAGCGCATCGGCGCGGACGGCGTGATCCGTGTCGTTTGAGGACGTTCGGGACGTATACGGTCGCGCTTTCGCGCTCTCCGGGGTTCTGGCAGACTCGTCTGCATGGATCTGCCCGCCGACCTCAACACTCTTAGCCCCGAACAACTGCGTGCGCTCGCCACGCAACTGATTGCACGCGTCGAAGACCGGGACCGGGAGATTGAAGAGAAGACCCGGGAGGTCGGTGAGAAGGAGCGGGAATTACGCTATCGGCAGACCCGCATCGACCAGTTGACCCACGAGATATCGATTCTCAGACGCCATCAGTTCGGCAGGCGCAGCGAGCAGCTCAGCAGCGATCAGATGAACCTGCTGGACGAGGCAATTGACGCGGATCTCGCCGCCATTGAAGTTGAGCTCGAGCAACTTCAGCCACAAGCCACAACCGAGCCGCTACCCCTGCAACCGAAGCGTGCAGCGCTGCCGGCGCAATTGCCGCGCACAGAGATCCGGCATGAGCCGGAGAGCACCGTATGCCAGTGTGGCTGCGAGCGCGTGCGCATCGGCGAGGACATCAGCGAGAAGCTGGACTACACGCCAGGTGTGTTCACCGTGGAGCGGCATATCCGTGGCAAGTGGGTGTGCAGAAACTGCGAAACACTGATTCAGGCTGCGGTGCCTGCGCACGTCATCGACAAGGGCATCCCGACCGCGGGACTGCTGGCGTCAGTGCTGGTTGCCAAGTACGCTGACCACCTTCCCCTGTATCGTCAGGAGCAGATCTTTGCGCGAGCGGGCGTCGCGATACCGCGCTCGACATTGGGCGCATGGGTCGGTACGTGCGGCGTGCAGCTACAACCGCTGGTCGACGCGCTGCATCAGGAAATCCTGCAGCAGGGTGTGCTGCATGCGGATGGGACACCGGTACAGGTGCTCAGTCCCGGCAAAGGCAAGACTCACCGCGCGTATCTGTGCGCGTATACGCCCACACACTACAGTGAGTTACGCGCCGTGGTCTACGACTTCGCCGAGAGCCGTGCAGGCGAACATGCGCGCGCGTTCCTCGCTGGCTGGCAGGGCAAACTGGTATGCGACGACTACAGTGGTTACAAGGCTGGATTCCAGCAGGGCATCACTGAAATTGGATGTGCGGCGCACGCGAGACGCAAGTTCTTCGATCTGCACGCCAATCACAGCAGTCAGATCGCCGCGCAGGCGCTGCCGTTCTTCGCTGCGCTTTACGACATCGAGCGCGACGCTGCAATGCTGCAAGCCGACGAACGCCAAAAGCTCCGACAGAGTCGGGCCAAACCGGTCTGCGACGCACTACACGAATGGATGATGGCGCAGCGCAAGCTGGTGTCGGAAGGTTCTGCAATTGCCAAAGCGCTGGATTACAGTCTTAAACGATGGGATGCGCTGACCCGCTATCTCGATGACGGTCACGTGCCTATAGACAACAACTGGGTCGAAAATCAGATACGTCCTTGGGCTATCGGCAGGTCGAACTGGTTGTTTGCCGGTTCGCTTCGAGCCGGCAAACGAGCCGCAGCCATCTTGAGTCTGCTACGTTCAGCGCAACTGAATGGGCACGAACCGCATGCCTACCTGAAGGACGTTCTCACCCGATTGCCGACTCAAAAGGCCAGCGACATCGCAGCATTGCTGCCTCATCGCTGGCAACCGGCGGATCCCATCCGCTAGTTCAGTTCGCCAAGACGGGTTTGCTGGCCGCTTACGGTGCAAAGATCGTATGCGGTGCAAAACAGCTCGTAAATGTCGCTTTCCCGATCGCCGATGTGAATGCAACGCACAGGATCGTCGAGAAGCTCGGTCGACTGGCGCATATTCTCCAGCCATCGCCAGCTTTCCTTTTCCTCAATCGGTACGCGCGTGGGATTGATATGGCGCTTGAGCTCCGAAGCCCCCTTGAACCGCTTTCTCGTCCAGAACTTCACCGCCGTCAGGCCAAGTGGCAATCCATCGGCAGTAACAGCAAGACTCGAATGCATCAGGATGTCGCATTGCGTGAGCGGTCGTCGCGGGCCCATGCCATTCTTCCCTGTGCGCAGGCTCGTCTTGCCCGTGTAGCCGATGAGTTCGGGACGCTCGCGCTGGTACGAGAATGCGGTCGTGTCCTGCAGGATAAGCACTGGTCCATCGGTGGCCTTCACACGTTCGGCGCTGGCCTGGAAATGCCCGCTCAGGATATCGTGTTCGCTGACGCGGTCGTTCGACAGAAACCTGTACGCGGCCTTGGTAGAAGCCCAGTCCTGACATGCGAACGGAATAGTCTGCCCCATGCCGTCCCAGAGCTTTTCCAGCAGCGTTGCGAAGCGACGGCGCAACCGTGTGTCCTGGAATTCGCCTCCCTGGACTCCAAGATTCATCCACGACCGATCATCCGCCCGTCGCTTGCCGGCCATCTCGCTTACGCATGGAACGTGACGTATGCCAGGTTACCAGGTTTCGCGGCAAAGATGTGGGCAATTGCAAGCAACTCGAGACCATCTTGACGAAGGTCTCGCTCCGAGATACCCCATTCGGCGGATCATCGAGGCGTAATATCAGGATTGGGCATAGCTAAACAGCCTGAAGACCTGTTCAAGGACGACAGGCAAGAGCGCCTCAGCACGTTCCTTCACAGGTCGCTTCAGGAACGTCAGCTGCCGCTCAATTCGCTGACTCGCGACCACCGTTGTGAGATTGTTGGGGCCCTTGGGGTGGAAGGATGTTTCCAGAAAGTCGGATTGAGGCTCAGTTCTCTCAGCGCTTGGCCTGTCTGCATTCGTACACCGTTTGTCTGGAAATCGCCATTGCCTACATCCGTCGGCGAGATTGGAAGAAATGCGTCACGCCAGTCACTGTTGACCAGGCCCTTTGACAGAGTCTTCCTCGCATACAGCGCCAGCAACATTCTGGCCCTACGGAACCCTTGTGAACCTGCTCACCGGATTGCCACCACGCTAACCCGCTGCCATTCATTCATTGAGCTTACTGTCCGAAATGCCGACGCGCATGCCGTCACAGTTCAATGAACTCCACGGCAGCTGCGCTCAAAGCGCCTTGCTGATCGATGCAGATATCGTGGCAAGTGATCATCGCATACCTCGCTGAAGACTTAACACCCCGCTTTGGCCGCGAGATCGGCTGGGCCAATCTCGCTAGCATGCGCGACTTCCATCTCGCCTCGCCCGAGGGAGAGATTTTCCAGACAGTGTCTGAAAAATCGGCGGCTCACCGCGATCAAGCGTTACTCAATGCCGTCTAGTGCTGTCATTCGGTGATTTCACGGGCCATCTCAAATACCCAAAGATCCGGCTTGACGGAACGGTGGCTATCGCGCGTATCTCGCTGCGCCTCAGACCTGGTTCCTCTGCTTGCAGCAGGCTATTTTTCCCGCATACAGGTTAGCGGCCGCTCGCGAATATACGGTGGCTGACGACACCGTGTCGCGTTTCCGCTTATCGCGCAGAACGAGGACGCAGGCGCAGACGTGTCGAACGCCCCACCGACTATGGGAATTCATTCGGCACATCGGGAGTAGCAATGTTCTGGGGTCCCACGGGCAAATCCAGTTGCCTTAAACGGCCCCAGAAGGGCGACAAGCGTTTGAAGCGGATCTTCTATCAGTCGGCATTTGCATCCATGCGCTGTCCCAAGAGCGCTGCCTTTAAACGTAAAGAAGCGAAGCGCCGTCATCAGATCATCATTGCTCTTGCCAGGAGGCGTGTGAATGTGCTGAGCGGCCGCGGCGTAGCGCGCATCGTATCGGCGTGCGCGCGGCAGGCTGCCAGCAACCGGGCCGGGAACGTCGCGGCTCGTGCGCACCACGCCGCTAAGCAGCCACGCGGATCGTCCGTCCAGTGCGCGAGCCACTTTTGCGCAGGCATGCCCAGAACGTGCCGCTCCAGCCAGTCGGAGGAGTCAACCGACTCGACGTCGGGCAGCGTATGCGGCGCGGCGGCGGCCAGCCGCACCGGCCAGTCGGTCCACATGCAGCGAAGATGCACGGCAAGCGTCTCACGCATGAGCATTGCGGCATGAGCGGCGTTGGTCACATCGTCGCGTTTGTGCTCCACTGAAGCGCCCGCTGCGCCGACGGCAAGTTCTGCGCAGAGCCTATGTGCGAGTCCGCACAACGAGAACAGCGCCGACAGCCGCGCCGCAGCGGTTGCTACCGGTTGCCCGCGCAGCAGCGCGGCGGCCAGTGGTGGGCGCCCGCCCGCAATGCTGTCGTGCCGGCCGGGGCGCACCCGGTACTGTGCGGCCAATGCTGCCAGCATCGCCGCGGTCATGGAGCGCTCCCGAACGCGGCCGGCCGCCGCAGGAGCGCATGACGCGACACGCGCGGGACACCGCCCGATGTGGCGCTCTTCTGTCTGGGGAATTCGAGCATCGGCAAAAAGAGCGAGCAGCACGCATAGGTTCCGACGTCTTGCGCGTGCGCGCCGAGCCATTTGAAATCGACGTCGCCAACGCGCAAGTGCGCTTTACCGGCCAGCCGCGGACATTCCACCGAGTCCCGCACCGCGCCGGGTAACGAGAGGGGCCTCATGGACCGTGGCGTGATCGGCATCCCGAACCAACCGCATCGGGCCCCGGTCTCGCCGGGCACCGGGTCAAAGCCGGTCCCCTCGATACGCAAGGCGAGTTTCACGACCGGCATGTCAGGCATCGCACTGGTTGCGGCCGTTTCGAAGTGCGCTACAAGCCTAGCCACCCTTGGATCGCCGTGTATGACCTTTCGCTGGATTGCACGCACGGTCAATCCGCGTCCCACAAGAAAAATGACCTGATCCGGCGCGCGGCCATAAACGCGGCAGCGCCAGTGCGCCTGAAGCGCCGCGAACCTCGCGTGCGGAGGAATCTGCAAGACCGGATCGCCTTGTTCGGGATGGTGGATCCACCTGCAGAACTTGCATTCGAGGCATGTGTGCGTCGCGATTGGGCTGCTGGCGCCGAGATGGCAGCCCTCGAATTGCTTCGTTCGCTCGTCCATCGTCACGCCTCACCCATCCAGTCGATCAACTGGGTCAAGCGCTCGCGCGAATCCGCGAGGTCTTCCGGCGCGGCGCGCACGACCTCTGGCAGATCGGTGATCTCGATCGTGTTCAGGATCAGCATGTCCTGCGAGTTGAAATATGCAACACGCCAGCAGTTCGCGATCGCCGTGCTGCCCACCCGGCAATTTCCGTAGCCGCGCGACAAGATCTGCACCGCGCCTTCGCCCAGCACGGCGTCGATCAGTTGCTGATCCCCCGGCGACAATGGCAGGAGCGTAAGGTTGACGATGTGGGGCGCATGCCCGGCGCGCCAGCGCGCGGCGGAATCGCGTACTTCGCTCAGGATCGACGGCGCGTTCATCACGTCGAGCGGCAGCATGTCCGGCAACGGCATCATCGGGTGCGCCGGGTCCTTGGGCTGGGCAAGCATCGCGGGGGCCGCGCCGATCTCGAGCCGGTCGACCGGGCGCGCGCCATTCCGCTCGACTACGCGCCACAGGCCGGCAAACACAGTCTCCTGGATCAGCCCGCCGCTCCGCTGCGCGCCGTCGACGCGCGCGCTGACCTCGCCCTCGCCCAGCACGTCGTTGAGAACGCGCAGCGTTGCTCGATCGTACGGCGTCAGATCGATGGCTTCGGACGGCGTACCAGGTTTGTATGCCGCCAGTACGCCTAATACGTTGCGAAGCACGCCGCGCGCGCCGTCGAGTGCCCGCGCATCGCAGCGCTCAGGCAGCGTCGGCGCCACATAGATGCGCATGCCTTGCGGCATCGGCAGATAGTCGAGCACCGCATCGCTCTCGGCTTGGTTTCCCGGGCGGAAAGGCGCGACGGGAATGGGAAATGGACTCATGGACACGATCAACGACCCCAAAGATTGATCGACAATTCGTGACAGCCGGGCGAAGCGCCGACGGTGCGGCCGGGAATGCCGACCCATGGCGTCCGCGTAGTCGGCTGCCCGAGCGCATGTGCGAGGTTTGCCACGTAGTCATTCCAGTCCGTCATACTGGAGAGCCTCGTGACATAAGCGCCGGCGTGCAGCCACAGCAACGTGGACCACGGCCACCGCCACACGCGGCGCGCGAGCTCGGGCAGCACCACGGCCACGTCGAGGAAGTCGGGAAAGCGCGTCCCGTCGGCCGTGAGCAACGCTACGCATTCGCCGCCGTCCACAACCCAATCGCCTACCTTTCGTTCGTCCACGGACACGGCGTGTCTGCCATCAGTTAGCCGCTGCACCACGGACGTCGCGTCAAGCGCGGTACCGTTCGTATTTGTCATGGCGATTCCTCGGAGGACCCGTGACGGCCATACGCCGGTTGCGCGCTGGAGGTCAACTGGGTCAAATCGTCCACGCCGAGCGCGGACGGCAATTCAAAATTCGGGCTCGCTCGGGCCATGGCGGCATCTCCCTTCAGCGCCAGTTCCACGAGCGAGAGCGTCGCGTCGATTTCTGCCGCGCGTGTCCCGTCGAGCTTCTCGCGCGCCATGTCGAGAAAAACCAGCAGCCATTCACCGGCGCTGCATGGACCAACTAGCGAAGTGTCGATCCGGCGGTGGCCGCCGCGTCCGTGGCACAGCGCCCGCAAGCCCTGCACCTCGACCACCCGCATCGGCACGCCTATGCACACGACGGCGGCTCCTTGCGGCGCATGCGCAGCAGCACGCGCTCGTCGCCGGTGCGGCACGCATTGGCCTCGCTGGGCCGCTCGCCTTCGTAGCGCGAAAGCGCGAGATGCGGCAGCGTGACCGCATCGTCGGCATGTAACGGGGTGTGACGCGGCGTGGGCTCTCCGCCCCATGCGGCAAGGCGCTCGAGGCCAAGTTCGAGCGCGCGCTCGAGCGATGCTTTAATGGTGGGTCGCAGGCTGCCTCCGAAATCGGCCACTTCGTCCGGCTGGCAGCCGATCAGCAGCACGCGGCGTGGATACCGGCCTGTCAGGCGCGCGAGCATTAGTACCTCCTGGAAGCCGGTCTGGTGCAGGCTCATCTTGCGCACGCCGAGGAACGCCGGTACGTCGTCATCCTCAACGATCTTCAGCGTGCCCGGCGCGAGACCGTAATCGACCGCGTCGAAAATGAGCAGACTGTCGGCCGCCTGGACGTACTGGACCAGACACAGCCCTTGCGTGCCGCCGTCTATGAGGCTGACGTGCGGGGCAAACTCGAAGTGCTGCTCAAGCGCCTCGATACAGCGCACGCCAAAACCCTCGTCGGCCCACAGCAAGTTGCCGATGCCGAGTACGACGATGGCAGGCACGCCGGTTTTTGGGCAAGTCAGCATTGCAACCTCACTTCCTGAACGTACGGTAGCCCGATATCATCGTGCCGACCATGTTCTGGCGGGCCATGATGTCTTCGCGGATCGCCATATAGACATGCACGATAACGAACATCATGATCGCCCACATGCCGAGGCGATGCCACGTGTGCACGGTCTGTGACTGGCCGATCAGCGTGGATACCTGGCCAAACGCAATCTGCTGCCAAGAGCCGGCCTGCGCGCCTTCGCCATACAGTGCGAAACCGGTCACGATCATGAAGAGTGAGATCAGCAAGAACACGAAAAACATCGCAAATCGCGATAACGGATTGTGCCCGCTGAACTGGCGCGGCGTGGGCCCGAGGAACGAGTAGTAACGCAGCATGGTGAGCATGTCCATCCAGTACTCGCGCGAGAATACCGGCACCCAGAACATTTCGCGCGCATGGCGATTGCCGACAATCGCCCAATACGCGCGGCCCGCAAGCCCGATTGCGAACAGGTAGGCCGCGGTGAAATGCACAAAGCGGATATAGCCCATCAGAAAATTCGCGCTCGCCTCGCCGGGCTGTGTGAGAAGCGGGGCGCCGATAAGATAGCCGATCAACGCCAGCACTACGATCGACACTGCGTTGATCCGGTGCCAGACGCGTACCGGCGCTTCGTACACGTAAATCGCCTCGGTGGACGAAACAAAGTCAGCCGCCTTTTCGCATCGAGAATACGATTGCATCGTCATCATCCTTTCCTGCCGCGCGGCGCCGGCGAGCGCAGGCGCTGTGGCGGCCTGGTGGGGTTATCGCACAGTCACGGCGGTCATTTCCGCACCGTCCGCGTTCATCACGTGCGTCGAGCAAGCCATGCAAGGGTCGAACGAGTGCAGCGACCGCAGGATCTCGACGGGCTGCTCGACGTTCGCCACGGGCATGTCCATGAGGCTCGCTTCGAACGCGCCGATCTGCCCTTTCGCGTCGCGCGGGCTGCCGTTCCACGTGCTCGGAACGACGCACTGGTAGTTCTCAATGCGACCGTCCCTGATCCTGATCCAGTGGCCGAGCGCGCCGCGCGGCGCGGCGACCGCGCCCACGCCCTTCGCCTCGGCTGGCCACGTCGAAGGGTCCCACTTGTCCAGGTTCGCGGTCGAGGTATCGCCGTTGCGGATGTTTTGTAAGAGGCTTTGCCAGTCGTCCGCTATCATCTCGGAGCAATACTCCGCTTCAAGCGCGCGGGCGAGCGTGCGGCCGATGGTGGTCGGCAGCAGTTGCTTCACGCCAAGCGAGCTTTCCGGCAAGCCGAGCAGCTTTGGCATGCCCTGGTTCACGGCAAGGAGGGAGGCCTCAATCTGTTCCTTCATACGGCCGCAATGCGGATTGCTCTGCTCCGCGTGTGCGTAGCCGAGGATGTAGCGCGCGAGCGGTCCGACTTCCATCGCGTGCCCCCGCCAGCGCGGCGACTTGATCCACGAGTACTTTGCGCTCTCGTCGATCGACTCGATTGCGGTGCGCGTGCCCTTCGTGTTGGGTCCGAGCTCGTAGTGCGGTTCGGTAATGCCGTCCCAAGGATGCAGCCCGCGGTAGTTGTCAGGGTATTGATACCAGGAGTGGGCGACAAATTCCTGCACTTGCTCGGGGTCGCGCGGATCAACCGGCAGGAGCGTGTTCCAGTCGCCGTTGATGATGGCTCCGCCCGGCATCTGGTTGGTGGATGGGTTGTAGTTGACGAGCGGATACGCGCCGTAGTCCATCACGTTGGTTGCGGCTAGGCCGCCGCCATGCAACCAGCCGCGTGCTTTGTAGATCGTGCCGATTGCAAGCAGATCGGGCACATAGACGTTGCGGCAGAAGGTGATCGCATCGTCGATGAGCGACTTGACGAAGTTTAGGCGCTCGATGTTGATGGGTGCGCCGGCCGCTAGGTCGCTGCCGATATTGATCGCGCAAGGCACGCCCCCTACGAGGTAGTTCGGGTGCGGATTCTTGCCGCCGAAGATCGCGTGGATCTTGACCCACTCCTTTTGCATGTCGAGCGCTTCGAGGTAGTGCGTCACGGCCATCAGATTCGCTTCCGGCGGCAGCGCGTACGCGGAGTTGCCCCAGTAGCCGTTCATGAACGGACCGAGCTCGCCGCTTTCGATGAACTTGCGTAGACGCGTCTGCACATTGCGGAAATAGCCCTGTGATGACATCGGATGCGCGGGCGAGATGCGCTGTTGCAACTCGGACGTTAACTTGGGGTCGGCGCTTGAGCGCCGACAACACGTCGACCCAGTCGAGCGCGTGCAGGTGATAGAAGTGCACCACGTGATCGTGCACTTGCAATGTCTTCGACATGATCTCGCGGATCAGGTGCGCGTTGGGCGGAATGCGGATGTCGAGCGCGTCCTCGACGGCGCGCACGGAGGCGAGCGCGTGACATCCCGTGCATACGCCGCAGATACGCTCGACGAACGCCCATGCGTCGCGCGGGTCGCGCCCCTTGAGAATGACTTCAAGGCCACGCCACATGGTGCCGCTGGAAACGGCGTTGCGGATCACGTTGTTCGAATCAACATTGACCTCGACGCGCATATGGCCTTCGATGCGTGTGACTGGATCGACGACGATCCGGCGTCCGTTCCTACCGAGCTGAAATCCTGGGTTCGAAATGGCTGTCATGGTTGCTTTTCTTTTGCGGCTTCCTGTGCTTGTCGGCTGCACCCCGACGCGAGGTGTAGCTATTGGCCGTCGCGGTCGTCCATAGAGTCCTGCTTCGACCTGGCGTGCTGAATTGCCGAAGCGGCTGCATGCGCAGCAGTGGCGGCGCCCACCACGACGGCCGCGGTAGCGCCGATCTTGTCGGCGTTCGCTTCGACTCCGAACTGATCGATCCGGGTGAGCCGATCGTAGAAGGAGCCCTTGTCCCAGAATCCTTCCTCAGAGCAGCCGATGCAGCCGTGGCCCGCCTGAATGGGGAAGCTTGTGCCGCCGTTCCAACGCACGGTCGAGCAGGCGTTGTAGGTCGTCGGGCCCTTGCAGCCGACCTTGTAGAGGCAGTAGCCGCGCCGTGCCGCTTCGTCGTCCCACGACTCGACGAACTGGCCCGCGTCGAAATGCGGACGGCGGTAGCACTTGTCGTGAATGCGCTGGCTGTAAAACATTTTCGGACGGCCTTGGCGATCCAACTCCGGTATCCGGTCGAACGTGAGCATGTAGGTGACGACGCCCGTCATCACTTCGGCGATCGGGGGGCAGCCGGGCACCTTGATGATCGCCTTGTCGGTGATCACCTTGTGGATTGGCACCGCCTGCGTCGGGTTCGGCTTTGCCGTCTGCACGCAGCCCCACGATGCACACGACCCCCACGAGATCACAGCCTTCGCGTCCTTCGACACACGGCGCAACTGATCGACGAATGGCTTGCCGCCGATAATGCAGCTCATACCGTCTTGATTCAGCGGCGGATTGCCTTCGACGGCGAGGATGTAGTTGCCACGGTACTTTGTCATCACGTTTTCGAGGATCGCCTCGGCCTGGTGTCCCGCGGCAGCCATCAAGAGGTCGTCGTAGTCGAGCGAGATCATTGAAAGCACGACGTCCTTCGCCAGCGGGTGCGCCGAGCGGATGAACGACTCTGAGCAGCAGGTGCATTCGAGTCCATGTAGCCAGAGCACCGGCGTGCGCAGTTTGGTCTCCATTGCGTGGACAATCTTCGGCATGAACGCAGGCCCGAGGCCGAGCGACGTTGTCGTCAGCGAGCAGAATTTGAGGAAGCTACGGCGCGAGATCCCTTGGCGTCGCATGACTTCATAAAACGTTTCGATCACTGTGTGGTCCCTTGATGGCGTTCGGCCCCGCGAAGCTGGCATACGACCGCGTCTTCGGGCGTCTCACTGTCGGTGAAGCGTTTTGAAAATAACAAGATTCGTGCCGACCTTGCGTCGCGGGTCCCTAACGAAAAAAATGTTCCGCGCCGCTTCCCATAATTGAGGCGGAAGCGGGAAGGACTACGTGCTACGCCGACAAAACCTTCTCATAGTGGCGACGGGCCGTTCGTCTGACAGAGGTCAGCCAGTACGGCATCTTCAGAGAACGAAGCAAAATATCTGGGAGGAGGTTCACGAATCAACCTATGCGCCACCTTTTCGCACGGCGTGAAACTGGAAAAATTGCCGAGAAAGCTCGATAAATTCTTCGAGTGCCTGTCTTGTTTGTCCAATTCTCGACGACATATGTCGGCGTTGTCACGTTAAGGCTAGGCTGAAAAAGTCGCCGAATTTGCGACGTCTCGGCATTGTGGAGGTGTTCAGGTCGTGACGCCGACCATACTCCAGATACACCTCGGCTTTTGGGGCGCCTTTCGTCCACTACGGACGCACTTGTGCCATCAATCGCGTGCCCGACAGGTAGAGATTGGCGCGCGCCAAAGCTATGAAGCCAGGTTCGTACTCTGCGCTAACCGTGGTAGGCACCTTCGTGAAACCCCACATCGATTGGCCACTGCGAAGACATGCTCCACGCGTGCGCGGATCCTCGACTTGTGGCAGTTCTCGCCGCGCTGCACCGTATTGACTTCACACGCGCGGTGGGTGTGCTGCTTTGCCGTGGATTAGCCTTCTGGCTGGCGTAAGCGCTGTTAGCGTAGACCTTCCGCTCCTGGCCGTGTAGCAATTGCGGCAGTGGAAGTTTTTCATGCACGTTGGCCGGTACTACGCTGTGCACCAGGCCACTCTCGCTATCCTCGTCGATGTATAGCTTCGCGCCGAAGTAGCATGGCTAGTCTTGCGCGCCTGGTGCATTTGGGGGAGCGCGAATTCTGTTCATTCTTCGTCAAATTTTGGCGCACCGATGATGGTCGCATTCACGACCGTGACGCTCTGGAGTTTCATGCCGCTCGCCACGTGGCCGACTTCGGCAATCAATTTCTCACCCAGCTTGAGGGTTTCAAGAAGACGACGAAATTTCAGCAGTGCGGTGGCAGTCTGGTACTGCCTTCCAATCCAGACTCTCGCAAAGCGACGCAGCCTAGCACTAACGTAAAGAGCGTCGTCACAAGCGAAATCGGCTAGGTTGAAGCAGTGCTGGATAAAATGAAGGCGCAGCATGCGCTTCTGGTCAATAGGCGGGCGGCCATTGCCGCACCTCGGATAATACGGCTCGACCACCGCGCAAAGTTCAGCCCACACGACGAAACTGCATTCATCACGAGAAACTCATCGCGTCGCGTCCGTTTGTGGTGTGTCTCGAAAGCAGCACCTTCAGCGGCCGTCGACAGCGTCGGCGGCTTCATCCTGTTCTGTCCTCCGGATCCACCCCGATCTATAACGCTCGTAGTAGCTCTGCGGCCGACTTGATCAGCGTTGCGTGAAGTATCATTCGTGCGCGGGGAGATGTTGCATGTCCGACAACGTCGGAGATGCAACACTGCGGTTGCCGCGACAACGGAGAATTAAGGCGGCGGTTATGTCGCAACGACCGCTTAACTTCGCCCGACGCTTATCAACTCGATGCTCGTTGTGCGCTTGTGTGCAGAGTGGGGCCGTGCTGGACTAAACGATCAATGGGCCTTTACGGCGGAAGTCACTCATCGTCCTGGACCTCGACAACTGCCGGCTTACCATCTCAATGCAGTGTAGCGGTAGGGCGCTGCGTTGCGGTAAGATTCACCCCCGCATCTTGATAGCGCCGCCACGGTGCCCAAACGCTGTCGTCACCCAGTGGATGCGGCCATGCATGTGCATGCGGTGATACATGTCCTACTCGCTATACCTCCGCAATTTTGGTTCCCCTTTCGCTCCGCCGCGGCTCTCAGATTTGTCGCCTCGATCGCCAAGAAAGCAACGCCGCGGATTGGCATTGATCTTGCGTTCCCAAGGGGCCCGGTGGATGCGCATCGTGCCGGGAAGACGCATCGCCCATTCCAAAAAGGAGGCATCACGATGGCGTTACTGGAACGAGCCGCATGGTATGACATTGCACGTGCCACCAACTGGACCCCAAGATATGTGACGGAGTCGGAGCTCTTTCCCGATCTCATGTCTGGGGCGCAAGGCATTCCCATGGCGAGTTGGGAAACCTACGACGAGCCCTACAAGACGTCGTATCCCGAGTATGTGCGCATCCAGCGTGAGAAGGATGCTGGCGCATATTCAGTCAAGGAGGCACTTGAGCGTAGCCGCATGTTCGAGGACGCCGATCCGGGGTGGCTCTCCATTCTGAAGGCGCACTACGGTGCAATTGCGCTCGGCGAATATGCGGCGATGAGCGCCGAGGCCCGAATGGTACGTTTCGGCCGTGCGCCCGGCATGCGCAATATGGCCACCTTCGGCATGCTCGACGAGAATCGTCATGGTCAGTTGCAGCTTTACTTCCCTCACGACTACTGTCCCAAGGATCGCCAGTTCGATTGGGCCCACAAGGCGTATCACACCAACGCGTGGGGTGCGATTGCCGCGCGCAGCGCGTTCGATGACCTGTTCATGTCGCGCAGTGCGATCGAAATCGCAGTCATGCTAACCTTCGCGTTCGAGACGGGTTTTACCAACATGCAGTTTCTCGGCCTCGCGGCCAATGCCGCCGAAGCGGGCGACTTCACTTTTGCAAGCCTGATTTCCAGCATTCAGACAGATGAGTCGCGCCATGCGCAAATCGGGGGTCCCGCGTTGCAGATCCTGATCGCCAACGGCCGTAAAGAGCATGCTCAAAAGCTCGTTGATGTCGCCATCGCGCGCGCGTGGCGTCTGTTCTGCCTGCTCACGGGCTCCTCGATGGATTACGCCACGCCACTCGTGCATCGCAAGCAGTCGTTCAAGGAATTCATGCGGGAATGGATCGTAGGTCAGTTCGAACGCACCCTGATCGACCTCGGACTCGACCTGCCATGGTACTGGGAACAGATCGTTAGCGAGTTCGACTACCAGCACCATGCGTACCAATTGGCTATCTGGTTCTGGCGGCCTACCGTGTGGTGGAATCCTGCTGCCGGCATTACACCTGAGTGCCGAGACTGGCTCGAAGAAAAATATCCCGGCTGGAACGACACGTTCGGCAAAGTGTGGGATGTCATAATCGATAACCTGCTTGCCGGCAAGCCTGAGCTCACCGTTCCCGAGACGCTGCCGATCGTCTGCAACATGAGCCAGTTGCCCATCTGCGCGATCCCTGGCAATGGCTGGAATGTAAAGGACTATCCGCTCGACTACAACGGCCGCACGTATCACTTCAACTCGGAAATTGATCGCTGGGTGTTCCAGCAGGATCCCGTTCGCTACCGCAATCACCTCGCGCTCGTTGATCGCTTACTGGCTGGGCAGATCCAGCCACCCGACCTGAGGGGTGCGTTGAAGTACATGGAACTCGCAC
>NZ_JBFPKF010000038.1:0-22713 GCF_040948685.1 Paraburkholderia sp. BR14374 | reverse complement strand
CTCTTCGGCCCCATCGGCAACATTCCACCTGCCGAGGCAGAAGCCGCTTACTATGCAAATCTCGCTGAGTCTGTCACTGTGGCATGACGCAAGCAAAACGGTCTCCGGAAAACCCGGGGCGGCTCACCTACTGGCTGAATACGGTGTGGTTATTGCCCAAACACCTCTGAAAGTAAGGACGCAACTCCCCGCGATTATCGAGGACGAGCGCAATGAACTGACACGAGTTACCCGCGCAATGATGCGTGACATGTACGATCGACTTGCACTGCTCGACAAGCAGATCGCCCGGTATGACGGTCTTATCCAGCAAGTGCACAAGGCGTCGCCCACAAGCCAGCGTCTGGAGAAGATCCGTGGGGTCGGACCGATGATCGCAACCGGCGTCATCGCGGCGGCCGGAAGCGCCTCCGAGTTCTCAAACGGTCGGCAATTTGCGGCGTGGCTTGGCTTGACGCCGCGTCAGCACTCCTCAGGCGGCAAAGATCGTCTGTTGGGTATTACGAAGCGCGGTAACGGGTATCTGCGAATGCTGCTGGTGCACGGCGCCCGATCGGTCGTCCAGCAAGCCGTAAGGCATACGGACAACCTATCCCGATGGATACTCGAGGTTCAGGCGCGACGCGGAACAAACGTGGCCGTCGTAGCACTGGCGAACAAGATAGCCAGAACGATATGGGTGTTGCTCGCACGCGGTCAGGAGTATGCGCCGCCGGTATGAACGGACGCCCGACCGCATCATGGGCGCAGCTTCGCCTCTTCTTTGGTTGCACAAGTGATCTGATTCAATGGCAAAACAGGTTGGACCGTCGACGACAAAACCTGCGCAGTCTTAGGGCTCTCGAAGCCGTGGATATATGAAGGAGTCGTCGGGCGAAATCCATTGGGGCCAGGCACAGCGGTGCCATCAACAGGCCGAATGTATATATGCAATCCAGCACCTGCTCGCTGTAGACCAGATTATTTGGCAAACGGGACGAGGCCATGTATAAGGATGCAACCGATCTCACCGCCAACTCGGAGACTCTCCTTGGCAAATGGGTGGCGCCCATATAAGGGCCGACTAGCTAACTGGTTCATTGCTGATTTCCAGTCGAAGACAGCCCGCGCGGTCTTGGCCAGGACGTTGCGCAGCGCCAGCCAGAGTAGCTTGATGGCCGCCTCGTCATTAGGGAAGTGACCGCGCGCCCTAATGATCTTGCGCAACTGCATGTTCAAACCTTCTATGGCGTGGTGTACCCGTCGAATCTCCGGCGGGAACACGTAGAACGGCGCGACGTGCTCCCACGTGCGTTGCCACGGCTGCACGATCGTCGGGGACTTCGCGCCCCAAGATCCGTCGGCGAAGTCTTGCAGCGCCTGTCTGGCCGCTTCTTCGCTGGCAGCCGCGTAAATTGGGCGCAGCGCTGTGGCGAGTACCTTACGGTCCTTGTAGCTGGCGTATTCGAGGCTGTTGCGGATCATATGCACGATGCAGGTCTGAAACGGTGGTCCGCGGATAGGCCGCGCTGAAGGCTTCGATGAGCCCCTTCAGGCCATCGACCACGGCGATCAGGATGTCGTGGCCGCCGCGCGTCTTCGGTTCGTTGAACACCTTGAGCCAGAACTTGGCGCCCTCGGTCTGCTCGATCCAGAGGCCCAGCACGTCGCACAGGTCATCGGCCTGAATGCCCAAAGCCAGATACACGGCCTTGTTGCTGACCACGCCGTCGTCGCGGAGCTTGACCCGCAGCGCATCGGGTCACCGCCATGGATCGCCCGATCGAGCCTTCGGCGGGCCCGCTGCCTTCACCGGCGACGTTTTTAAACGGCATCGTTGAAAAGCTGCATGACGGCGGAAAAATCGCCGGAATTCTACGTCGCGACGAATTCATATGCGCTTTTTCAGCGAAGCGGTGACGCTACTATGCACATATTGGTTGCCGAAATTATGAGGACACGTCGTGAAAGAGCTGGCAAAAAAAGCACTCGCTTCGCTGAGCCGCGCGGAATTGTTAGAACACCGGTCCTATGTGAACGGTTCGTGGAAAACCGGCCAAGGGAAGATGAGTGTCATCGATCCCGCAACCAACGAGGTGATTGCCCACGTAGACATGCTTTCCGTATACGCCGTTGATGCTGCGATTGACGCAGCGCTCGCCGCGCTTAACGGCTGGCGCGAGCTTGTTCCCGCTGCGCGCGGCGCGATCCTTCGCCGCTGGGCTGCCCTGTTGCGGAGCAACTCCGAAGACCTCTCCATCATCATGACGTCAGAGCAAGGCAAACCTATTAAGGAATCGCGCGGGGAGATCGAGTACGCCGCGAATTTTCTCGAGTGGTTTGCAGCCGAAGGTGAACGAGTTTACGGTGAGACCATACCGAGCCATCTAGCGGGTAGCCGGCTTACGGTCTCTTGGCAACCAATCGGTGTGACGGCGGCGATTACGCCTTGGAACTTTCCGATTGCGATGATTACGCGAAAGGCCGGCGCCGCTCTTGCGGCGGGTTGCCCAATGATCGTCAAACCAGCGCCGGAGACACCGCTGTGTGCGCTGGCAATTGCAAAGCTAGCTGACGAAGCAGGTATCCCCGCGGGTGTGTTTCAGGTCATCAACGGCGACGCGGCCGACATGTCCAGGCGTCTTCTCGAGGCTCCCGACGTTCGCTCTTTCAGCTTCACCGGTTCGACCGCGGTGGGTAGACTCCTGCTGCGCCAATCGGCAGAGACGGTCAAGAAAGTCTCAATGGAGCTGGGCGGCCATGCACCTTTCATCGTATTTGATGACGCATCTCTTGACGGCGCGGTCAATGGCTGTATCGACGCGAAGTTCGCCACCTCCGGTCAGGATTGTCTTGCGGCAAACAGAATTTACGTTCAGCGAACCATCTACGAGCAGTTCGTGGAGAAGTTCGCCGCCGTTGTCAAAGAGCTGAAGGTTGGTCACGGTTTGGATCTCAGTTCCGACATCGGCCCGATGACTCGCCCGTCGGTATCCGCGAAATGTCGCGACCAGATCGGCCAGGCAGTAAGCGCCGGAGCCCGAATCCTTGCTGGCGGGAGCTCCTCTCCCTTGGGGCACCAGTTCGTTCCTCCCACAGTTCTGGCTGACGTCGCAGATGACATGGATATTGCGAAAGAAGAGACGTTCGGCCCTGTCGCCGCAATCCTGCCGTTTGATAGCGAAGCTGAAGTACTCCAACGCGCAAACAATTCCGAATATGGTCTCGCTGCGTACGTCTATACGAACAACCTGAATCGCGCGATGCGGATGTCTGACCGACTGGAGTACGGCATGGTAGCTGTCAATACACCGAGGTTTACGGGTGCACCGATTCCTTTCGGGGGATGGAAGCAGTCGGGGTTGGGGCGTGAAGGATCGCGCCACGGTATGGCTGACTATATGGAGCAGAAGTACACGTGCTTCGGCAACTTAAAAGATTAAGGAGTTTCAAATGGATATCAAAAAGATTTCTGAAATGGATCGAAAATCGGTTCTTCATCCGTTCACGCAGCTTCACGACTTCTCTACTGGGAAGGCCGATAACCCAACGATCGTTGAAGGTGGCAAGGGGATTCGCATTCGCGATGCCGAAGGCCGCGAGTACATTGATGGGTTCGCCGGCCTCTACTGCGTCAATGTTGGCTACGGGCGCGAGGAGGTCGCCGAGGCGATTGCTCGGCAAGCCTATAAACTTGCCTACTACCACACGTATGCGGCACACACGACGGAAGAGCTTGCTAAGCTGTCTGACCGCCTCGTCAAGATGGCGCCAGGCAAGATGAGCAAGGTGTTTTACGGGCTTTCCGGTTCGGACGCCAACGAGACGCAGGCGAAGCTCGTGTGGTACTACAACAATCTTCGCGGTCTGCCGAAGAAGAAGAAAATCATCGCGCGTGAACGCGGATACCACGGTTGTTCCGTCGTGTCCGGATCGATGACAGGCATGAGCTTCTATCACGACTACATGGACCTGCCGGTCTCGGGCATTGTGCGCACGGGCGTGCCCCATCATTACTGGGGCGCAACTCCAGGTGAGACGGAACTCGAGTTTTCGGCGCGTCGTGCGCGTGAACTGGAAGAGCTGATTCTTCGTGAAGGCCCGGAAACGGTCGGCGCATTCATTGCTGAGCCTGTTCTCGGCACGGGCGGCATCACGCCTCCGCCGGAAGGCTACTGGGCGGCGATCCAACCAGTTCTGTCGAAGTACGATGTCTTGCTGATCGCAGACGAGGTTATTACGGGCTTCGGCCGCACAGGAGCGATGTTTGGTTCGCAAAAGTACGGAATTGAACCCGATCTCATTACCGTCGCGAAGGGGCTCACGTCGGCTTATGCGCCGCTGTCCGCATGTATCGTGGGCGAAAAGGTTTACGAGGTGCTCAACGCGGGGTCGCAGAAGGTGGGGGCCTTCTCGCATGGCTATACGTATTCCGGCCATCCGATTGGCGTCGCTGCAGCGAATGCTGTTCTCGATATCGTTGAGCGTGAGGACATTCCCGGAAACGCCGCGGACGTCGGCGAATACTTCCATTCGGCCCTGAAGGATGCATTCAGCGGTATGCCAATCGTCGGTGAAGTTCGTGGCGTTGGCCTCATGGCAGCCATTGAATTCGTTGCAGATCGGGCGACCAAGCAACGCTTCGACGCGCAGGCGAAGGTCGGGGCACGAGTGTCGAAGGCCGCTCGGGACCGCGGGCTGATCGCACGTGCCATGCCGCATGGCGACATCCTGGGTTTCGCTCCCCCGCTTACGATCACCAAGGCGGAAATTGACGACATTGTGGGGATTACTCGACAAGCCGTCATCCAAGTGTCAAACGAGTTGGCCAAAGAGCCAGCACACGCTTAATATCTCGACATTCGCAAAAGCCAGCACCCCTTGAAGTCGTTTAGCTCAATATGCTTTTTTATGGGGAAAGTACAGGAAGGCAGGCGAAACGGAAATCACCACACGGTCGCCATTGTCGGTGAGATAGCGGTTATCGTGTCCCATAGCAGTCAGTTCGGCAGTGAATTATCGAACCGGGCTTGATGACGGGAGGACACGATAACTGTGAACATCAGTACCGCACTGCATAACGCCTTCCGGGCATGGATGCTCCAGCGTCAAATGGGCTTTCGATGAGCGAGGAGGAGGCGTGAAAGTGAGCGCAATGTTGAACATGCTGGAGCTGGAGACGTTTGCCGCGGTGGTCGAACATCGCAGTCTCGCGCAGGCGGCGGTTGCGCTGAACATCTCCTCCGCAGCAGCGACACGGCGGGTCAAGCGGCTCGAACAGTCTATCGGGGCGCTGCTCCTGCTGCGCGAACCGGCCGTGCTGCCGACGAAAGCGGGCGAAGAGGTCTTTCGTCATTTCATGACGGCCCGGCTTCACGAGGATGACCTGCTCCGGCGGGTCATGCCGGGCAGAGCCGCGACGACGGCGCTGGCGCTGGCCGTCAATGCCGATTCCCTTGCCACCTGGTTCGAGCCGGTCATGCGCGAGCTGGCGCAACACCATGTGTCGCTCGAGATCGTCGTGGACGATCAGGACCACACGCTCGAGGCGCTCGCGCGCGGCGACGTCAAGGGCTTTCTCTCCACGCAACCGGAGCCGGTTGTCGACCGTTTCGTGGCTGCGCCGGTCGGGCAGATGCGCTACCAGTGTGTCGCCACTCCCGGATTTGCGCGCGAATATTTCGCCGGCGGCCTGACCTTGCCAGGCGCGCTGGAGGCCAACGCCATCCTGTTTGACCGGAAGGACGCCCTGCACGATGCGTTTTTCGCGTCGTATTTCGGGGTGACGGTCGGCCGGTATCCGCGGCACTATTTTCCTTCGCCTGTGGCGTTGCTCAATGCGATCCTGGACGAACTCGGCTACGGGCTGGTGCCCGCGATGCAGGCGGGGCCGCTAATCGGCAGCGGCAGACTGGTTGCGCTCGCGCCTGGGCACGATCTGTTGATCGATCTGTACTGGCATCATTTGGAGCAGGAGCCCGAGCCGCTCGCGACGATCAGCGCACTGGTCATGGCGGCGGCGCGACGAAGCCTGGTTCAGCCGGCCCAGAGGGATGAGGAAACCCGTTGAAGGGGACTTGTGGCGCTACGCTGATGTTTTCGCCGGTCGGACGCTACATGCTCAACACGCGGCATCCTAGGTGCCGGAAATACCCGGCTCCTTTACGCCAGATCGTGACACCCGACCTTCAGCGAATAGCGGATCAGCAGCCCGATGCAGCTTATCGGAGCGGGCGTCGAAACAAAACCGGGTAGACCTCCACATCCGTCAGCTTGTGCGCAGTCAATCCCGGCCTGTTTCCCGCGCCGTAGAGCCCTTCTGTATCGGCTTGGGCAACGAAATAAACTGGTTTGAGGTTGATGCCGAGGCGTACGACCGTGTCCGCCTAGATTAGTGGGACACATGCTGGCGTCTCAGAGCGTCAGGGGATAGACGATCATTAATCGATCGCATACGAATCGATGAGTGGCGATGAGATCAGTCTATTTCGCCCACCTTGGGCGTATCTAGCTGATGCAGGGCCCGTCGGAATTGCCAATTTCTAGCCTGGGCCGCCAAAGGACCTGCAGCCTCCGGGGAGGCTCACCGTTGAGTACCGCGAGCATTAACTCAATGATTGTCGCGCCGACTTCATGCGGAACGGCTGATTGCAGGGCCGTGAACTTGTAGCCCATGAGTGTGTCCGGCAGAAGGCCGTCGTTGATGATGATCGACATTTCGCTGCCGACCCTAACCCGGGCATCAACAAGCGCACGCACGGCGCCAGCGCCGCATGCAGGGTTGTCCACGATGACGGCCGTCGGTCGCGGATTGCATGAAAGAAGATGCGTCATTGCTTCGTAGCCGCCACCGCGGTTGAGTGGACCTTCGACCATGTACTGCGCGTCTACAGGCAGGCCAGCGGCGGCCATCGCCGCAACATGGCCCTTGCGCGCCTGTGCGACGAAATGCAACTCCGATGGGCCGTTGAGCAATGCGATCCGGCGGTGACCAAGGCTGACCAGCCGCTCGACTGCCTGGCGCACTCCGGCCTCGGTGTCGAAATCAACCCAGGCGTAGGGGCCGGGCATGAGACTGCGGCCGTACGCAACGAACGGAATGCGCACGTTCGCAAGGTACTGCAGCCGTGGGTCATTCAGCTTTGTCCGTGCGACGACCATGCCATCGACGCGTCGTTTCTCACTCATCCGCTCGTAGGGGCGGAGTTCGTCGGTGCTGGAGTCCGAGACAATGATCAGATCCATGTCGGCGTGCTCGAGCGCCATATTCATGCCGGACACGACCTCAAGGAAGTATGGATCTCCAGGATCATGCGCGATGAGCGGATAGATGATGCCGATAGCATGGGCGCGCCCGGTTGCCAGGTGCCGCGCGACCGGATTGGGGCGGTAGCCGACGCTAGCTGCGGCTGCAATCACTCGCGCGCGGGTCCGCTCGCTCACCTCCGGGTAGCCATTGAGCGCACGGCTGACTGTGGTCCGCGACATCCCAAGCTGGTGAGCAAGATCTTTCAGTGTCATCGCGAGTCCCGGTCTTGCCGCTTCCCCGCCAACCTGTCGGAGCCATCAACCTCGTAGCGCGACGCGTCAACTTGCAACCGGCCATTGTCGAGTACATGGACGGGCATCGGGTCCGAGATCTCACCGATGAACTGGCCGTCCTTGCCGAATTTCAGAAAGGCCATGAAGCGCAACGTACCGTCCGACGCGTGCACCACCCGGCCGGAATAGAGCGAGCCCGCTGCATCGCCAACCAGAAAATCTTCCTCGACCAGCTTCCACTCGCCAAGCGGATGATCGGCGATCAGATAGTGGGTGCCCGTCATTGGCTCGGACATGCGCTCGCGGCAATACGCCGGCTCGATATGGTTCTTCGCAGTGCAGAACAGGCAGTACCAGCGGCCCTGATGCTCGAAGATCTGCGGTACTTCCAGTTGCCCGAACACCTTCGAGCGGAATAGCGGCGGGCGCAGCGACCAGTGTTCGAGATCGTGGGACACCGCATGCCCAAGCACGCCGCGTCCGATCGCCGGGCCCATGGGCTCTCGCGCGGTGAACACCATGTGCCAGCCGTCGCCATTCGGGGCGGCGAAGACCCAGGGGTCGCGGAAGGCCTGGTCGTGCCACACATCCGTATCGAGTGGCTCGTACCACGAAGGATTGATGTCCAGGATCGGATTGTGCGCGAGTCGTTTCCACGTGTGCAGATCGTCGGATACAGCCGCACCAATGCGCTGCACGAGACCGCGACCCGCATGGTTCGTGCCCGTGTAAAACATCATCCAGCGCTGCTGCGGCGTGCGGACGACCGATCCCGTCCACGTGGTGTAGTCGTCCCATGCGGGCGAGCGTGTTGGACCCAGAGCGGTCCCGCATTCCGTCCAGTTGACCAGGTCCGTGGAAAGCGCGTGACCGATCGACACATTCCAGTGCCGCTGCTCGGGGTCCCCGATCGCCTTCGGGGCGTTCAGGAAAAACATGTGGGTGAGCCTGTCTTCCTGTGCAAACCAGAAGTCCCACACCCAACGATCCTCAAGGCGAAATGCCATCACTGCTGTCCTTATCTGGCGACACGGCCGGTTGTTGCGATGTGGGCTGTGCCTGGTTGCGCGCTGTCTGGCGCGAATATCGATGCACGCTCGTGCACCGATCATTTGACCAGGTGGCTGGTCCGCGAATAATACACATGATGGTTATATTTAACCATGACAGTCACCAAAATATGGAGGATCGCTCCGCCAGTCGCTCGCATAAAAAAGGATATTCCATGCATTTTTAAAGCGGAAAGTCCTAGGAAGAACTACTTTCCATGTGTGTCACGAATAATACACACGACGCGTATTAATATTCGTCCGGTCGCGCTGGACTGTGTCTGGCCGGCCCGGAGCAGCGAAGGCTCGTCGGAGTTTCGCGACTGACCACATACATGACACATTCGGGAAGAACCATGTTCGATCAGCAAGTCGGCCGCCGTTACTGGCACCTTTCTGCGATTGCATTCGCGACAGCAGCAGCGTGGTCATCGCTGGCCTGCGCCGCGACGCAGGTTCCGGCGGACGAGGTGGGCGCTACACCGACGGGCGAGCAGCCCGCGGATAAGAACCAGCAGGTCCAGCGCTTCGGTCATGTCGACGTCACGCGCAAGCGCGCCGTGAACAGTGCAGCCGTCGCGACCAAGCAGACGCAGGACCGGGTGATGGATGTTTTAACGAAAGAGCAGATTGAAACCTTGCCGGATGCGACCGTCACCGACGTCGTGAAGCGTATCGCCGGCGTATCGGTGAGCTTTAACCCGGACAACGTCAACGGTCGCGACGAGGCGCAGTTCGTCGCGATACGCGGTCTCGATGCGAGTTACAACAACATCTCGTTTGACGGCGCGCCGATGGCCTCGACCGACCAGACGAGCCGCGGCGTACGCACGAACATGCTGCCGTCGTCGCTCGTCAAACAGGTGCAGGTCTTCAAGACATGGCAGCCGGATCAGGATCCGAACGCGGTTGGCGGATCGGTGAATATCGTCACGCGCAGCGCGTTCGACAACGGCGGCAAGCCGTATTTCAGCGCGACGGGAGCACTCGGTCATGCCGACGGAACAGGCAAGGTTCTCTCGGGGGCCGAGGGCCTCGCGCGCAAGGCGGATATGGCGTGGAGCGCGACCTTTGGTCCAACCCAGGCGCTCGGCCTCGTGATTGCAGCGAACTACGAAAAACAGAACACGTATTCGCTGGGCCACATGACCACGGACAATATCTTCTACAACTTCTACAACGCGAACGGCTCGCTCGCAAACCCCGCGGCGACGGGCGGTCCGAATCTGGGCAACGGTATTCCCGTACCCCAGCAGTTCAAATACTGGCAGTACCGCAAGAACCTCGAGCGGCAGGGCGTCGATGCCAAACTCGAAGCGAAGTTCACGCCGGACGTGTACGGTTTCGTCTCGCTCGGCTACAACGTCGAGAATATGCATGAGTTGCGCAATGAGAACATCATCGACGTCGGGCGCACGACGGGGGTCTCTAACAACCCCGTAATCAACCAGACGGCGACGTCGGGTCAGTTCGCACTCGGCGAAGCGGAAGCAGGTGTACAGCAAAGCAAGATCGATCGTACTGTCCAGAACGTCCAGGGTGGTCTCGACTGGCGTCTGGGTGATGATCGGATGTTGTCGTTCCGCTCTTCGTTCTCGAAGGCAAGCCAGTGGAATCCACAGACGGCTGCGAAGTACATCTACGGCAACCTGAAGTACGGTGCGTCCGGCACGCAGCCGTCTATCGTCGGCTTACCGGGCATGGCGACGACCTATGACACATCCGGATTCGATCCCGCCGTGAGCGTCGTGAATCCCTCCGGCTTTGTGAACCCCGCAAACTGGCAGGCGCTCTACTGGCGTACCGACAACATCCAGATTGACGACAGGGTAGGCGACCTGAAGCTCGATTTCCGCCAGAACATGGACCCGGATTCGCGCGGACTGGGCTATGCCATCGGCGTCGATTATCGCAGCCTCGGCCACAACTACAACGAAGCGTTCAACGCCTACTTTCCGACGGGCAGCGGACTCACGATGGCAGGCGTCGGCGGTGCGTCCGGGACGACGCTGCCGTACACCAACGGTCTGCCGTTCATGACCATCGACCTGAACAAGGCCTGGCAGCAACTGCTGAGCAATGGCAACCTTGTTGCGGCGAACGTCAACAATCTGGCGAGCAGTCTGCAGAACGACTACTCGCACACGGAGCAGACGGCGGCAGGCTATGCGATGGCTGCATGGCGCACGGACCGTCTGAGCGCGATGATCGGGCTGCGCCAGGACGACACGCGTCTGTCGACGACAGGCAACGTGCGCAATACGGTCGGCGGCACGACCACATGGCAGTCGGTTACCAACGATTCGAAGTACAACTTCACATTGCCGGCGGCGTCGCTGGTTTTCGATGCGACGCCCGCAGTGCGCCTGAAGCTCGCCGCCAGCAAGACCATCGGCCGGCCGACCTATGACGACTACGCGCCCAACACGTCAATCTCCGAAAGCTCGGACGGGTCGCTGACGGTCGTCACCGGCAACCCGAACATCAAGCCGCGCGAATCGACGAACCTCGATCTGTCGGCAGAATGGTATTTGCCGCACTCGGGCCTCGTCTCGCTCGCAGCGTTTCACAAGCAGATCAAGAACGAGATCTACAACCTGACGAGCCAGGGGACGCTGTTCTACGATGGCTTGACCCGCGCAGCATCGATCACGCAGCCACTCAACTCGTCGAACTCGAAGCTCGACGGCATCGAACTGAACTTCGTGCAGAACTCGCTCGGCTGGCTCACGCCGTACCTGCAGGGCTTCGGCTTCAGTGGCAACCTCACGTTGCTACGCGGTCGTCTGAACGCGATCACGTCATCGGGCAGCACGCGCACGATCAACCGACTCGTCAACCAGCCTGACCAGATCCGCAACCTCAGTATCTTCTACAACTATCGCAAGTTCGGCATCACGGTCGCCTATAACTGGATCGGCACAAGCCTGCGTGCCGTTGATGCCAGCCTGCCGCGCCAGGACGTGTACTGGCAGGCACGCAAGGAAATCGATCTGCAGGCGCGCTACGACATCGGCTCCGGCTGGCAGACTTTCTTCGAAGTCGCGAACCTGACGGGATCGCCCGTAGTCTCGGTCACCGGCCAGAACCGTAATCTGCTGAAGGACAAGTTCTCCATCGGCCGGACCTTCTGGCTCGGCCTGACCTATACCCCGAAGCATCTTTGACCCTGGACGGCTGCGCTGACCCAACCGGGGAGCGGCTGTGTACTGGATTAATTCATCAAGGACATGACATGAACATGCTGCAGCAATTTCTCAGTCTGAGTACGCAGTCGGCGGGCATCATCCCGATCCTCGCGCTGCTTTTTCTCCTGGTGCTGGCCGTCGCGATCGAGCGCGCCGCATTCTTCGCGAAGGCGGCACCTTCGGGTGCAGAAATCGATCATCGCCTGAACACGCTCGACTTTCACGATGACCGCTCGGTGAACGAAGTCGCGACGCGCTACCGTCCCACGGTCTACGGCGCGACGTTGCAGGCCGTCGTCGAGTCACGCTCGCTGAATCCCGACGAGATGGACCGCTATATCGACGAGGCGATCGTACGCACGTTGCCGCAACTCGACAGGCACCTGTGGATGCTCGATACAGCCGTGACACTCGGGCCGCTGATCGGTCTGCTTGGCACGATCATTGGCATCACCGAATCGTTTAACGTGCTTGGCACGGCTGGACCTGGCGCGGGTGCCGTGACGGGCGGCATCGGCCATGCGCTGATCGCAACAGGCTGCGGTTTGCTGGTGGCCATTGTCGGTGTCGCGGCGAACGGCTACTTCGCCAAGCGGGTGCGACTTGCGACGCTGCGGCTCGATCTGATCAAGCTCGCAAGCGTCAAGCGCACCCATCTGGTCGGCAGGAGGACGGCGGGTACTACTGCGGGAATCACAGGCGCCGGCGACACGCGTGAGCGTCAGGAGCACGTTGCGAGTGTACGGGCGATGTCACGCACGATGACCTCCTCCGATGCGTCAGGAGCGTGATCATGAGCCGCAGTCGTTACCTCGAGTCGCACGAACCGCGCATCGAAATTGTGCCCATGATCGACATCATGATGTTCCTGCTGATTTTCTTCATGGTCACGATGTTGAAGATGATCGATGCGAGCGGGGTCAAGATCAACGTGCCGCACGCCGCGTCGGCCGCCCCGCTGCCGAAGGCGACGCTCACGATCACGGTGAAGAAGGATGGCAGCCTGTTCTTCGAAGGCAAAGCGGTGTCCGCTGACGTGATGACGCAGACGATCCGCGGCCGTGCGCACGACGCGAAGGTCGACGTGCTGATCGCGGGCGACAAGGACGTGGCGCTACAGGATCTGCTGCGCGTGATGGACCTCGCGCACGCGGCGGGTGTCGACGATGTCGGCGTCGCGGCCGTGCGCTGAGGTGCATTCATGAAGACAGTCGTTCTGGGAACGCTCGCGCCGCCCGAGCCGAAGTCTGGTATGCGTTGGCCCGCCGCGTTTGCGATTGCGCTCGTCATTGAAGGTGGGCTGATTGCTGTATTAGGGCGCATTCCGGTACAGCCCGTTGCCGAACCGCCTCCGCCGCCGAAGGTGATGAAGATCGTGACGATCGCCGACGCGCCCGCCGATCCCACACTGCCGCAGCCAGCTCAGAAGGCACCACCCGAACCGCCGAAGCCCGCGCCTGTGCAGCACCGTCCGACGCCGATGCGGCATGCAGCACCGACACACAGCGCGGTGCCTGCGCCAGCCGTGACGCCCACGCCCGTCGCCACCCAGGCCCCCGCCACGATGCCGCAGGCGGTGCCGGCCGTCACACCGGACATCGCGAAGCCGACGCATGAGGCGCCGCCAGCGGTGTCGCAGGCGCCAAAGGTCCGCAAAGGCATCGTGCCGCTCGTGCGGGTCGAGCCGGATTATCCGCCGCGAGCGATGGCCAGCAACATCGAAGGGGCGGTGGTCGCACACGTCACGATCACGCGGGACGGGAGCGTGAGCGCTGTGAGCATCGTGCGCGCGGATCCGCCAAAGGTCTTTGATCAGGCCGCAATCAACGCGCTGATGCGCTGGAAGTTTTCGCCCGGCGACGCCGATGTGATCGGCGAAGTCGAACTGCGTTTTTCGCTGAGCGAATGACGCACTGAACTGACATCAACAAGCAAGACAAATGAAAACAGCAGGCATGAATACTATCGACGTCCCTGAAGTACCGTCCATCTCTCTGGACCATATCGGAAAGAAGTTCGATTCGAATGGCAACGTGCTGCGCTATCCCGGCAATACGCTGGTGTGTCACGTGCCTCTTTTTACACCGCTATCCGATGCGCTCGTCGCTGTGCGCGACACGATCAGATCGAGTCCGTTTGCGTCCTCGCTGAGCTTTCTGCCGCCGGAGAGCTATCATATGACCGTGTTCGAGGGCGTCGCCGATCTCGAGCGCGGCAACGACCGGTGGCCAACCGACCTGCCGCATGACGCGAGCGTTGCCGAGTGCACGCGTCACTTCGCGGCGAAGCTCGAATCATTCGATCTGGGATGCGCGTTGCCGCTGCGTCTCAGGGCGGCCGATCGCGCGAATCAGACGCACGTTGGCTGCATCAAGCTCGTACCCGTCGATGCGGCGGAAGAGCGCAAGCTGCGCGACCTGCGCACGCGGCTCGCCGAGTGTCTGTCACTCAGGACGGCTTGGCACGATCACTACGAGTTTCATATCACGCTGTCGTATCTGGTTCGCCCCATGACGCCCGACGTCACGCTTGCGTGCCTCGATCTCGTCAGCGGCTGCTTTGCACATGTGGGCAAGCTGTTCGACATCATCGAACTGGGCGCGCCCGAGTTCTGCGTGTTCAACGACATGTATGCATTCGACAACCAGTTCTTCCTGCGCCGGATCGCATCGCAATGAGCTGCATTGTCACACATTGCTTCGCCTTATCGAACAGGGGCGCGCGATGATGCGTATGCCAGGCGTTGCCGTGGCTGTGCTGTTCGTGCTCGGTGCGTCGCCGTCGATGGCGACGACCATCCAGTTCTGGTATGGCCATACGGGTACTGTGGCGGCCGCGATCCAGACCCTGTGCGACGGGTTCAATGCGTCGTCGCCGGTGGACAAGGTGCAATGCGTGTCGCAGGGCGCGTACGAGCAGACGATGCGCAAGACGGTCGCAGCGTATCGCGCGGGCAGGCAGCCGGCACTCGTCGAAATTTACGACGTTGGCACGGCGGACATGATGCTGAGCGACGCCATCTATCCGATGGATGAGATGACGGCGACTATAGGCAAGCCAGTCGATGCATCCAGCTATGCTGATGTGGTGCGACGGTATTACGCATCGACGGACGGGCGGCTCTACTCACAGCCGTTTGGCGTGTCGACGCTCGTGCTGTACGCGAACGCTGCGCGGCTCGCCGCAGTCGGCGTGACCAGTGCGCCTTCGACGTGGGAAGCGTTCGAGGACACGGCGCGCAAGCTGCGGGCCGCTGGCGCGAGTTGTCCGGCTGTCAGCGACTATTCGCCGTGGAAGCTGTTCGAGCAACCGGCGGCCGTGCAGGGCGTGCCGCTTGCGAGCGGTGCCAACGGACGACAAGGGCTATCCGCGCGCTATGTGTTCGCGGGCGGTGTGCTGAACCGCTGGATGCACGACGTGCTGCGCTGGCGCAAAGCGGGGTTACTGCTTGATGCGGCCGATACGCGCACGGGCAGCCAGACGATCGCTTTCGCGAATGGTGAATGTGCGATGTCGATCGATTCAACGGGCGCGATGGGCGTCATTATGAGTGTCGGCAAGGTGCATCCGGTCGTGGGCATGATGCCTGTCTACGCAGGTGCGGTGCGTTACCACACGCTGATTGGCGGCAGTTCGATCTGGGTGATGAAAGGCCAGGACCTGGCCAGCTATCGCGTCGCCGCAGCGTTTCTTGCCTTTGTGCGCGAGCCGGAGAACCAGTTTGCATTTGCGCTGAAGACCGGCTATCTGCCCGTTACGCGGGACGCACAGGCGATGCTATCCAAAATGTCCGATCAGCGGGACGTGGGTCTGCTGCCAATCACGGCAGGCGTGATGTCGCTTAACGAGCCGGGAAACGAAAACAGTGTGGGCGAACGGCTCGGCTTCTTTCCGCAGTTCCGCTCGATCTGGTTCGAAGAGGTGCAGCACGCGTTTCACGGTGACAAACCGATGGACGATGCGCTGCGCGCTGCACAGACGCGCGGCAACGCGTTGCTCGCACGCTTTGAGGCGACTTACAGGGACATGCGCCTGCCCTGACGAAACGCGAGCGCGCTTGCCGCTAACTACCCGACATGCCAACTTTCCATTCCAGATGAAACCAAGCGCCAGGTTCCCAGGCCGCCAGATACCGCTGATGCTCGCGATGCCGCAGCTTCTGCTGGTGGCTTTGTTTTTCTACTGGCCGGCCTCCAAGGCCGTCTGGTGGTCCTTCAATCTCGTGCGCCCGTTCGGCAACGGCTCGATATTCGTTGGTCTCGACAACTATGTTCGCATCCTTTCGGACGCCACCTTCTATGCGTCGCTGCGGGTCACGGCGATCTTCGCGGTGGCGGGCGTTGGTTCGGGCGTGCTGATCGCGCTCGTTCTCGCAGGCTTCGCGGATCTGAACCTTCGCGGCGGCACTGTATTCCGCAATCTGCTGATCTGGCCGTATGCGATTGCGGGTTCGGTGCTGGGCGTGATCATGCGCTTCATCGCGAATCCCGTTGTCGGTCCGCTGGCTTACCTCAACACGATTCACCCCGGACTGTGGACGCCACAGTCCAATGGCGGCGAAGCGATTGCCATGATCACGCTGGCGTTCGCGTGGACCCAGGTGCCGTTCAATTTCGTGATCTTCGTTGCCGCACTGCGGTCGATCCCGCAAGACTATCTGGCTGCTGCCGCCGTCGATGGCGCCGGGCCCGTACGGCGCTTCTTCGATATCAAGCTGGCCATGCTCAAACCGTTCATCCTGTTCGTGACCGTCGCCAGCATGATCGAGGCGATGACAAACAGCTTCGGCATCGTCGATACGCTGACAGCAGGCGGTCCCGCAGGGGCGACCAACATCATCGCGTACAAGATCTACTCGGACGGCTTCGTCGGGCTCGATCTGTCCGGTTCGTCGACGCTTTCCGTGATCCTCATGTTCTTCATCATCGCGATGACGTTCATGCAGTTCCGCGTGTTCGAACGCAAACTCGACGGGGAAAACTAGTCATGGTCGAACGTCATCCCGGTCTCAGGCTGGTTGCTTATGCGGTGCTGCTGCTCGGCGTCGCGTTCGCGCTCGCGCCGATCTATCTGGCGGTCTGCGCCGCCTCAGTGTCGAATGCATCGCTGGTGGGCGAGGGGATTGCGCTCGTACCCGGCGACCGCCTGATCGACAATCTGCACGAGGTCGCGCGCCGTACGGACATCGGGCACATGCTGTTCAACAGCTTCGTCGTGTCGTCGGTCGTCGTGATCGGCAAGCTCGCGTTGTCGTCGATTACTGCATATGCCGTCGTGTACTTTGGCTCGCGGCTCAGGCACGTGATCTTCTTCGGTGTGCTGGCGACCCTGCTGCTGCCTGTCGAGGTTCGTATCGTGCCGACCTACGCGGTCGCCTCCGATCTCTTCGAGCCACTGAAGACGATCCTCGAAGCCACCCACCTCGATACCCTGCTCGCCACGCTGATGGGGCTGCGCTTCACGGCATCACTGAACCTGCTGGATACCTACGCGGGCCTCACATTGCCGTTGGTCGCATCGGCCACGGGGACGTTCCTCTTCAGGCAGTTCTATCAGACAGTGCCCGCGGAGCTGTCCGAGGCGGCGCGCCTGGACGGTGCAGGGCCCGTGCGCTTCTTCTTTGACATCCTGTTACCACTCTCGAAAGCCAATTTCGCAGCGCTGGGCACGATCGTATTCATCTCGACGTGGAAGGATTATATGTGGCCGCTGTTGATGACGAGCCGGCAGGACATGCGCACGATCGTGCTTGGCGTCGCGAGCTTCGTGCCGACAGAAGCGAGCCAGGCGCCTGAATGGAGTCTGATGATGGCCGCTGCGCTGGTCGGCGTCGCGCCACCGCTGGTCGCGATTGCGCTGATGCAGCGCTGGTTTGTCAAAGGTGTGACGGGAATCGGGAAATGATGAGTGATCGTGCAAGCAGTCGGGCGGCCGGTATAGCCGTCGAGGCGGTGACGAAGCGGTATGACGGTCACACGGTAATGGCCGACCTGAACGTTGTGTTCGAGCCGGGCGAGCTGACGGTCGTGCTCGGTCCATCGGGATGCGGCAAGTCGACCTTGCTGCGTATCGTGGCGGGGCTCGAGTCTGTCACGCACGGACGCATCCTGATCGGCGGCGAAGATGTCACGCTGCGCGCGCCCGGCGAGCGCGGCTGCGCGATGGTTTTTCAGCATTACGCACTCTATCCGCACATGAGCGTCGCGGACAACATCGGCTACGCTCTGAAGCTCGCGGGTTTGCCGAGCATGGAGCGACAACGGCGTATTGCCGATGCGGCCAGCATGCTCGGGCTGACTGAACTGCTCAAGCGGCGCCCGGACCAGCTATCCGGCGGTCAGCGGCAGCGGGTGGCGATAGCGCGCGCGATTGCACGTCAGCCCGCGATCCTGTTGTTCGACGAGGCATTGTCGAACCTGGACGCGAAACTGCGGCACGAGATGCGTCTGGAACTACGGCGGTTACACAAAGAAATCGGCGGAACGACGATCTTCGTCACACACGACCAGACTGAAGCGATGACGCTCGCGGATCGCATCGTCGTGATGAATCGCGGACGCATCGAACAGATCGGCCCGCCGGGCGACATTTATCATCGACCACGCACGCCGTTCGTCGCAGGCTTTATCGGCAGTCCGCCGATGAATCTGCTCGAAGCGACGCGTGCGTGGGACGGTGCCGTGGTGTTGGCGAATGGGATGGAGCTACCGCTTGCAGAGCCGGTGTTGCCAGGCCACAGCGAGGCGGGCGGTGCCCGCATCCTCGTCGGCATCCGGCCCGAAGCATTCGTGGTGCGGCACGGCCTGAGCGGTCTGGAGTGCACGCTTGAAGCGATTGAGGACATGGGCAGTCATCAGCTGCTGTATTGCCGGCTTGGCCGCCAGCGGATCATCGCGACACAGCGGGACGCCGCGGACTACCGGACGGGCGACCGGCTGTCTCTCGGGTACCGGCCCGAACATGTGACACTGTTTGACGCCGCGACAGGCACGCGTCTGACGATGCCTGATATTGCCGGGGCAACGGTGTGAGGCGATGTGGTCAGTTGCGACGTTCTGACCGCTGTGCATTGCAATGGCGCCTCATCTATCTTATGGAGCAGTGTGTTGAGCAATCTGGAGAGCCGTCTGCAGGCGGCGACATCGATCGTCGAAGAAGCCGGGGCGAGGGCGCTTGCGTTTTTCATGGAGCGCGCAGCGCTCGCCGCCAGCAGCAAGGGGCCGATGGATTTCGTCAGCGAGGCCGATATGGCTGTCGAGCAGCGGATCAGGGAGCGTATCGCCGGTATATGGCCTGCTGACGCTGTCGTTGGCGAGGAGTTGGGCGGCGAGATGGCATCGCGGTTCTGGATCGTCGATCCCATCGATGGGACAGCCAATTTCCTGCGTGGCTCGCCACTGTGGGGGATCGCGCTTGCGTACGTGGCGGACGGCGTGCCGGAAGTCGGCGTCATTCATTACCCGGCGTTGCGCATGACGCTTGCGGCGGCCACGGGGCAGGGCGTGATCCTCAACGGTCAGCCCTTTACGCGCAACGTGCCGTTTCCCGATGTGCGCGTCGCGGCGCTTGGCACCAACCCGCACTGGACCACGGCCGAAACGGCGACCCTCGAAGCAGAGATGAAGCGGCATCAATGGGCGGTGACGGGCTACCGCTGCGCGACCATCGGTCTGGGGTTCGCGGCGTTAGGATATGTCGACGGCTATTTCGAGTGCCACACGAGTTTCTGGGATCTGGCTGCGGGCGCGGTACTGTGCCGCGAGGCTGGTCTTCGGGTCGAGTTCGACGGCGCTCGCGTGCGACACGGCATGCGAATCGCGGTTGGGACGCCAGCGCTGACGGATTTCGTGCTGCCCTTCTGGTCGGCACTTGCGGTGTAGTCGATGACCGTCGCGGCCCACTATGACAGTGGTTCGGTAGCGGAGCTGTCTGCTACCATTTTCGATTTCGTATTTAGGCGGAGCGTGACCCATGGCCCCGGTTTCGCGAGAGTTCGTGTCACCACATCATGAAACAGGCTCGACGCGAGAGCGTGGCCGGATCGGCCCGCTGATTGCAAGCGAGCGGCTTATTCTCGACCTCGTTCGCCGCTCGGGTGCGATCACGCGTGCGGCGATCTCGGCCCAGACCGAGCTCGCACAACAGTCGGTGCACCGGCTCATCGAGCAACTGATTGAACGCGGTCTGCTGCGGGCCGGCGAGATGATTAAGAATGGGCGCGGTCAGCCGAGTCCGCGCATCGAACTGGTTCGTGAGGCGGCGTACTCGCTCGGCGTGTCGATTAACACGGATTCGATGTCGGTGTGTCTGGCCGACCTTGGATGCCATATTCTCGAAGAGGTACAGCTGCGCACGGCGCCCACGAGCCGCAATGCGTCACTTGCGGCGATCAATGATGCAATCGACCGGATTCTCACACGCAACCATGTGTCGCGCGACCGTCTGATCGGCGTCGGATTCGCAATGACCGGCTATTTCGTCGCCGACGACCGGCAGATGAATGCGCCCGAACCGCTTCAGGACTGGTCGCTTATCGATCTTGCGCCGATCCTTGAGCGCGCGTTCGGACTGCCGGTGTGGATTGACAACAACGCGACGACAGCCGCGATTGGCGAAAGCCTGCTCGGGGCGGGACGCTGGGCGAAGAGCTTTTTTTATCTATCGTTCAATTACGGCTTTGGGGGCGGCGTTGTCATCAACGGAAAGCCTTATTTTGGTGCGCACGGCAACGCGGGCGAAATGACGCTCTGTACACCCGAGGAAGCCGAAAATCGTCCTGCCTTGCGCTATCTGATCGACGAGTTGCGCGCCAACGGTATCGATATCGATTCTGTCGAAGACCTGAGGATGCGATTTGATCCGGCCTGGCCCGGCGTCGAAACATGGATTACGCGCACCTTACCTGTGCTGGACAGGACGGTCAACGCCATTGCCGGTTTGTTCGACCCGGAGGCGATCGTGTTCGGCGGGCAGTTGCCTGCTGCGCTCGGCCGGATGCTGATCGAGCGCGCGCGCTTCTGGGGTGTGCATCGATACGGCATTGGGCCGCCGCGGCCAAAGCTGGTGCTGTCAGAGGCGAACGGCGATGCGGCGGCAAATGGCGCCGCGCTCGTGCTGCTTAAAAACAGCTTTTTCGAATAGCCACGATCGGTGGAGGCAGGTTTGATCCGGCATTAGACGCGTGGCGTGAGCTCGCAGTGTTCCCGGCCGTGGATGACACCACGAGCCCTAGCAAGCCGGGACGTTACCAGAGAAGCGACGTTGTGTGCGCTGGCGCCGAGAACTGGGTACCGAGGAGTGACAGTGAAAATGGGCGCGATGTTGAACATGCTGGAACTGGAGACGTTTGCCGCGGTGGTCGAACATCGCAGTTTCGCGCAGGCGGCGGTTGCGCTGAATATCTCCTCTGCAGCAGCGACACGGCGGGCCAAGCGGCTCGGACAGTCAATCGGGGCGTGTTGAAATGAGGCGTATCGTAGCCGGATGTCGGGCAGCCCGTGGCAGAGATGGCATGACGGCGCCATCGGTTCGGACGCGGCGTAGCGGGGCGTACGGTTTCCGACAAGGGGCAGGGCCCTGCGGGCGCTGAGTTGCCCATGCAGCGGACCTATTAGTTTACCGGCGAGGGCACAAGGCGAGTAATGTCCCGACCTCGATTCCGTGCACTTGAAAACGTGCTCGCCTCCAACGGATTTTTTGTCGCAGGTTAGACGGAAACGGACCCAAGGCTATGCGCTTGTTGATCGAGCGCGCCGGTTGGATTCCTCTGTAGCTGTTTACGCTATCGCGGATTGCAGCTCGACGTGCGCCATCGCGCACACGGGGGTGTTGTGGAGCAGATGGTCCGGTGCAGCGGGGGCGTTTTTGCGAACGTTTGTTGGCCGAGATCCGAGTCACTACGTCGATGCGTTGCCATGGCGGCCGGGGCAGATCGTCTAACGGAACGCCGAGTCCGTCAGGGGCATGACGGCTGCCGGACTTGTGAATCCGTGCGTGCACGGCCCTGCGCCTGACCGGGAGGTAGCCGCAGCCAATTGTGACCAAGATCATCTTAACCCACAAACGCGCGCATTACTGCGATCCAGTGCTTGCGGCTAGCTGCTGGTACGCGTTCGAACGCAAGTTCGAAGCGCTGGCGCACGAGCTGAGTGACCTCGGATTCGAGCGCGGCACCCGCCTCGGTCAGCAACAGCTGGTGGACACGCCGGTTGGTGGGCGACACGAGGGTTTCGATCAGGCCGTGGCGGTGCAGATCGTTCACGGGCCGCTGCAGGGCCTGTCGTGACACGCCAATAAATTCGCGCACGTCACTGACCGGGCAGCGTGGGCGGCGCGCAGCGAAATAGAGCACCTTGTGGTGGCTCCGGCCCAAGCCGAGTTCGGCGAGCCGCTCGTCTGCGCCAGCAATGGTCACCTGATAGGCCTGATGAAAGGCCAGGATGGCTTCATCGATGCTGTCCGTGGGGACAGCGCGTTCGCTTGTCGACTGGATGGGGAGGCGGGCGGGTGAGTTCATATAGGGATTATACTCACAAGTTCATATGTCAATCATGTTGACATATGCTCTATTTTTTATAAAATCCAGTGTGTGCCCGAAGCTGCCATATGCGTTGATCAGGCCACACCCAAACCTACACCGGAGACAAACGTGATCACCGTAAACAAGCTGAGTGACGCGGCGCGCATAACGTTGCAACGCGAGTGCATCGTCGAGCATATGCGCGCCGAGAACGCCCACGACTGGGACGCCGTCTACGATACCTTCATTCGTGATGAGCGCTCGTCCTACGACGTCATTCCGATGTCGGCCGTATTCAGCGGCTTCAAGGTAAGCGGCTCGGCAGGGCCGGTCCCCGATTCGCGCGCGCGTGGGGCATGATGTGAGAGCGTGAGGAGGTCCGGGTAGATCACGTGAGATCGTTCCATGATCGTGGACACGATCTTCTGGATCTACC
>NZ_JBFPKF010000037.1:0-27043 GCF_040948685.1 Paraburkholderia sp. BR14374 | reverse complement strand
TTGCCTTGCAGCAGATCCATAAGGATCCGCCGCCGCATTCCGCATCAAGCGCCCACACTTATCGGCTGTTAGTTTTTAAAGATCGATCCGCCCAACCCGCAGCGCCTGAACTACCACCACCCGGCACTG
This sequence comes from Paraburkholderia sp. BR14374, assembly GCF_040948685.1. Lineage (NCBI taxonomy): Bacteria > Pseudomonadati > Pseudomonadota > Betaproteobacteria > Burkholderiales > Burkholderiaceae > Paraburkholderia > Paraburkholderia sp. BR14374. The sequence continues at coordinate 26,914 of NZ_JBFPKF010000037.1, read as the reverse complement.
CTTCGTTTGCGTCGCTGCGTCTGCAGCAGAGAAGCGGGATTATGGAGAGCGATCGACAACCCGTCAAGCCCCTTCTGCGAATTTCTTATGGGGACGCCACGTGGGGGATATGGCACCTATAGATAAGAAAACGGCAAGCCCCCTTGTGCAAGGACCAATGCGCCCCTATCTACGTCATGTCCCGCGCATGCACACGGACTCCGCACCCGCGCAGTCTCACGCATGCATGCGACAACCGCGACGATGATTTGATGTGCACCCATGAGCGCGAACCCCCAAGCTCGTATATAATGCGAGCCGCGCAAAATTTCGCATGTCCATCGGCCCGCTTCGAGCGGGCTCATCTTTTTTGCTCCCCAGAGCACAGCCCAACAACCGCGTTGAGTCACATCAGGTGATGCTGAGCCCTGCTCGAAACGCCTGACGGTAGCGTCTTGCGTCTCATAGCGAAGCCTCTAGAGGAAATTACGTGAACCCTTTTGATCGCGAAGATTCGCAACACGAAACCGCCGCCTTCACTGCCAAAGTTCCGTCCGGCCGTTCGGCCAAAGGCAAGGGCGCCGGCAAAGCGATCCCTGTGGCAGCCGAGCTGCCGCCGCAACAAGCCGAAGAACGCCAGCGCCTGATGCGCGCACTGATCCAGCTGGGTAAAGAGCAAGGCTATCTGACCCACGCGCAGATCAACGACCACCTGCCCGACAACTTCACCGCAACCGCCGCGATCGACAGCATCGTCAGCGCGTTCAGCGATATGGGCGTGCAAGTGTACGAGCAAGCCCCGGACGCAGAAACGCTGCTGCTCAACTCGAACTCCCCCGCCGTGGTGTCGGACGACCAGGCCGACGAGGAAACCGAAGTCGCGCTGTCGACCGTCGACTCTGAATTCGGCCGCACCACCGACCCCGTGCGTATGTACATGCGCGAAATGGGCGCGACTGAGCTGCTCACCCGCGCAGGTGAAATCGCGATCGCGAAGCGAATCGAAGACGGCCTGCACGAAATGGTGCAGGCGATCGCAGCATGCCCGCTCGCGATCTCCGCGATCCTCGCAAGCGCGCAGCAGGTTGCCGACGGCGAGTTGCGCATCGACGAACTCGTCGACGGTCTGAATGAAGAGACGGCCGCCGCGGAAGAAGTCGCGAGTGCCGATGCGGACGCGGACGAAGACAGCGATGCCGACGAAGACAGCGAAGATGAAGACAACGACGACGTCGGTCCGGCCGATTCGTCGGCGGCGGACGAAGCTCGCCTGAAGCAGCTCACGAGCGACTGCCTCGAAATCTTCGCCCAAGTCGGCATTCTGTTCGACCAGATGAACGCGTCGCACACGCGCGGCGACGTCACCTCGAAGGCCTATCTGCGCGCACGCGAAGACATTCAGCAGCACCTCGCGAAGATCCGCTTCACCGCACGCACGATCGACCGTCTGTGCGGCGACGTGCAGCACCAGGTCGCGCAAGTGCGCGCGATCGAGCGCAACATCTTGCAGATCGTCGTCTCGAAGGCTGGCATGCCGCGCGAGAAGTTCATCGAGACGTTCGCGGGTAGCGAGGCCGATCTCGGCTGGACCGAGCGTGCCGCGCGCACCGGCGCGTCGACCTATGGTGCGGCGCTCGAGCGTCATCTGCCGGCCATCCAGTCCGAACAGCAGAAGCTCATCGACATCGAAGCGACGGTGTCGCTGCCGCTCAAGCATCTGAAAGAGATCAACCGCCAGATGGTTGCGGCCGAATCGAAGATGCGCAAGGCCAAGAGCGAGATGATCGAGGCGAACCTGCGTCTCGTGATCTCGATCGCGAAGAAGTACGTGAACCGCGGCATGCTGTTCCTCGACCTGATCCAGGAAGGCAACATCGGTCTGATGAAGGCCGTGGACAAGTTCGAATACCGTCGTGGCTGGAAGTTTTCGACGTATGCGACGTGGTGGGTCCGCCAGGCCGTCACGCGTTCGCTCGCCGATCAGGCGCGCACGATCCGCGTGCCAGTGCACATGATCGAAACGATCAACAAGCTGAACCGCATTTCGCGCGAGATCCTGCAGCAGACCGGCCAGGAAGCGCATCCGGCGGTGCTCGCGGAACGCATGGAGTTGTCGGAAGAGAAGGTGCGCGGGATTCTGAAGATCGCGAAGCAACCGGTATCGCTCGAAACGCCGGTCGGCGACGACGGCGATGCGACGCTGGGCGACATGATCGAAGACGCGGCCGTGTCGTCGCCGGCGGATGCCGCGATGCAGGCCGACCTGCGTGCCGCAATCGACGACGCGCTCGATTCCCTGTCGCCGCGTGAAGCGAAGGTGCTGCGCATGCGCTACGGCATCAACACGAAGTCGGATCACACGCTCGAAGAAGTGGGCAAGCAGTTCGACGTGACGCGCGAGCGGATCCGTCAGATCGAGAGCAAGGCGATGCGCAAGCTCATGCATCCGAGCCGCGCAGACCGTCTGAAGTCGTTCCTCGACCGATAAGCGTTTGCCACGCTTGCCGTGCGCGCCGCACGGCAAGCCACAAACGTCGTCATACACAAGCAGCGGGATGAACCGGTCGACGGTGAGTCCCGCTGTTTGCTTTTGTGCTGTACCTTCCCGGTAGCCTTACGCGCGCGAGCTCTCCGCTTCGCGTCTCCCCTGTTGTCCACAGATTTTGGGAACAAGCTTGTGGACAAGCTGCGCATGACTGCGCTAACTCATTGAGCGTACTGCGTTTCGCGCTGGCGCCTTCGATGAGTCGCGTGTCCTATCGGTTGCCGCACACCGTGCAAACCACCGCCCAACGTTGCACGCTCAACGCGAGGCCAAGCTCAAAAGGCGCCACCATGATCCAGCAGGTTCAGCATGCCCTCGCCGGTCAGCGGCGCAGCCACGGTGCTTTGCCCCAGCATGTGCGCGTCGAGGTAGCCGGAAACCTGCAGCGTGTCGGCGGCAAAGCGCATCAGCCGATGCAGCACGATAGGCGCGCCGCAGCCGAGCGTGAACACGATGATCGCAAGATTGCCGCACTGCAAGCCGAGCAGACGCGCAACGCTGACGTTGCTGCCGAAATGCAATTGCGAGCCGAGCGACGTATTGCCCATCACATGGCGCGTCAGCGCGGCGACATAGAAGCCGCGGATCAGCATCGTGCCGATCGAGAACAGCGCATAAAACAAAAACAGCGATCCGAGCGCGGCCCGCCACGGCACCACACCCTCCCCCGACACGTGGCCGACATGCATCGATGCGAGAGCGCCCTTCAGAAACACCATGAACAGCACCGCAAAAAGAGCGACCACGCCGACGAACGTAACGAGGAACAGACCGTAGACAACCCGCGCGCGCCCCTTGAAGCGAAACGCCAGGCTACCGAAGCCGCTCGCGTTGATGCGGCGCTCCGTCAGACGCATCGACGTCCACGGCAACATCTGGCCAAGCGTGACAACGCACAACAGCGCATACAGCAGCGCGCGCACACCGTAGCCGAGCGCCGAGCCGGTCATGCCGCCGCGAACACCGCACCACTGCGTGCGGCTCAGCCGATAGCGCTGCGCGCTGAAAAACGCGCCCGCCGCGAACACGACGATCAGCAGATAAAACGCGACGACAGGCAGCGAACCGAGTGCCGCGCTTTTCGTCTGCATGCGCAAGACCACACTCAGTGCGCCAGCCGCGAACGTCGCGCCCAACACGACTACGATCGCGACGAGAAAGCCCTTGAATAGCTCGCCCCCGGTGCCGGTGTACTCGAAGCGCTCGTCCTGAAAGCGCATGTGCGACCAGACATAGCGGCGGTTGTTCGTGGTCGCCCAGAAGCGGTAAATGCCGAGCGTCACGATTTGCAGCAGAAGGCTTCTGAAAAAGATGCCGTAGAGGTCGCCGAGCGTGCCGTCGTAGATCAGCAGCGGCCGCTTCTCGTCGAGTGAATTCATTGCGTTGCCCTCTTTTCTTCGTTTAACGTTTTTGTGGCCCGGTCACGCATACTATTGCGGCACTCATATGCGGCATGCGTGGGCGAACGCGACGGGCGACGGTGCTTTCCCGTGCGAAGACCGGCTCGCGTGGTGCGAGCCCATGCAAAACCTGTCTTTCAGACACGCAGGGAATCACGCAAAACGGAAACCGACCGGCAAACACATAATTACACGGTTTCGTATCTTTATAAATGGCATTTCCGCATATAAATCGGCCACTTCCATTACGAAATTTGGCAACGCGCGAATTTATTCAATTCGCATAATCTTGAATTAACGCGCGCAATAACGATTTCATTGGGGGCGATCATTTGACGGTCCACTCGCGAGCGCGCCCCCGCCATGGCAATCCTGCAGCCTCGCCCGCGGCTTGCCACGGCCGACCTGATAGCGCGGCATACGCGGACGAAAACGATTGCGTATTCGCACGCAACGCAATTCACGATTAATAAGGAATGCGGTGAATTCTGCTAAATCGTCACAATTTTTGGCATTGAAATAAAAAACCCGGCTGCACATTAGATGCTCGCCGGGGTAATCTTCCGCACTGCGCTAATTGTATCGATGCGTTGCGGGTTTTATTGCCCCTCGAAGTACAGCCCGAGCGCGCGCTTCATTCGATGCACGCCGGTTACGATCTCCTCCACCCCGGGCGCGGCAAACGACAGCCGCAGCGCCGCCCTATCGACCGCGTCCTTGTAAAACGCGACGCCCGGCACGAACATCACGTTCTGTTCGATGCACATGCGCAGATAGTCGGACGCATCGCGCGCCGCGTTCAGACGCGCCCACACGAACATGCCGCCGGCCGGACGATGAAACGCGATGTGCTGCGCGAGATGCGTGTCGAGCGCATCGCATAGCGCGCGGCATTTCACGGCATATGCATCGATGATGCGCGGCAGATGACGCTCCAACGCGCCGCTCGCGAGGTACTCGGCGGCGATCACCTGGGTCCACGGCGCGCTGCACAGATCGACCGTCTGCTTGGCGACCACGCAGCGCCGCACGATCTCCGCGTGCGCGACCATCCAGCCGACCCGCAAACCCGGCGCGACGATCTTCGACAGACTCGAAAAATGCACGACCCAGTCGCGCGAACCGGGCACCTGCCCGCTCAACGCGAAAAGCGAAGGCACTGCCGTGCCATCGAAACGCAGATCACCATACGGATCGTCTTCGACGATCATGAACCGATAGCGCGCCGCCAGTCTCAACAATGCGATTCGACGTTCGAGCGACAAGGTCGCGCCAGTGGGATTCGCGAAGGTCGGCACTGTGTACAGCAGCTTGGGAGCGCGACGCAGCGTGCCCGATTCGAGCACTGCGGCGAGCTTCGCGACGTCGGGTCCGTGCTGATCGACGGGCACCGTGACGACGTCGGCCTGTTGCAGCTTCAGCGCCTGCAACGTGGCCGGATACGCGGGCTGCTCGACGAGCACGACGTCGCCGGGCGCCACCATCACCCGCAGCAGCAGATCGAAGCCTTGTTGCGAACCGGTCGTCACCAACAGGTCTGTTGGCGTGCATGGCGCGCCGCGCCGCGCCATCAATTGCGCAAGCTGTTCCTTGAGGATCGCGATGCCATCGGTGGGGCCGTATTGCAGACACAGCGTCGGCTGATGCGAGGCGCGCGCGGCCGCGGCATCGAGTCCTTCACGGTCGAACAGGTCGCTCGCCGGATAGCCGCCGGCGAACGAGATCATGCCGGGCTGCGCGAGGTATTTGAACAGCTCGCGGATCGGCGAGCCGCTCGGTGCTTCGAATGCGGGATTGAATGAGAACATGATGACGGCCGCCTGCCTCTCGTTGATATCGATTGGGATGTCGAAGACGATCGGCGTCGATTGTGGCCATCGGCGGGATCTGCGGCAAACGATATCTATGCACTACTTATTGCGTTTTCCGCATGACCCCGCATCGGGCCATATAGGGGCGCTAGCTACACCACGTTCTTCTCGATGATCGGCCGGTTTTCAAGCACACGCGCGAAGCTGAGTGAACCGAGGTCGAGCGTCGCATAGCGGCCATGCAGAATCAATTCGCTGATGCCGCGTCCGGTTGCCGGGCCTTGCTGCAAACCGTGGCCGCTGAAGCCGTTCGCGAAGATGCAGTTTTCGACATCCGGATGATGTCCAATGATCGCGTTCTGATCGAGCACGTTGTATTCGTAATAGCCGGACCAGCAGTTCTGCACGCGTAGCGCCTCGAATTGCGGCACGCGATTCGCGAGCGTCGGCCAGATCACGTCGTCGAATAGCGCGTGATCGACTTCGTCGAGCGGTAAATCGTCGGGGTCGTTATCAGCCGATGGCGACGTGCCGCAGATATACGAATTGCCTTCGGGCCGGAAGTACACGCCGCTCGGATCGATCAGCAGCGGGCAGCGTTCGAGCCTTGCCGGCGACGTGACGTTGAAGATACTGCGCCGCCGCGCATAGACCGGCAGGTCGATGCCGATCATCTGCGCGATCTTGCGCGACCACGCGCCGGCCGCGTTGACGACGACATCGCAAGCATAGGTCTCACCGTCCGCGGTTCGTACCTGCGTGACACGGCTGCCGTCGCGATGCAGCGCGGTGACGTCGGCCGCGACATAGCGCGCGCCGAGCGCTTGCGCTTTCTTGCGCAGCGCCTGCACGAGACCGTAGCCGTCGAACCAGCCCTCGCCGCTTTCGCCAAAAGCGCCGGCAACGAGATCGTCGGTATTGAGCCAGGGGAAGCGCGTTTGCAAGCCATGCGTGTCGAGCAGGCTGATATCCGCGCCGAGGCTTGTTTGCAGCGCGTGATTCTCGCGCAGCGTCGCTTCACCGGCCGATGTCGCGAGAAACAGGTAGCCGCCTTCGTGCAGATCGATCGACGGCCGCGTGCCGTCGACTTCCAGCCGCTCGCCGATCGAGCGCAGAAACTCGATGCCGAACAGCGACATCTGAATGGAAAGCGGCGTAGAAAATTGCTGCCGGATCGACGCCGCCGACAAGGCCGACGACGAACGCGCATAGGTCGGATCGCGTTCGATCACCGTGACGCCGACTGTCGGATCGGACAGCCGCAAGAAATACGCAATCGAACTGCCGATCACCCCACCGCCGACGATCACGACTTTCGAACTCACGTCTTACTCCACGAGTAACGTGGCCGCTCCGGAACGCCGGGCGGCGCAAACGGATTGCTATCTGCAACGCGCGGCCGTGGCACGCCTGACGGCGACGTCACACTTGCGCGCGTCAGTCGAGATTGAAGTCGATACCCTGCGCCAGCGGCAGCGCCGACGAGTAGTTCACGGTATTGGTCGCGCGACGCATATACGCCTTCCACGCATCCGAACCCGACTCGCGGCCGCCGCCCGTTTCCTTCTCGCCGCCAAACGCCCCGCCGATCTCCGCGCCGCTCGGACCGATGTTGACGTTGGCGATGCCGCAGTCGCTGCCCGACGCGGACAGGAAGCGCTCAGCTTCGCGTAGGTCGCTCGTGAACACGCACGACGACAGACCATGATGCGCGGCATTGTTCGCGTCGACCGCATCGGCGAAGTCGGCATAGCGCAGCACGTATAGAATCGGCGCGAAAGTTTCCTTTAGCACGACCGCCGTTTGCGACGGCATCTCGACGATGGCCGGACGCACGTAGTAGCCGCCCTCATAACCCTTCACTTCCACGCGCTCGCCGCCGAACACCTTGCCACCCTCGGCCTTCGCCTGCTGCAGCGCTTCCTGCATGCGGTCGAACGATTGACGGTCGATCAGCGGCCCCATCAGCGTACCCTTTTCGAGCGGATTGCCGATCGGCACGCGGCTATACAGCTGCTTCAGACGCTCGACGGTCTTTTCGTACACGCTGTCGTGCACGAACAGACGCCGCAGCGACGTGCAGCGCTGACCGGCCGTGCCGACCGCCGAGAACAGGATGCCGCGCATCGCGAGTTCATGGTCGGCCGTCTGCGCGACGATGCCCGCGTTGTTGCCGCCGAGTTCGAGTAGCGAGCGGCCGAAGCGCTTCGCCACTTCGACGCCGACCTTGCGGCCCATTTCGGTGCTGCCCGTCGCGCTGACGATCGACGCGCGCGGATCGGCCACGAGCTTTTCGCCGACGTCGCGGCCGCCGATGATCAGCGCCGCGAGGCCAGCCGGCGCATCGCCGAATTCCTTCAGTGCATCTTCGAGAATCTTGTTCACCGCGAGCGCCGACAGCGGCGTCTTTTCCGACGGCTTCCAGATCACCGCGTTGCCGCACACCAGCGCGAGCGCCGCATTCCACGACCACACCGCCACCGGGAAATTGAACGCGGAGATCACGACGCAGGTGCCGAGCGGATGCCACGACTCCGCCATCCGATGCCCCGGGCGCTCGGACGCGATCGTCAAACCGTACAGCTGGCGCGACAGACCGACCGCGAAATCGCAGATGTCGATCATTTCCTGCACTTCACCCATGCCTTCCTGCAGGATCTTGCCGGTTTCCAGCGAAACGAGGCTGCCGAGCGCGTGCTTCTGTTCACGCAGCCGATTGCCGAGCAGCCGCACCAGCTCGCCGCGGCGCGGCGCCGGCACGTTGCGCCATACGGCGAACGCGTCTTTGGCCCGGGCGAGCGCCGCGTCGACCTCGGCCGCCGTCTGGCTGGCCACACGGCCGATGAGCGCGCCGGTGATCGGCGAATGAACCGCGATATCGCCGGCTTGTGCGGCGTGGGCAATGCCGAGATCGGCAAGGATGGTGGACGCGTCCATGTGAACCCCTTTAATTTCCGATGCGAAACAAGAGTAAGTTCGGAAACTATACACGTGGCTTTTTACGGCGGCAAGGAGGTGCCTGGGGAGTGAAATACCGGTTGACAAAAGGTAGCGTTGTTTCCAGAAGGAAACTTGGTCAAGCTCCAGACGCGTGTGCGAAGCCCGCGCGTCAAGCGTCAAGCATCGGTCGCGCCGTCCCTCTCCGCCGCCGCCGTCAACCGGTCGACGAGCACGCGCGCGAACGGCGGCAAGTCCTGCAGGCTGCGCACGCAGATCTTCAGCTTACGCTCGGCCCACGGATCGTTCAGGCCGACGATCGCGATCTGCATCGTCTTTCTGTGCCGCAGCGCGACCGATTCCGGCACGATGCCGATTCCGACACCCGCCTCGATCATCCTGCAAGCGGCCTCGAAGTTGCCGACCTGGATGCGAAGCTTGAGACGCGCGCCAAGCGCATCGGCGGCGCTCATGATGAATGCGTGGATCGCGCTCGACGTCGGCAGGCTGACGAAGTTCGCGTTCAGCACCTGCGAGAAATCGACCGACGCCTGCCTCGCGAACGGATGCTCGCACGAGGTCACGAGCACGAGCCGATCGTCGCGATACGGCAGCATCTGCAGATGCTCGGCATGCACATTGCCCGCGACGATGCCGATATCGGTCGCGCTGTCGGCGACGCCCTTGACGATCTCGCCGCTCAGCACTTCGCGCAGATCGATGTTCACGTCCGGGTGATCGCGCAGAAAACGGCTCAGCACGGCCGGCAGGAACTCGCTGATCGCGGTCGTGTTGGCCCAGATGCGCACGTGGCCCTTGATGCCATCGCCGTACTCCTGCATATCGCCGGCCAGATGCTCGACGCGTTCGAGCACGAGCCGCGCATGATGCACGAAGGCCTCGCCCGCGGGTGTCGGCGTCACGCCCTGGCTGGTTCGATAGAGCAGCTTGATGCCGAGCTGCTCCTCGAGATTCTTGACCCGGTTGCTGGCGGCCGGCGCCGACAAGTGTGAACGCTCCGCCGCACGCGCGAGGTTGCGCGTGTCGGCGATGTGCATGAGCAGGCGTAAATCGACGAAATCGAAGTGCATGATGAAAGCTGCTAGCGAAGCATGGGCAGGACAGACTTTCATCTTAACCAGGTGTGGTGAAAATTTAGCCGGGGAAAGATCCGAATCGACGGCCTCCCTTCATGCGCGTACGGCCTATGCCGACTCTTGCATCATCTCCGCTTGCGGTATCAGCTCGGCATCGGGCGAGATCTCTTCGAGCGTCTGCTGACTCGTTTCGATGCGCAGCGTGAGAATCGCGATGCTCAGCAGCAACAGCACGCCACCGACCATCGTCAGCACACCCGTCACGCCGAACTGCGTGTAGAGCAGCAGCGCGACATACGGTGTCGACATCGACGCCGCGCGGCCGCACGTGCCGGCCACGCCGGTGCCGCGCAAGCGATGCGCGGTCGGAAACAGCTCGGGGATATAGCCGAACAGGCCGAGCGTGCAGACCGTGTAGATCGTCGTGACGAGCGCGAAGCCGACGACCGCGATCGGCACCGGCGCGCGCATCTGCACGTAGACGAAGCCGAGCACGATCGTTGCCAGCGAGAACAGCACGATGCCGTTGCGCCGCCCGAGGCGGTCCGTCACGAGATAACCGACCACGGCACCGGCCGGCGCGCCGAACGACATCAGCAGCACGAAGCCGAGCGACTGCACGATGGTCAGACCTTCCTTGACGAAGAACGTCGGCAGCCACGCGACGAAACCGTACAACGACATGTTGATCGCCATGCAGGTCAGCGCGGCGACCAGCGTGCGGCCGATCATGCCGCGCGCGAACAGCGCCGAGAACGGCGCGGCCGGCACCTCGTGACTGACCACGCGCGCGACCGGCGGCAGCTTGCCGACGCGCGCCTCGACCTGTCGCTCGATCGCCGCGACGGTGGCCTCCGCCTCTTCGAGCCGGCCAACCGTTTCCAGCCAGCGCGGCGACTCCGGCATCCGATGCCGCAGGAACCACACGACCATCGCGCCGACGCCAGCGATCGCGAACATGTAGCGCCAGCCGAGATTTGGAATCACCCAATAGCCGACCGCGGTCGCGCCGAGCAGACCGGAGTTGATGATCAGCGCGAGCAACGCGGTCCAGCGGCCGCGCGTGGCGGGTGGCACGAATTCGCACAGCGTGCCCGCGGCGACCACGAGTTCGGCGCCTAGGCCGATGCCCATGATGAAGCGCAGCAGAATCAGCCAGTAGATGTCCGGCGCGAAGCAGGCGGCGAGCGATGCGAGGCCGAAGACCGCGAGATTGGCTTGATACGAAAAGCGTCGGCCGTAGCGGTCGCCGAGATAGCCCGACAGGCCCGCGCCGATCATCATGCCCATGAAGGTCGCGGAGATGAAGAACGAGCCGAGGCGCAGATCGGTGAAGCCGGTTTTGACCATCGCCGCGAGCGCGCCGTTGGCGAGGTAGATGTCGAAGGCGTCGAGGAAAGCGCCTGCGCCGATCAGGCCGAGGATGTTCCAGTGAAAGCGGCTGATCGGCAGGCGGTCGAGGCGTGCGCCGGAGTTAATGGGGGCGGGCAAATTGTGTCTCCTGTATTTTTAGGCGGTGCACGGGCGAGAGGCTCGCGTGCGCGGAACAGTTCTGCGAGGCTGCCTTCGTTGGATGCGGCGGCTCGGGGCAGAGCGCTGAACGGCCGTGGTTGGATCGTGCGGGCCGTTGGCTTCAAGAGTGCGACAGGCGACGTGGGGTGGGAATTGGGTTTTTTGGAGGTGAGTGTTCCGGTTTGATTAAGGGATGAAAAAGAAGCGATTTGCATACCTGAAAGGCTGCAGCGCATCAGAGTCTGGTACTTCATTTCCAGGAATAAATTCTTCCCAAAAATCGGACTACGGCCTACTCTGTCGATGTACTCCCCCCGCATGTTGGCCGGCCATGCCCATTTCAAAGCGGCCCGATATCGAGCTTCGGAGCCGGTCGCACCGGATGATTTGAATGTAGACGTGCGTGCTGTTCAGGAGAACATACGGGGCATTCAGGTAGATTCTCGGAGGCAGAATGGTTGATGACTGGTCCTGCACGATGCGGACGATCGTCGACGAAATCGCCGCAAGCGTCGCGATCGTCGCGCGCGATGAGAGGGGGCAGCTGGTGGTTTCCGCCTGCAACGACCATTTCATGCAAATGACGGGCGGCAAGCGCAACAGCATCAAATCGTTCCCGGCGTCATTCGACACGCTGATTCCCAATTACGCACGAACCGAATTCCGTCAGAAGCTCAGCGAATGCTTTGAATCCGGCGTCGCCCGCGAACTCGAGCAGGCTTATGACCTGAGAGACGGAACCCACTGGTGGCGCCTGTCGTTGAAGCCGCTGCGGCACAACAGAGGCGCGAACTCGGTGAACGAAATCATGGTGACGGGTCTCGAGATCACCGCAAAGATGGAGTTGATGCACGAACTGGAAGTCAGCACGTCGCGTTTCCGCTCGGTGGTGGATGCCGCCTATGACGCGATCATTACGATCGACCAGCAGCACTGCATCACTCTCTTCAATCGCGCTGCGGAAAACCTTTTCGGCTATTCGGTCGAGGAGATGGTGGGGCACCCCATCACGGAACTGCTGCCCGAGCGCTATCGCGCCAATCACTCCCAATACGTCCATCAGTTCGCCCGCTCTCCGGTGCGCTCGCGGCAAATGGACGAGCGCAACCGTGTCTATGGGCTGCATCGCGACGGCTCGCTGCTGCCCGTCGAAATCGCGATCTCGAAGATCAACGTGGGCGGCCTGATCGAATTCACCGCCGTGATTCGCGACATCGCCGATCGCGTCCAATTGATGGATCTGCTGCAGAAGCAGGCCGTGACCGACGAGCTGACCGGCCTGCCCAACCGAAGAGAATTCGCGGACACGGTCGAGAACCTGCTGGGGTCGGACAGCAAGCTTTCGATCTTTCTCCTCGATATCGATTACTTCAAGAAGATCAACGACAGTTACGGACACGACATTGGCGACGAAGTGCTGCGCGTGATGGCCAAAGTCGTCATGAACGCCGATTGGCGCATCGGCGTGTTTGCCCGCTGGGGCGGCGAGGAGTTCGTCGCCGCGCTGCCGGGCCTCGATATCGAACAGGCGACGAGCGTGGCCGAAGACTTGCGCCAGACGATCGAGCAGCAGAACTTCGAGCATCCGTGGCGGCTCGGCAAGCCGATTCCATTTACGGTCAGCATCGGCGTGACCGAGCGCCAGCCTGGTGAGGATGACGTCGACGCCATCGTCAAGCGCGCGGACCTGGCGCTGTATCGCGCCAAGGACAGAGGGCGGAACCGCGTGGAGGTTGGTTAATGCAGGCTGTTCGAGTAACGGCCGCTCACGAGTGAGCGTTTGCCAACTCGACGACGAACTCCAGAAAGGCACGCGTCTTCGCCGGAACGTGATGGCGTGACGGATAGCAGGCGTACAGCGGATAGCGCTCGTCAGGCCAGTCGGGAAAGAGATTGATCAGCCGCCCTTCGGCAATCAGTTGCTCGGCACCGAAAAGAAGCATCTGCGCGACACCGGAGCCAGCGAGGCACGCATTCAGTAGCGCGCCAGGATCGTTCACCGTCAATCGCCCGCGCGGTGCAATCACAGTTTTCTTGCGTTTGCGATGGAACTCCCAGGGGAACGGCTTGCCTGTCTCCGAATTGCGGAATTCCAGGCAACGGTGGCTTGGGCCTTCGAGATCTTCCGGCTTTGCCGGGCGCCCACGTCGTGCGATGTACGACGGTGCGGCCACCGTGACCACGGCCGTGTCGAGCAGCTTGCGTGCGACGAGGGAAGATGTCCTCGGCTCGCCGAACCGCAACGCGAGATCAAAGCCCTCGAGAACCAGATCGCCGAGATGGTCGCGCGCGATGAACTCGATTTCGAGCTCAGGATGCGCGTCCATGAAATGGTCGAGGCGTTGCCCGAGTATCGCCCGGTAACACACTGGATCGAGGTTGACCCGCAGCTTTCCCCGCACCGCCGATGCGCCACCAGCCGCGGCCACGGCGGCTTCCTCCAGCCCTGCGAGGTGCGGCATGACCTGCTCGTAAAAACGGCGGCCCTCGTCCGTCAGGGACACGGACCGCGTAGTTCGATTGAAGAGCCGGATCTTCAATCTCTTTTCCAGCCTTGCAATCGCCCGGCTCACACCGGGCGGCGACATTCCGATCACTTCCGACGCAGCCGCGAACGTACCGGCGTCGACTACCGCCGCAAACACGCTGATGCCGCTCGAAAAATTTTCGATCATCGATTTCATGGTCGCGCGATTCAAAGCAGGTGACTGAGCTGGCATTATCGCCGGCCCAAGCCCCGTCGCGGCATTTATCCGGCTGTCCGGTTCCGCACGGCCACTTCTCCACCCTCGGCCCGAGTGACGGTGTCGCTGCGATCCGTCCTCGTATTGATGAACCATGCGGAAACCGAAGCCAGCAAGAAGCAGCCGACGAAAAGGTGGAACACGACATTGAAGTCGTCATTCGTGCTGGTCAGGATGTAACCGACGATCAGCGGGGAAAGAAATCCTGCCAGTTGACCCGCTGCATTGACAAAGCCGATTGCCGATCCGACGACCTTGTTCGGCAGCGCGACGTTCGGGATCGTGTACAACGAACAGCCGGCCATGGTCGAGAAGAAATAGCCGATCGTCTGATAGAACACCGCCGTTTCCACGGTCTCCGCATGGGCCGTCAGATAGGCAAAGATGGCGGCCACGATGCAGCCGAGGACGACAAGCAATTCGCGACGATTGCGGAAGAACTTGTCGGAGAGAAAGCCCGTGATGCAATAGGCAATCGTGCCGACCAGAAATGGCACCGACGCCATAATGCCCATTTTGGCCGTCGAAAGGCCGCGCGCTTTCAGCAGGTACGTCGGGAACCAGCTCATAATTCCCCACGAAGCGATGCTGAATACGAACAAGGTGACAAAGCACCACCAGACCAGCGGCGTTTTCACCAGTCCAGCAAAATCCGCTTTGCCGGCGGACGCAGATGAAGCCTTTTCGCGGGTGTCGATTTCCTCTAGTTCGATATTCGAAACGTGCTTGCTGTCCTTCGGGTTGTTTCTGATATAGATCCAGCCGAATATCGCCATCGCGATACCGGGGATGAACAGACTCGTGAAAATCGCGCGCCATCCCCATACGGCCATCACGGCCGCCACGAACAGCGGAGCCAGAGCGGGTCCCAGCGCATTCGTGGTCATCATCAGCCCGGTCGCCCGGCCCAATTCGCGCTTCGGGAACCACGCCGACAGCGCCTTGAACGCGGCCGGAGGAAAGAGCGCTTCGCCGACGCCGAATGCGACCCGCACCACCACCATCAAGCCGAGCGAATTGCACAGTCCGGTAAGCGCGGTGAAAATCGTCCACCACGTGATGCCGATCGTCGTCATCAGCCGCGGGCCGAATCTGTCTGCCAGCAGGCCGGCCGGAATCTGACATAGCGCGTAGCTGAAGAAGAACGCACTCAGGATTCCTCCCATTTCCATCGCCGACAGATGAAACTCCGACGCAATAAATGGAATAGCCGCTGCCATGATCATTCTGTCCATGTAACAGAGCAGATAGATCGCGAACAGAATCAGCAGCACGAGATAGCGATGTCTCCAACGAAAGCGCATGAAGTCTTCCTTATTATTAAGCGACAGCGGTGAAGCGAAATTCGAGCTCTAGCCGGTCAGTTGGCGATATGAGAACGACTTGAAGTCGGCAGGTTCGCGAAAGCCCAGCATGTCGTTGGCGGTGATACCAGCGAAAGCCCCCGTGAAGCCGATTGGGGTGGCATATTCATCGCTGAGTTTCGTGAAATCCTTTGCCAGTCCGAGGTCCTTCCAGTCACCGTGTGCCACGCGATAGAAGAAACTCAGTTTCGCGTCTACGACGCGAATCCGCAGGTCGATCCCGGTGGACTCGGGCAGCGTCGCCAGTCGATTGCTATAGGCGAAGCTGCCCGCATCCATTTCCATGTAGGACAGGATTTTCGTGCCGTCGTCGTCGCGCGTGACGAACAGGTAGTAAAAGGTGTTTTCGTCGTAACGCGCCATGAGCCCAGCCATGTGCAGATATGACTTGGGCGAAAATTCCAGCGCCGTTTCGACCTCGAACTGCCAGTCACGGATTCGACAGGCCAGCATGCTTTGATGGAACCGCGAGGTTGGTGACTCTTGTCCCCTTATCCGCAGATAGCCCGGACGGTCGTGAAGATTGCACCAGTCGTCGCTAATGGGAATGCGCAGACTCTGCAGTTCCAGCGGCAGCGCGCCGCATTGTCCGAAATCGATCGCCCAACTGCTGTCGAGCCTTTGCTCGATATCGGAGTCGATCGCAAAAGATTCGGCGGGGACCACTCCGCCAGTGGCGAGGTGGGGCCAGTCGGCATGCCATTCGATCGGGGCGATGCAGGTCTCGCGGCCTAGCGGCGAGCGCTTCGTTTGCGCATCGATTGGTCTCGATCCGAGGTACGTCATGTACCACCGGCCGTTCGGACCCTCGACCAGATTGCCGTGTCCGGTCCGCTGGATCCGTCCGTTCGCGTCGCGCGACGTGAGCATCGGCGTGTCAGGATGAAACTCGTATGGACCGAAGATATCGCGGGACCTGGATACGCACGTTGCATGCGTATAGCCTGTGCCGCCCTCCGCCGTGATCAAGTAGTACCAGTCCCCCCTCTTCAATAAATGGGGAGCCTCGTATATCTGACATTTCATGAAGTAATCGGTCTTCAGGTTGGCGCCTTTATAAATGACACGCTCTTCACCGATCAGCTTTTCCTCCTGCACCGAGTATTCCCGCAGAACGATTCCGACGAAAAGATCTTCGTGGATTCCTCTGAAGTCGCGCCGGATATAAGCGAGCCACTTTCTGCCGGATTCGTCGTGGAACAGGGATGGATCGTATCCACCAGAGACGAGATGGACGGGCTCCGACCAGGGTCCGGCAATGTCCGGGGCGGTCACGAGGTAGTTATGCATGTCGCGCAGCGGGGAAATCTTCTGCTCGCCTTTCCATGCCTTGGTGTCGGTATAGACGAGCCAGTAAAGACCGTCATGATAGGACAAGGCTGGCGCCCATATACCTCCGGACGGCTGCTCTCCGATCAGGTTCAATTGCGATAACCTGTCCAGAGGCGTGGCCTTGAGTTCCCAATTGACGAAGTCTTTCGATTCGTAAATGAGAACGCCCGGATACCATTCAAACGTTGAAACCGCGATATACCACGCATCCTTGCCACGGCATATACAAGGGTCCGGGTTGAAGCCGCGCAGAACTGGATTTTGAATTGTACTCATCGGGAAGGTATTTTTCTGACGTGCTGAAAGGAACAGATCTTTTTGCTTTTCGGCGAATATTGTTACCGATAACAATTCAATCTAGCATGTGACCTGCTAACTATTCAAGTGCGATGATGGGAGGGTATTCCCTTGGGTCAGGTGCTTACCGGTACGTCGTCCGAATGACCAGCAGGCGATGTAAGAATCCTGCTATGAGGGCACGACGAAAACGGCGTTGTCAGAAGCTCTCGGAGTTGCTCAAAACTCTCCGCGCCCGCAGGATCACCGGCATATCGACCATCTTTCCATCCACGGCGACTGCCCCGCCATGGCTCGCCTCGACAGCCGCAAGCACGCGTCGCGCCCACTCCACCTCAGCGTCACTCCATGCATATGCGCGGTGCACCGCCTCGATCTGCTTCGGATGTATGCAAAGCTTGCCGCCGAAACCAAACCGCCGCCCGCGCCGTGCATCGGCTTGCACCGCATCAGCATCGGTAATGGCCGTTGATACGCCATCCACCGGCGCACCGATGCCGGCCAACCTCGACGCAAGCACGATCTGCGAGCGAAACAGATGCAACTCCTCGCCATCCCCATCGATGCCGAGATCGACCTGAAAATCCAGCGTGCCGAACACGAGACGCGGCACGCGCGGCGCGCCACATAGCTCCGCAAGATTCGCGAATCCGCGCGCAGTCTCGACAATCGGCAGTACGCTTAACGCCGGATGCGCGTTCGCCAGCACCGCGCAGATCTGTTCGCGCGTCTCAGCCTTCGGCAGCACGATTCCGGCGACGCCGCTCTGACCAACGAGCGCAGCAACGTCATCTGAAAACCAAGGCGTATCCGAGCCATTGATACGCACCCACACGGCCCGCGATGTGTTAGCCGATACCGCGGCCACCACCGCCGCGCGCGCAGGCACTTTCTGATCCGGCTGCACCGCGTCTTCCAGATCGAGAATCACCGCATCCGCGCCGGCCGCATAGGCCTTGTCAAACCGCTCAGGCCGATTCCCAGGCACGAACAGATATGACCGGGGCAGCGCGCTCATGCCGCCACCATCGTGCGCGCAGTTGCATCGAATACCGGGCCAATCTGCGCCACTTCGGCAACACCCCACGCGCGGCGAAGCAGTTGCGCCGCTTCCTCTTCACTAGCCGCACCCGAGAATGCCGCCAGCCGATGCAGCTTCATCGCAATCTCGTCGCGCGACAACGTGTTCCCTGGATCGCCCTTCGGTTCATCGACACGCCCATCGAAAACACGGCCGTCGGTCGTGGTCACCGTGACCTTGCCTATCCAGCGCGCGGGATAGGCGGCGTCCACTTCAGCGTCGAGCGTCATCGTGACCTTGTCGCGAAACACAAGGATTTCGCTCGCGTCGAAACCCTGCTCGAATTCGGTCATGCCCGCATAGCCATGATGCGCGACGAGCCCGAGCACCGTACCCATGTTGAACTTGGCCTGATGCACGGTACGTGGCGCGATCACGGGACCGAGCACATCGATCGCGCCTTGATGCACGTACGCGACGACCTTCGCGATGTCGCGCGGCGCGAGACGATGCCCCCGCACCACAGCGAGCAGCGCATCGGCGGCCGGATGCGTATGACGGCACGCCGCGTGATATTTGAACGACGTCTCCGCGGTCGCCCAGCGGCTGCCAAGGCGATCGACGAGGCGAGCCGGATCGGCATCGCTCGACATGCCCGCGGCCATGCCCTGCGCGCCTTCGAGAATGTGCGTCGCACCCTTGAAGCCGTCGGCGGCGAGTTGCGCGGCCATCAGGCCGTTCGCGGCGGCCATCGCGGTGTGAAGTTGCTTCGAGTCGGCGGCGTCGCGCAGAAATTCCCACAAGCCGCTAGCCTGTGTGCCCGCCGAGCCGAACGCATCGAGCATCTGCGACGGCGCCAAGCCCAGCAATCGTCCTGCAGTTGCCGCCGCCGCGAGCGTGCCGACCGTGCCCGTGGTGTGAAACACCTTGTAGTGCGAGCGCCCGAGAAATTCGCCGATGCGAATGCCGACCTCGTATCCCGCCACGGCCGCCGTGATGAAGTCGCGCCCCGACGCTCGCTTTGCCTGTGCCAACGCGAGCGCAACCGGAAACACCACGGTCGCAGGATGAAACACCGAGCCATTGTGCACGTCGTCCTGTTCGGCGAAATGCGATGCCGCGCCGTTGATCATCGTGGCGAAATACGGCGTCGTGCGGCCGCGATCGATCAGTACCTCGCAGAGGCCCTGGTTCGTCGCACCGGCCGCCGCGCGCGCAAACCGAGCGATCGTCTCGACGGGGCGTGCGCCTTTGCCTGCAAGCGCCGAGCCGAGCCAATCGACGTACAGGTTGACGGTCCGCTCGACGACCTCGTGCGGGATACTGTCGAAGTCGAGTTGCGCAGCGAAGGTGGCGAGCGTGAGACTGGGATGGTCGTTCATGAGTGTCGTGCGCCGTGTGATGCCAGGTTGCATCGGGTTCGTTCGGAATACCGGCTTGTCATCCCGCATCACATGCATGCGGGCGCGAACCGAAACAGGCTTACTGAATCAGATCGTGCCGGCCGCGCGCAGCGCGTCGATGCGCGCATTGTCGTAACCAAGCTCGCGCAGAATTGATTCGGTGTGTTGACCAAGCGTAGGTACAGGGTCCATCCGAGGCTCGATGTCGGAAGGCAAACCCGGAGGCCGCAATGCCGGTATCGTGCCCACTGCCGTGCCGACTTCCTGCCAGCGCTCGCGTGCTTTCAGTTGCGGATGCGCCCACACGTCCGCGAGCGTATTCATCTGCGCGTTCGCTATGCCTGCCTGATCGAGTCGCTCGATCACCTGCGCGGCACTCAGCTTCGCGAACGCCGCGACGATCACCTCGCGCAATGCATCGCGCGCCGCAGTGCGTTTCGAGTTCGATGCGAAGCGTTCGTCGGTTGTTAGCTCAGGCTGTTCGAGCACGCGCTCGCAGAACAGCTTCCATTCGCGTTCGTTCTGCAGGCCGAGCATGACCGTCTTGCCGTCGCCAGCGGGAAACGGGCCATAAGGATAGATCGTTGCATGCGCGGCGCCCGCGAGCGCGGGCTGCGACTGACCGTCGATCGCGTAGTAGAGCGGATAGCCCATCCACTCGACCATGCTCTCGAGCATCGACACGTCGATACGGCAACCGCGCCCCGTGCGTCCCCGCTGCAACAGCGCGCTCAGGATGTTCGAATAAGCGTACATGCCAGCCGCGATATCCGCGATCGAGCAGCCCGCCTTCGCTGGCGCGCCTGGAGAGCCGGTGATCGACAAAAAGCCGGACTCGCTTTGAATCAGCAGGTCGTACGCCTTCTTGTCGCGATACGGACCGTCCGCGCCGTAGCCGGAAATATCGCAGACGATCAGCTTCGGATACTTCTGGCTCAGCGTGTCGTAGCCGAGGCCGAGCCGTTCGGCCGCACCCGGTGCGAGGTTCTGCACGAGCACGTCGGCATCGGCAACCAATGCATCGAGAATCTCCGCCGCCGCGGGCTGCTTCAGGTCGAGCGAAAGACTTTCTTTCGAGCGATTGGTCCACACGAAGTGCGACGACAGCCCATGCACGCGTTCGTCATAGCCGCGCGCGAAATCGCCGACGCCGGGCCGTTCGATCTTGATCACGCGCGCGCCGAGATCGGCCAGTTGACGCGTGCAGAACGGCGCGGCGATCGCGTGTTCGAGCGTGATGACCTTGATACCGTCGAGTGATCTCATGATGTCCGCCAGCGGGTCAGAACGAACGCGGCAGCCCGAGGATATGCTCGGCCACGTACGAGAGAATCAGATTGGTCGAGATCGGTGCGACCTGATACAGACGCGTTTCGCGAAACTTTCGCTCGACATCGTATTCGCACGCGAAGCCGAAACCGCCGTGAAATTGCAGGCACGCATTGGCCGCTTCCCACGACGCGTCCGCAGCGAGTAGCTTCGCCATGTTCGCTTGCGCGCCGCACGGTTGATGCGCGTCGAAACGACGTGCCGCTTCGAAGCGCATCAGGCTCGCTGCCTCGACGTTGATGAACGAACGCGCGATCGGAAACTGCACGCCCTGGTTCTGTCCTATCGGCCTGCCGAACACGACGCGCTCCTTCGCGTACTCGGTGACTTTGTCGACGAACCAGTAACCGTCGCCGATGCACTCCGCTGCGATCAGCGTGCGCTCCGCGTTGAGGCCATCGAGAATGTATTTGAAGCCTTGCCCTTCCTCGCCGATCAGATTCTCGGCGGGGATTTCGAGGTTGTCGAAAAAGAGTTCGTTGGTCTCGTGATTGACCATGTTCAAAATGGGCTGCACGGTCAGGCCATGACCGATCGCTTCGCGCAGATCGACGATGAAGATCGACATGCCCTCCGATTTCTTCTTCACGTCCGCGAGCGGTGTGGTGCGCGCGAGCAGGATCATCAGGTCCGAGTGCTGCACGCGCGAGATCCACACCTTCTGACCGTTGATCACGTAACGGTCACCGCGCCGTTCGGCGGTGGTCTTGATCTTCGTCGTATCGGTGCCGGTGCTCGGCTCGGTCACGCCCATCGATTGCAGACGCAAGTCGCCGTTCGCGATCTGCGGCAGATACTTGCGCTTCTGTTCTTCCGAACCGTGCCGCAACAGCGTGCCCATGTTGTACATCTGCCCGTGGCACGCGCCCGAGTTGCCGCCCGCGCGATTGATCTCTTCCATGATCACCGACGCTTCCGTGAGCCCGAGCCCCGAGCCGCCGAAGTCCTGCGGAATCAGCGCGGCGAGCCAGCCGGCCTTCGTCAGCGCGTCGACGAACTCTTCCGGATAGCCGCGCGCCTCGTCGATCTTGCGAAAGTACTCGCCGGAAAACTGCTGACACAGATCGCGCACGGCCTCTCGAATGTCCTGGAACGAATCGTGTTGCGTGGTTTGCATAGTCGAGTCCCGTGGAATTCAGGCGAGCGCGGCGGTCGCGCGCATGGTCAGATAACCTTCGTGGTCTTTCGCCCACAGGTCGATGGTCTTGCCGTCGGCGGCGGGCTTGCCGCATACCGTGAACGGCTGATTCGCGAAGGTCGGGCGAAGCGCGCGAAACGCGAAGCTTTGCAGCGTCGCTTGCAGCAGTTCGCGGCGCACGAGATCGACGAGCAGCGTCGCGATCAGCGGGCCATGCACGACGAGGCCCGGATAGCCTTCGACTTGCGTGACATAGGGATGGTCGTAGTGAATCCGATGGCCGTTGAAAGTCAGCGCCGAGTAGCGGAACAGCATCACGGCATCGGCGTCGATGTTGCGGCGCCACGTTTCGCCCTCGGGTGCGGGCGCCGGCTGTTGCGGCCGCGCCCCCTCCTGCGGCGCGTCGCGATAGACGATGTCGTGCTCCTCTTCGAGCTTCAACTCGCCATCGACTTCGATCGTATGTTGCACGGTGACGAACACGAGGCGGCCCGAGCGGCCGGTCTTGTCCTCGATACTGGCGATCGTCGACGTGCGCCGCGCATGCTCACCGATCTTCAGCGGCGCATGAAACGTGAGTCGGCCACCCGCCCACATGCGGCGCGGCAATGGCACGGGTGGCAGAAAACCGCCACGCTTCGGATGTCCATCGGGACCGACTTCGGATAGCGGTGCGACCGGCAGAAAGTACAGCCAGTGCCACAACGGCGGCACAGTGTCGCCGCTTTCCTCGCGATCGAGCGTGGCGGCGAGCGCCGCTAACGGAAACGCGGTGATGTCGTCTTCGGCCACCGCCTGCTTGTTGAGCCAATCGTCGAGCTTCTGTGGGGCAGCGGACATGGAGGAGTCTCCTGGTTTAGTGTGTTGGTCCTCGTTAGGGCCCACTATGACCGACGCGCTGTGTGCCGCGAAGTTCGATTTTCCGAAGCGGGCCTTTGGCTTTGGTTAAGACGTTAGGCCTAGCGCGCGGCGCTGACAATCTGTTTTCGGCGCGATCCGATGTGGCCTCGCCTGGTCGCATTTGCGTGCTGCAACGATGCTCCTTCACCTGCTCGCTTATTTGAGCCCGAGCCGTTTGGCCAGCCGGTTCAGATTCGCCCGGTCCAGCCCTAGCTCGCGCGCGACCGCCGCCCAGTTTTGCCTATTGCGGATCAGCGCCTCGAGAACGAGATTGCGTTCGAACTCGGTGACCGCGCTGCGAAAGTCTTTCGTCTCGCTTTCCTCGCTCTGCGTGGCTGTTTGATTGGCTTTTTGATTCTGTGCGTCGGACAACGCGAAGTCCGCGGCCGTCAACGTCAGAATACGGCGGCGCTCACGACTGGCCGCCAACGCCTTCAGCGCACTACGTCCGATCAGATGCTCGAGTTCGCGCACATTGCCGGGCCATGAGTAGTGCAGCAACGCGGCCTGCGCGTCGGCCGCAAGACGCAGACTCAGCAAACCGAGCCGCGAGCGATTGTCTTCGAGGAAGAAGCCCGCCAGCAGCAGCACGTCGCGGCCACGCTCGCGCAACGGCGGCACGCGCAGCGGATACACGCTGAGGCGATGATAGAGGTCGGCGCGAAAGCGGCCCGCGCGCACTTCTTCGGCGAGATCGCGATTGGTTGCGGCGATCAGCCGCACGTCGACTCTGTGTTCGTGGTCCGAGCCGATGCGCTGCAACTGGCCGTTCTGCAGCACGCGCAACAGCTTCGCCTGCACCGCGAGCGGCAACTCACCGACCTCGTCGAGGAAAATGGTGCCGCCGTCGGCGAGTTCGAACTTGCCGCGCCGATCCGCCGACGCTCCCGAAAACGCGCCGCGCACGTGCCCGAACAGCTCGCTCTCGACGAGCGTATCGGGCAATGCCGCGCAGTTCAGGCTGATCAGCGGCTTGTTCGCGCGCGGCGACAGCGCGTGGATCGCGTTCGCGACCAACTCCTTGCCGACGCCGGTCTCGCCGGTGATGAGCACGGTCAGATCGCTGGCGGCCACCACCTCGATCTCCTTCACCATACGGCGGTGCGCATCGCTGCTGCCGATCAGCTCGCGCCGGCTCTCGCTGCTCGCCAGCCGATAAGCTTCCGCGCGACGCTGCGCCTCTTCGCCATTGCGCGCCAACGCGTCGATGCGTTCGACGACGCTGACGGTCGCGGCCGCGAGGCCGAGAAATGCTTGCAGCGAAGCCATGTCGAGCGTGTTGAAGCGCGCCGGGTCGAGTGCGTCGAGCGTGAGCAACCCCCAAGGCTCGCCGCGGATGAACAGCGGACACCCCAGACAGTCGTGCACTTCGAGATGCCCGGCTGCCATGCCTTGCACGAGGCCATCGTAGGGATCGGGTAGATCGGAGTCAGCCGCGAAGCGCGTCGGCCCTGGCTGGGCCAGCAACTCCTGAAAGCGCGGATGCTCGGCGACGCGAAAACGCCGCCCGAGCGTATCGCTGCTCAAGCCGTCGATCGCGAGCGGCACCAGCGTATCGCCTTCCAGGCGCAGCAATGCGGCCGCGTCGCCAGGAAACAGCGAGCGCAGCGCGCTGAGCAGCCGCCGATAACGCTCGCGCTCCGACAGCTCGCGCGACAGGTCGAGAATCAGCGGGGTAAGAACGTCGAGGACCGCCTCGGCAGTCAAATCGACTGCGGGCCGGGTCTTTTCGACTAGTGTCGAATGAACCATCTTATTTGCCAGATCGTTGATCTAAATGCATTTTATACCTGGCACGATTTGTGGATAGTAGAGGCAGTCTGCCGAAACCGGCTGTGACACTCGCTGATAGACAGACGCTCACACAGACTCTCATCAGGACTTGAAAATATGCTATCCGCCGAACACCGCGCCATTATCAAAGCAACCGTGCCGCTCCTGGAAAGCGGCGGCGAGGCGCTCACCACGCACTTCTACAATCTGATGCTCAGCGAACATCCGGAAGTGCGCCCGATGTTCAATCAAGCCAATCAGGCGAGCGGCATGCAACCGCGCGCGTTGGCGAACGGCGTGCTGATGTACGCGCGCCATATCGATCAGCTCGAGCAACTGGGCGGGCTCGTCGCGCAGATCATCAACAAGCACGTGTCGTTGAACGTGCAGCCTGAGCACTATCCGATCGTCGGCAAGTGCCTGCTGCGTGCGATTCGCGAAGTACTCGGCGCGGACGTCGCAACGGACGCCGTGGTCGAAGCGTGGGCCGCCGCGTATCAGCAACTCGCCGATCTGTTGATCGGACTCGAAGAGAAGATCTACGCCGAAAGCGCAGCAGCGCCCGGCGGCTGGCGCGGCACGCGGCTGTTCCGCGTCGCGCGCAAAGTACGTGAAAGCGACGAGATCACGTCGTTCTATCTGCGTCCCGATGACGGCGGCGAATTGCTCGCGTTTCAGCCGGGTCAGTACATTGGTGTGCGTCTGGTGATCGACGGCGAAGAAGTGCGCCGCAACTATTCGCTGTCCGCATTGAGCGATGGCCACGAATATCGCATCAGCGTGAAGCGTGAACCGAGTGGCACGGTATCGAAGTATCTGCACGAACAGATCAACGAAAACGACACGCTCGATCTGTTCCCGCCGGCCGGCGAATTTACGCTGCAACCCGGCGACAAGCCGTTGGTGCTGATCAGCGGCGGCGTCGGTATCACGCCGACGATGGCGATGCTGCAAGCCGCGCTGAAGACCAATCGTCCGGTGCATTTCATTCACGCGGCCCGTCATGGTGGCGTGCATGCGTTCCGCGGCGCGATCGATGCATTGGCCGCGCGCCACCCGCAACTGAAGCGCTTCTATTGCTACGAGCAGCGCCGTGACGGCGATGCCGACGCGCACGCAGTCGGCTACGTCGACGAAGCGAATCTGAAGAAGTGGCTGCCGGAAACGCGTGACGTCGACGTGTATTTCCTCGGGCCCATCGCGTTCATGAAGGCGATCAAGAAAGGCCTGAAGGCGATCGGCGTGCCGGAATCGCAGAGCCGTTATGAGTTCTTTGGGCCGGCTGCCGCGCTCGAATAACGCACTCGAGCAATCGACGAGTACTTGCCCTCTTTGGATCGTTGCGAAGCGTATTCAAAGACGGGCATCTTCTGGTTTCAATCACGCCGGTGGGTTTGGCCTCGTAAGAAGCGGGCCGAGTCTGCTGTGCGTTCTAGCGCTCCCTCCTGCGGCTAAATGCCCACCAGCCTGTCAGCCCGGTAGAGCCGGCGACCAGCAACACCATCACCCAAAATCCATGCTTGTTCTCGGCGAGCGGAATGCCACCGACGTTCATGCCGAAGAAACCGGCAATGATATTGATTGGCATCGCCAGCACCGTGACGAGCGTCAGCGTGAATAGCGTGCGGTTGTTCTGCTCCTCGAGACGCGAGGCGATTTCTTCCTGCAGCAATCTAACCCGCTCGATCAATCCGGCCACGTCCGAAAGCACGACCGAGAACTCCTCCGTCGATTCACGCAGATCCTGCACGTCTTCCACGTTAAGCCAGCGAGGCTGGCCTCGCCAGCAAGCGGAAAATTGCGCCCGGTTCGGGTGCTAGCATCCGCTGCGGGCGTGTCAGCGTGCGACGCATCGCGCCGAGGTCGAGGCGGTTTTGCGTCGGCCGTTGCGACAGGAAGCGGTCCTCGATTCGATCGACGCCGGCACTGGTTCGGCGCACGATCTGCACGAGCGGGTCGGCCTGGTCGCGCATCAGATGAACGAGCAGCTCGGCAGGCGATCTGAATACCTCCCCTTGCCGTACCGACGCGCGCAAACGGTCGACCGCAGTGGGTTTAGCCGCGCGGTTACGATGAGCCGCTTGTTTGCGCAGATCGGCAGTGTCGCGATTTCGGACGGGATGAACTCGAGGTTGAACATGACGTCGTTGACGACTGCGCGCAGTGCGCCGTCTTGTCACGGAACGTCACCTCTGCCGAAGACGGCCGCGTAAACGCAAAAACCCCACCGCTGCGGGTGGGGTTTCTGGCTTTTGGGGGAGCCTGACGATTACCTACTTTCACACGGGCAATCCGCACTATCATCGGCGTGGAGTCGTTTCACGGTCCTGTT
>NZ_JBFPKF010000036.1:0-29194 GCF_040948685.1 Paraburkholderia sp. BR14374 | reverse complement strand
GACCTTTACGGCTACCGGGCCTCTGTGTTGGCTCTGACAAAATGGTGTCCACCACTTCGAAAATGATGGACATCACTTTGATGCCGATACTTGCGGCCGTCTACAACGGCCACCGCGAGCCGCTTACGCTTCAAGGCCGTGCAGGACTTCTACGCCGCGTTCGACGCTGCCTTCCCCGATTTCCGGCTGCGTCCCAGCGCCGAGTACGACGTCCCTGGTTGCTCAATCCGTGAGATCACGGTGACCGGCACCCACCGCGGCGAGTTCTGCGGTATCCCGGCCACCGGCCGAGCCGTCACGTTCGAGCTCGCGGCGTTCTATATCTTTGGTGACGGTGACGAGGCGGGTCGCCTGCTTGCAGAGCGCGTCTATTTCGACCTGGAGACTGTGCTGCGCCAGTTGCGTGGCGAAGCGAACGCGCCCACTGGTGTGGGCCTTCTGGGCCGCGCCCACTAACCAACACGCTGCAGCGACGCTACGAGCCATCTTCCATGACACAGACTCTATCCATTCGGCAAATAACTGGCGGTGGGGGCCTCGCCCTTCGTCTTCTAGAGACCGGTCCGGCTACCGGTCCCACGATCCTGTTTCTGCACGGCTTCTCTCAGTCGGCGGCAATCTGGCGTCCCCAATTTGCGGGTGGCCTGGCTGCTGACCATCGGCTGGCGGCGCTGGATCTGCGCGGCCATGGTGGATCGGCCAAGCCTGTGGAGCCTGCGGCTTACAGCGATGGCTCACTGTGGGCGGATGACGTTGCTGCTGCTATTGAAGCACTGGGCAATCGGCCGGTGGTGCTGGTGGCGTGGTCGTATGGCGGCCTGGTGGCTTGCGATTACCTGCGCCGGCACGGCAGTGCTCGTCTCGCCGGACTGGTGTTCGCAGCTGCACTGACGCGGCTTGGCGATGAAACGGCCATGAGCCTGCTCGGGCCGCAGGTACTGTCCTATGTTGGCAGCCTGTTCGCCCCGGACATCGCTACTGTGGTGCCGGCACTTGTGCAGTTCATCCAGCAGTGTCACGCCCGCCCGGTGAGCGAGCGTGACCTGTACGAGATGCTGGGCTACAACTGCGTGGTCCCTTCCGAAGTGCGTGCCGCGCTGTTCTCACGACAGGTGGACAACGACGACCTGCTGAGCACGCTACAGGTTCCAACGATGGTGTTGCACGGCAGTGCAGATGACATTTTGCTGCCTACTGCAGCCCAGCGGCTCGGGTCACTGATGCCGACGGCTCAGGTCTCAATGCTCGAGGGGACCGGGCATTGCCTGTTTCGCGAGGCACCCGAAGCGTTTAATGAGACGCTGCGTGACTTCGTGACAACAAACCAGTGTTGAAAAAGGAGACTGTGCATGAGGAATCGCGGGCCACCCGTGGTGAAACTTGTGAAGTCCCAAGGGGTAAGGAAGCGTAGCAAGGGGGCTGCCGGCTGTCAGATACCTGGCGATCGATATGTTAGTCCGGTTGGCCACGTAGTTCAGGATGTAGTTGAAAGAGGAAGGACAAGCGCAAGTGCCTCAATGAATCTACGCGTTCGTCTATAG
This sequence comes from Paraburkholderia sp. BR14374, assembly GCF_040948685.1. Lineage (NCBI taxonomy): Bacteria > Pseudomonadati > Pseudomonadota > Betaproteobacteria > Burkholderiales > Burkholderiaceae > Paraburkholderia > Paraburkholderia sp. BR14374. The sequence goes on along the minus strand of NZ_JBFPKF010000036.1, from coordinate 27,653 downwards.
ATTCGTACTCCGAATGTTTTTTGCATCATGGTCGGCAAGCCTGCCATCAGTGAGTGGGGCGATGACTCAGGATTTGCCGACCTACATCAATCCATAAAGGAGGTGAACAATGCGAGCAGAAGTGTATTACGGAAACAGGAAACTGACGATCGAAGACCTTCCTTCTTAACCAATGGATTCGAACCGTTGCAAGCTGGGCAAACAATGAAAATTCTGATCGATCCATCCGCCTGAAAGTACCGCGACCTTTCTAGCCCCAGTCTTGCAGGCTGTCATCTATCGATGCAGCGGCATGGTCAACTCTAAACGTCCGAATCTGGTGGAAGCCGAACTGAAAAATCGGTATAAGGCCGGTAGTAGAAGTTTTGAATCTGACAAACGAGCAGTTTTATCGGTGCAGTTAGTAGTACTATTATATAAAAATAAGGCCATGTTTTGAGCTGAAAGGCTCTGATAGGCAAAAAATTATATTGGAGGAGAACGTGACGATTCACGAACGATGGTTTGCCAGAAAAAGCACGGTTGCTGCGGTGCTGGGCCTGGCGCTTGGCGGCGCGGGCTCAAGCACAGAGCAACATTACGCTCTATGGTGTCGTCGATGCCGGGTTGCTGTTCACCAACAAGTCCCCAAGCGTGTCGACGGGCGCCAACTCCGGCAGGCAATTTTCCCTGATTGATAGCGGCAGTTCGGCATCGCAATTCGGGATTTCCGGCTTGGAAGATCTCGGTGGAGGGCTGAAGGCGCAATTTAAGCTCGAAAGCGGCTTCAGTATGGTCAACGGTGCATTCAACGATTCAAACGGTAACATGTTCGGCCGCCAGGCCTGGATCGCATTGAGCAGCGGTCTGGGCGAATTGAAAGCAGGCCTGCAATTCTCTCCCTTCTTTCTTTCGCTGTATGAACTGGATCCACGGGGTTTGCCGCTGTTTGGCAGCAGCGTCGTGAACTATGTTGACAATGTGGTGGGCACTGGAATTTTCAACGCGAATGCGCTCTCCTATACGAGCCCAGTGATCGCCGGCCTACAGGGCAGCGTGATGTTTGCGCTCGGAGGCGAGCCGGGCGATTTCGCTGCTGGGCGGCAATATTCAGCCAGGCTGAAATACGAGAACGGAAGTCTGACGGTGGAAGCGGCGATTTACGACGGCAATGCCGGTGGCACAGCTCAAACCCCAGTTCCGACGACGCAGGCGTTTCTTGGTCGCATGCTCGGAGCTGCATACAAGTTCGACAAGATAACGGTCAAGGCTTCGTTTACCAGCTACAAGGTGGCGGGCTCGTTTAGCAATAACGTCTATGGTGGCGGCGTGGACTATCTGGTGCTGCCGGACCTTGATCTGAACGGTGGCATCTGGTTCACGAGCGATCGCAATCAGAGCACGAATCACTCCATTATGGGCGCGATCGGAGCGCAGTATTTTCTGTCGAAAAGGACCACGTTGTATGGACAGGTGGGCGTCGTGAATAATCACGGCGCCATGAACACCGGACTCTCGATCAATGGCGCACTGAACGGCGTCACGGGCACGACGGTGGGCGCGAATGTTGGCATTCGCCATGTCTTCTAGGCGAGATCCCTGATCGTCGTTATTGCGACCCAGTCTACGGTCGGGTCTGCAAAAGATAAACCACATCCAACGACTTCATAGGAGAAGGGTGATGGCAAGTGGCGGGATGTCGCTGAGAGCGATGGTTGAAGATTGGTTAGCGGTCCCAGGGGGAAGCGTGAGAGTTGGTCAGTTCAAACGTTCCAGAAATGGGCGTTGCGTCTGTGTCCAGGCGGATAAGGTGACAGGCCGCGTATCCATGTTCTTTTTTCGCCACGACGATGGGTCATGGCGCGTCTTCCCGCCAAGTCCAAAGAGACCGGCTATGCGTATTGAAGAGTCAATGCCTGAGCATCGAGACGGCAATCCTGACGACCACTGGTAAGCCATCCGTAGTCGCGCGCATACACGATGCGAGCGTCCAATGGTCGTGGCGGTGTTGCGTGCGCCAGTACGGTTCTGGTTCGTGCCGCATGCGGCAAGTGTGCAAACTGCAGAGATGTGTTTTGGTGAATACCCGCGCGAATTGATGATTCAAGAAGGGTGGGACAGTCTCGCATAGCGTGATGTGGCATCGCTGACTGGCCTCACTCGTCGCAATCGCATGAACACCGGAATGCGTCCACCTTGAGGCCTGTCATGATTTGCTCAAACGAAGGCCGGTCCGCCGCCCGTAATCGGCAGACCGGGCACCGCCGACGCTCGCGCCAGCTTGCGCCGACGGCATCGAGCTGTTCGAATCGCGTCCGAACGCATGCTCGTAACGCGCGCAGCCGTTTGCGTCACTGAGCCGCGCCGTGGCGCTCGAATATCGATTAGATCGATCTCGACGTTCCACGAAGCGCGGATTTCACTAGCCGATTGCTCCCTATCGCCGTGTCCTTGTGGCCTTGTTCGGCGAAATGACGGAGGCGGCCTCAATGCTGTTGCTTGAACAGATGCCGATTGCGCCACCGTAGCCTTCTGGATCAGGTCAATCGGCAGAAGCACGGCGCGCACCGTTGTTCTCTGACGGCGAATGGAGTGAGAACGGCGTGATGATCGCGCTACCAGTCCCGAACGGGCGACTCGTTGGTCGGAATCAACAGATCGCTCATATACAAATGTACAGGAGAAGACGCCATGGACCTGCCGTCCGCTGCACAGCCCTGCAAAGACCCGCGAGACAACCTGTCCCATGTGCGGGGTTCCACCGATTCCCAGTTGTCATCGGCCACCATCGCCGCGCTTTTGGCTGACACCGTCTCCCGCTTCGGCGACCGGCCGGCCGTCGTGTTCCGCGAGCAGAACGTGCGCTGGACCTGGACCCGCTTCAGTGCGGAAGTCGACCACTTTGCCGCGCGGCTCGTGTCCCTCGGCCTCTGTCCTGGCGACCGGCTCGGCATCTGGTCACCCAATCGGGTCGAGTGGATTGTCACGCAGTTCGCGACCGCGCGCATCGGCGTGATCCTCGTCAACATCAATCCAGCATATCGCTTGCATGAGCTCGAGTATGCGCTCAATACATCGGGATGCCGCGCAATCGTCTCTGCCGAGCGGCTGCGCACGTCGCACTATCTGGAGATGCTGCTGGCGCTTGCGCCGGAGCTGACGAGCTGCGAGCCCGGCAAGCTGGCGTCAGTACGCCTGCCATCGCTTCGACTCGTGATCCGGATGGGCGACGGGCACACACCCGGCATGTTGCGCTACAGTGATGCGATCGCGCGCGGTGCGTCGGCATCCGACGTGCAGGCGCTCGACCGCATCACCGCATCGCTCGATTGCCACGACCCAATCAACATTCAGTTCACCAGCGGCACGACCGGCAGCCCAAAGGGCGCAACGCTGACGCACCACAACATCGTCAATAACGCGCGTTTCGTCGCGGAGGCGATGCGCTTCGACGAGCGGGACGCGCTCTGCATTCCAGTGCCGCTCTATCACTGTTTCGGGATGGTGATGTCGGCGCTCGCGTGCACAGCGACCGGAGCGAAGATGGTGTTCCCAGGTGAGGTGTTCGACCCCTCCGCCACGCTCGCTGCCGCGTCGGAAGAGAAGTGCACCGCGCTGCACGGCGTGCCGACGATGTTCATCTGCGAGCTCGACGCGCCCGATTTCGCACAGTACGACCTGTCGACGTTGCGTACCGGAATCATGGCCGGTGCGCCGTGCCCGATCGAGACGATGAAGCGCGTCGTGTGGCAGATGCAGATGGGAGAGGTGACGATTGCGTATGGGATGACGGAAACGAGTCCCGTGTCTTTCCAGAGTAGTACCGACGACCCACTGGACAAGCGCGTGACCACGGTCGGCCGCGTGCAGCCCCACCTCGAAGTCAAGCTCGTCGGCCTCGACGGCAATGTCGTGCCGGTCGGCGAGCAGGGCGAGCTGTGCACCAGGGGCTACTCCGTCATGCGCGGCTATTGGGGCGACGAGGCGCGCACGCAAGAAGCGGTTCGCGAGGGCTGGATGTACACCGGCGATCTGGCGACTCTCGATGTGGACGGTTACTGCAACATCGTCGGCCGCGTCAAGGACATGCTGATCTGTGGCGATGAGAACATATATCCGCGTGAGGTCGAGGAGTTCCTGTTTCGTCATCCCAAAGTGCAGTCGGTGCAGGTGTTCGGCATACCGGACCCGAAGTACGGCGAGGAGATCTGTGCGTGGATCATCCCGAAGTCGGGTGAACAGGCTACGGAGGACGAGATCCGCGATTTCTGCTGCGGAGAGATCGCGTACTTCAAGGTCCCGCGCTACATCCGCTTCGTCGACGAGATGCCGATGACAATTACCGGTAAGGTCCAGAAGTTTGTAATGCGCGATCGGATGATCGACGAACTCAAGCTCATGCAGGACCACGCTGGTTGATTCCGACCGTCACTCGCTATACCTCAGTCTTCGACAACGTTTTGTCGAGTGGAATGAATTGCGCCGGATGCACCGAATCGGATCAGACTACTTCCATTTCAAAGGGGAGGCCGCGCCATCGAACCGTTGCAATTCCGATCGCGGTAGCGACGCGAGTCTTCACTTCACTGGATACTTCTGTCCCAATCAGTCCTGCCGACCGCCATTGGCCTACGCATCTAAATTGGGAAATCGATGAGTGAGGAAAAGGATGGCTACGCCTTCAACCAAACGTAATCGCCAGGAGGGATCGCCGAGGGGTGTCGACCTTCGTAGTATAGGGCTACCGGTCTGAGATGTGCGATTGATGGGCGAGGTGAGAGTGAAGGTGAGTACGATGTTGAACATGGTGGAGCTGGAGACGTTTGCCGCGGTGGTCGAGCATCGCAGTTTCGCGCAGGCGGCGGTTGCGCTGAACATTTCCTCTGCAGCAGCGACACGGCGGGTCAAGCGGCTCGAACAGTCGATCGGGGCGCTGCTCCTGTTGCGCGAACCGGCTGTAATGCCGACGAAAGCTGGCGAAGAAGTGTTTCGTCATTACATGACTGTCCGGCTGCAGGAGGATGACCTCCTCCGGCGTGTCATGCCGGGCAGAGCCGCGACGACAGCGCTTGCGCTTGCCGTCAACGCCGATTCCCTGGCCACCTGGTTCGAGCCGGTGACGCGCGAGCTGGCGCAACACCATGTGGCGCTTGAGATCGTCGTGGACGATCAGGACCATACGCTCGAGGCGCTGGCGCGCGGCGACGTCAAAGGCTTTCTGTCCACGCAGCCGGAACCGGTTGTCGATCGTTTTGTGGCGGCGCCGGTCGGGCAGATGCGCTACCAGTGTGTCGCCACTCCCGGATTTGCACGCGAACATTTCGCTGGTGGCCTGACCTTGCCGGGCGCGCTCGAGGCCACCGCCATCCTGTTTGACCGGAAGGACACCCTGCACGACGTGTTTTTTGCGTCGCATTTCGGTGTGACGGTCGGCCGGTACCCGAGGCACTATTTTCCTTCGCCGGTGGCGTTGCTCAATGCGATCCTGGACGAACTCGGCTACGGGCTGGTGCCCGCGATGCAGGCGGGGCCGCTGATTAGCAGCGGCAGACTGGTTGCGCTCGCGCCTGGGCACGATCTGTTGATCGATCTGTACTGGCATCATTGGGAGCAGGAGCCTGAGCCGCTCGCGACGATCAGCGCACTGGTCATGGCGGCGGCGCGACGAAGCCTGGTGCAGCCGGCCGCGGGTGCGGAGGGCACCGTTGACGGCGCGTTGCGACGCACCCGCGGTGATTCTTGACGCCGGTCGCTCGCGACACGGTCAACACGTAGGCGCCCGAGCCGGGCGCGTTCGGCTGGCCAGGCGATTCCATGACCGGACACGGCCGAGAAGCGGGGCGAACTGCCATGCGACCGGCACGCAGGCGGAGGCGAAAATCCCGGCCCGGAAGTGCAAGCCAGCCAGGCAGATTGCCGATACCGGTCCAGTTCGTTGCCGACATGAGCAAGGAGACCATCGCCCGTGACAGTAGCATCGCTGACGCGTAGAGCGTTGCGACCTGTCGACCACCATCGTGGAAGAGGAACGGCAGGCCGATGGCGGCAACATAGACAACGCCCAGCGAAACGATGGTCGACATGATCACCCTGACCATTAATGCTGATTGCACAATTGATGGCAATGATCAGCAGGTGCGATGCGTAGCCGTAGCGACCATCTCTTGGCATGGAGGCCCTCAAGCGCCGACGACATTGCGCGCGCGATCGCGGCCCATGATCCACGCGCAGCAAGCAAGCCCCGGCATACCGTGATGTTGTTACTCTCGCTGCCGAAGAGCGACGAGCAATCGAGGCCCCACAAGATTGGAATTGCCGGCCTGTGCACGTGTTTCGGCAAGAAGGCCGGCAACGGCGTGAGTCATTGGATAATCTGCTCGTGTGGCTTCTCTGGATAGACGACGGACGTTATGTAGCAGCACTCGGGCTGGTCAACTCGGCTGTTTTCCTGGAAACCGGTAAGCGTCTAGCCGAAATTCGAGATCGAAACGAATTGGTGGCCCGCGTGGAGTGTGGGTCTCCCAGCAACCAGCATCGTCTTGTTCAGCTGAGCAGCGGCGAGAAGGCACCGGATCGCGTGCGCTTCAGTTCCACGCATGACGCGCCGGGCGCACGCCGTTCAGATAGTAGTTGCCGACGAGGTGATACTTCCATCGCACCGGATCGTGCAGCGTATGCGTGCGCGTATTACGCCAGTGCCGGTCGAGATTATGCTCGGCGAGCGTCGACTGCGTGCCCGCCAGCTCGAACAGCTTCTCGCCCGCGAGCAGCGCGATCTCGGTCGTCAGCACCTTCGCCTCGCCGACCGCGACCGATGCACGCGCGACATCGTCGTCGGTCACCGTGCCGCGCGCGCCGATCTCGTCGAGCGTGCGCGCCGCGCGTTCGAGCAGCGCTTCAGCCGCATGCAGCTGGATATGCAGGCGGCCGATCTCGCGGACGATCAACGGATCGTCGGCCGCCCGCTCGACGCCGCTGTCGACCCACGGCCGCGTGCGCGTGCGCACGAACGCCTCCGTATCGGCGATCGCGGCCTTCGCGATGCCGGCATCGATCGCCGCCTGGATGATTTGCGACAGCGGGCCGTTGAGCGTCGGCTCGTCCGATACGCGCTGCGCGTGCAACACGTGCGAAGCCGGCACGCGCACGCTGTCGAGCACCACCGTGCCGCTCGCCGTCGTGCGCTGCCCGAAGCCCGACCAGTCGTCGATCACGGTCAGCCCCGGCGTCGGCTGCGGGACGTAGGCGAGCCACGCCTGCTGCGCATCGTCGAGGCCGAGCACCGGCACGTAGTGTGCGAACAGTGCACCGGTCGAATAGAACTTCGTGCCGTCGACGACATAGTCGTCGCCGTCGCGCCGCACGCGCGTCTTCAGGTCGAGCACGTGCTTCGTGCCCTTCTCCGAGAAGCCGTTGCCGAAGCGCTTGCCGCTCAGGATCTCGGCGAAGAAATGGCGCCTTTGCGCGTCGGTGCCGATCAGCGCGATCACGTCGACCAGCCCGAAGTGGTTCTGCGGCAACTGCCCGAGCGACGCATCGGCCGCCGCGACGATCTTGATCACCTCGGTGAGCGTCACGTTCGATACGCCCGCGCCGCCGTAGGCCTTCGGCACGGTGATCGCCCACAGCCCAGACTGCGAGAACCATTCGATCTCGTCGCGCGGCAAGCGTCGCTCGCGGTCGCGTTCGGCCGCCCCTTCGGCAAGTCGCTGCGCAAGCGCATGCGCGGCCGCGATCGCCTGCGCGTCGTCGGCGATCACGCGGGCAACCTGCGGTCCTGCGTGGACCAGCCATTCGTGAAGCGTAGCGCTCGTGTCTGACATCGTGGTCTCCTCTCGAATGATGAAAGCACTCAATCTAGCAGCGCATCGCAGACTGGCAAACCGATCGATTGTCGTAACGATATTCCTTCGGATAACAAACGACGTGACGAGACGCGCGAGCGTCTCCGATCCCGCGCTCCGGCGTCGCGATCGATGCTCGCGCGTCGACGCTTCACGTCGTCGTTCCGCGTAATGCGCATCGACGATAACGATCTGCGAATCCGTTATTGGAACACGTGCGTCGCACTTCCTATACTGGCCTCCCGGGACAAACGGCCCCGCCCTTCGAGGAACACCGCATGACTTCATCGCACCCAGACACCGCTCTCTCTACCGGCACCGACTACGACGTACTCGCGAGCCGGTTTCGTCCGCTCTTCGACCGGATCGCGGCCGGCACCGCCGAGCGCGAACGCCGCCGCGAACTGCCGCACGAAGCGATCGGCTGGCTGAAGACCGCCGGCTTCAGCGCGGTGCGGCTGCCCGTGCGCGACGGCGGCGCCGGCGCATCGCTGCCGCAGCTGTTCCGGCTGCTCACCGAGCTCGCGACCGCCGATTCCAATCTGCCGCAGGCGTTGCGCGGTCACTTCGCGTTCGTCGAGGACTGGCTCAACGCACCGCCCGGGCCGCAGCGCGCGACGTGGTTCGACCGCTTCGCGAGCGGCCAGCTCGTCGGCAATGCGTGGTCGGAAGCCGGCGACGTCCCGCTCGGCCAGACCATCACCAAGGTATCGGAGAAGAACGGCCGGCTCGTACTGAACGGCCGGAAGTTCTACAGCACGGGCAGCCTGTTCGCGGACTGGATCGACGTGTTCGCGCAGCGTGAACCCGACGGCAGCGACGTCATCGTTGCGGTCGCAACCACACAGCCGGGCGTGATACTCGAAGACGACTGGGACGGCTTCGGGCAGCGCACGACCGGCAGCGGCACGACGCGCTTCGAGGATGCGGCGGTCGACGCCGATAACGTGACCGATTTCGCGCGCCGCTTCAAATATCAGACGGCGTTCTACCAGCTGTTCCACGTCGCCACGCTGGCCGGCATCGGCCATGCGATCGTGCGCGATGCAGGCGAACTGGTACGCAACCGCACGCGCGTGTACAGCCACGGCAACGCGGCGCACGCTGGCGACGATGCGCAGCTTCAGCAGGTGATCGGCGAAATCGCGTCGTGGGCATACGCGGCCGATGCGCTCGCGCTGCGTGCCGCGCAGCCGCTGCAGCAGGCTTATCTCGCCCGCTTCGGCAACGACGACGACGCCAAGCACGCGGCGAACGTCGCGGCCGAAATCGAGTCCGCGCAGAGCCAGCTCGTCGTGTCGGAACTCGTGCTGCGCGCGGCAACGCGCCTGTTCGACGCGCTCGGCGCATCGGCGACGCGCAGCACGACCGCGCTCGATCGTCACTGGCGCAATGCGCGCACGGTGTCGTCGCACAATCCGCTCGTCTACAAGGCGCGGATCGTCGGCGACTGGGTGATCAACGGGCGCACGCCGCCGTTCGTATGGCGCGTCGGCAATGGCACCGCCGCTGCTGATACCGCCAGCACGGGGACGGAGGCCGCGCGATGAGCAAGACGATCCGCTTCAACGCGTTCGAGATGAACTGCGTCGGCCACCAGTCACCCGGCCTGTGGGCGCATCCGCGCGACCGTTCGTGGCAGTACAAGGATCTCGACTACTGGACCGACCTCGCGCGCGTGCTCGAACGCGGCATCTTCGACGCGATCTTCATCGCGGACGTGATCGGCTACTACGACGTGTACAAGGGCAGCAACTATCACGCGCTGCACCAGGCCGCGCAGATCCCGGTCAACGATCCGCTGCAGCTCGCCGCGCCGATCGCGATGGCGACCGAGCATCTCGGGATCGGCATCACCGCGTCGACGACGTTCGAGCATCCGTACACGTTCGCGCGCCGGCTGTCGACTGCCGACCATCACACGAAGGGCCGGCTCGCCTGGAACATCGTCACGTCGTATCTGGAAAGCGGCGCGAAGAACGTCGGCGACAACGGCTTGCGCACGCACGACGACCGCTACGCCGTCGCGGCGGAATACGTCGAGGTGCTGTACAAGCTGTTCGAAGGCAGCTGGGAAGACGGCGCGGTCGTGCGCGACCGCGACGGCCGCGTGTTCACGCACCCGGAGAAAGTGCACGAGATCGGCCACAAGGGGCGCTTCTTCGACGTGCCCGGCTATCACCTGTGCGAGCCGTCGCCGCAGCGCACGCCGGTACTGTTCCAGGCCGGCGCGTCCGGGCCCGGCAAGGCGTTCGCCGCGCAGCACGCCGAATGCGTGTTCGTCGCCGCGCCGACGCGAGCGCAACTCGCGCGCTATGTCGCCGACGTGCGCGCGCAGGCGGCCGCCGCGGGCCGCGACCCGCACGACGTGCTGATCTACAACCTCGTCACGGTGATCGTCGACGAGACCGACGAGAAGGCGCACGCGAAGTTCGACGATTATCGCCGCTACGTGTCGTACGACGGGTCGCTCGTCTTCATGTCGGGCTGGACCGGCATCGATTTCGGCCAGTACGCGCCGACCGACCCCGTCAGGCGCGTCGAGACGAATGCGATCGTGTCGGCCATCGAGCATCTGGCCAGCGGCGATACCGCATGGACGATCGAGGAACTGGCGGCGTGGGGCGGCATCGGCGGGATGGGGCCGGTGTTCGTCGGCTCCGCGCAAACCGTCGCGGACATCCTGCAGGAATGGGTCGCCGCGACCGACGTCGACGGCTTCAATCTCGCGTATGCCGTTGCGCATGAAACCTTCGAGGACATCGTGCGCTACCTCGTGCCGGAGTTGCAGCGGCGCGGCGTGTATCCGACAGAATACGCGCCGGGCACGCTGCGCGAGAAGTTGTTCGGCGGCTCCGCGAAGTTGCCGGATGCGCATCCGGCCGCGCGGTTTCGCGACATCGAACAGGTCAAGCGCGCTGCGGAACAGGTGGCAGACTTCACGTGATGGCCGTCAACGCTGGCCGGCCCGCACGGAGAACGGCCAGCATTCCCGATGAACGGCCGCGCGATAGCCGAACCGGTCGCCCGACGCGCTACGGCCGATCGCGCCGCGTCGTTCAGCTCGTCGACGAGCGCGTCGAAATCGTGAATCCAGTCCCGGTGATGCAGCACGCTGTCGCGCTCGCCGAGTGGGGCATTACGCGCCTGCGCGGCCAATCCACGGGCAAGTGCGGTACATGGCGTTGAAATCGTCGTGTACCCGAACGTCGCTCGTACGGCTGCGACGCAGGCGCGCGCCAAGCAGCATGTCGCGCTCAGTCCCCAGGTCACTTTCTATCCGCTACCGTCCAGTTCGCACGACTGCGCTCGGCATGAACGATATCGGCGAAGTCGTGTTCCTGAGCGCTTACCTCGAATATTTTGCAAACGGCGCCGAGCGCCAGTCCAGGCCACGAGATGGCCAACCGTTGCAAGCTTACGAATCGGCCGCTGGCACAAGTCACGGCCTGGTTTAGCAGTGCCGGTTGCTTGGTCAGCACATGTGTTTGGTTTCGGCGCGGGTCCACCGCTCGAAGACGCGCTGCGGACGCTTGATGCGCGGTGCTCAACCGCGTATCGCGATGTGATGTAGACAGGCACTGGTGAAGGGGCAGGTAGGCGAACGCCTGAGGCGGCGATTCCTTTCGTGGAGGGATGAAGAAATATTGCCGCTTCTCAGAGGATGAGCGCTTTCTGCCGTGTTCACACGAAGCCCTCGTGGTCGATATCGCGCGCCGTCGGTTCGTAACGCACGATTAGCAGGAACACGATCGGCGTGACCGCACTGACCGCGACGACCCAGAACATGTCCGTGCCGAGACGGGCTTGCACGATCGGTAGCACGAACAGCGCGAGTGCCTGGCCGATCCCGCACAGCGAACGCCCGAAGCCGACGCCGGTGCCACGGATCGACGCCGGATACGACAGCGTCGGGTAGATCATCATCTGCGCCCCCGGCGCGAAGCCCTCGGCGAACAACCATGTGCCGAGCATCAGCAGCACGAGGCCGACCGCGAGCGCACCGTGCGGATGCCCTGCCAGCGCGAGCGCGACGAGCGCGACGAACTGCAGCGCGAAACCGGCGATCGCGACATGGCGCGACGGATAGCGATACGCGAGCCGCATGCCCAGCAAGCCACCCGTAAACGCGAACAGCACGTTCAGCGCGAGCGACGCCGCGATCGTCTCGAACACGCCCGCACCGAGAAACTGCGACAGGATCGACGGCAGGAAGAACGCGATCGCCGTGTATTCGAACGGAATGCACAGGTTCATCACGCTGGCGACGATCGTGCGGCCGAGATACGGCTGCTGGAACAGCACACGAATCCGCACCGGCGGTTGGCTCGGCTCACGCGGCGCATCCTCCGCTTCGTGCGCGTGAATGCCGTACGACTCGCGTAGAATGCGCGCCGCATTCGCGAGGTCGCCCTGGTTCGCGGCCCACAGCGGCGATTCGTTCATGAAGCGGTTGCGCACCAGGATGATGACGAGCGCGGGCACCGCGCCGAAGATCAGCGACGCGCGCCACAGCCAGCCCGCATGCTCGGCGGGCAGCAGGAAATACAGCCCGAAGATCAGCAGGAAGCAGACCGACGACGCCACGTACCACATCGGGCACCAGGCGGCGAGCCGCGAAGCCTTGTTGCCGCGGCCGTTGAACTTCGAGAATTCCGCGAGAAACGCCATCGCGACGGGCAGGTCGATGCCTACTCCGAGGCCCATCACGAAGCGCGCGCCGATCAGCACCCAGACGTTCGGCGCAAGCCCGGACGCGATCGCCGCGATCACGAAGAACAGCATGTCGGCCATGAACACCTGATAGCGGCCGATCCTGTCGGTCAGCCATCCGCCGATCAGGCTGCCGAAGATCGTGCCGATCATGATCGCCGAGCCGACCAGCCCCGTCAGTGCCGGCGTCAGGCCGAACTCGCGCGCCACGTCATCGATGCCATACGACAGCGTCGTCAGATCGTATGCATCCAGAAACACGCCTCCGAGCGCCAGCAGCACGATCATCCGTACATGACCGACAGAACCGCCCGCCGTATTGATCAGGCGCGCCACGTCGCTGGCGGACCGAATGGGCGCAGAAACCTGCCCGACAGCGTTAAAATCGATCGAACTCATCGCATTCCTTAGTTCTTCGCCGAATGATTGACAATGTGCGTATGAAGTCGGGAATCCGGCGTGTCTATTCGCGACCAGTCAGGTTTTGACGCGACTGCATCCCTCAACATATGGTGCATCGCGTTTTGACAGCAAGTATTCTGTTCTCCCGGTCGCGCTATCCCAAGCGATATAAAGCGAGAAACAAATCGGCCTGCGTCATAAAGTTGATCGCCATGTAAGCTTCAGAGGCGAGTTCCGGGCGGACGGCGACACGCGCCGCCTCGAACTGACCTCTTGGTGGACTCACAAGAAGGAGTCGAGAGAATCAGGAGTTTCCCCGGCGAAAAACAAGAAGGCGTACGAGCCAGACGCGGATTCCGTCCGCGTTCGAGCTAAATCCTAGTATGGCTTTCGAGGTAAGGTACGCGTGAGCGCTGGCGCGCGGCGATGTCAAGGGCCTTCTGTTCACGCGACAGAATTCCGTTGTTGACCGTTTCCGGGCCCAGCCAGTCGGGGAGATGCGCTATCACTTTGTCGGCCACGCCTGATTCGCCCGCGAACATTTCGCTGGTGGCCTGACGTTGCCGCATGCGCTCAAGGCCCCAACCATCCTGTTTGACCGGAAGGACGCACTGCAACATGAGTTTTTCGCGTCGCACTTCGGTGTGATAGTCGGCCGATACCCCGGGCATCGTTTTCCTTCACCGGCGGCGTTGCTCGATGCGATCCTGGACGACCTCGGCTACGGGCTGGTCCCTGCCATGCAGGCGGAGCCGCTAACCGGTAGCGGCAGACTGATTGCGCTCGCTCCTGGACACGACCTTATGACCGATCTGTACTGGCATCACTGGAAGCGGCAGCCCGAGCTGCTCACGAGCATCAGCGCACTGGTCACGGACGCTGTGCGGCGGAGCCTGATTCAGGCCGCCCAGGAGACAGAGCGCGCCGGTTGACGCAGCGTTTCGACGCGCCGATCGTGAGGCCGTGCGTCGGGGCCTCCGATCGCAGTGATGATCACGCCGCCCGTCGTCGCCGGTATTTTTCACGTACGCAGTCGCCGTGACCACGATGGTCACGGCGTTGCATGCAATTGGTTGATCCAGGCCGTCATAGCGTCGCTGTGGACACTGCGATCACCCGCTACGATGTGAGCCTCGGCGCGGCTGGTTTCAGTGCGCGAGCGGTCTTTCGAACGACTATCGGTATGGGGGGCTGTGCCACCGACGCGTGTAGCATGATCAGTGCAGGTTCGGGCGGCCAGGCGATTGCTACGACCGGACGCGGCTGAGAAGCGGGGCGAGCTGCCATGCGACCGGCACGCAGGCGGAGGCAAACAACCCTGCCGGAAGCGGGATCCAACTGGGCAGATTGCCGATATCAATCCACTTCATTACCGAAACGAGCAGAGAAACGATGGCCCCGGACAGCAGCATCGCTGATGCGCAGCGCGGTGCGACCTGTCGACCGCTCTCGTGGAAGAGGAACAGTACACCGACGGCGGCAACATAGACGACGTTCAGCGAAACGATGGTCGACACAATCGCCTGGCCATCAGCGGCGATTGCGCAACCGATGGCGATGATCAGCAGGCGGGACGCGTAGCCGTAGCGACCATCGCTGGCATGCAGGCCCTCAAGTGCCGATGACATTGCGCGCGCGATCGCGGTCCCTGATCCGAGGGCAGCAAGCAGGATCGCGCCGAGGCAAACGGGCCCAACTGACCGACCGGTTTGCAGTATGATCCACGGGATTGCCCTCGCGGTGTCCGTCAGGCCGGACAGCCTGCCAGCATGAAGTACTGCGACGACTGTTGCGGCTGGCAGAAAACCGGTCGCCATGAGGAAGAGACTCGCCAGTATGCACCCTAGCCACGCATCGCGTGACCGGCGCGCCGCGATGACGAACTGCTGATAGTCCGATCCCGTGATCACCAGAAACCCGACTGCAGCGATGGTTACCAGCGTCTCGGCACATGGCGCGGCGCGTGTCTCCTGGAGGAAGGACGGCCACGCATGGAGGTACACGGTCAGTCCGTGCGAAGCGACCAGCGCATGTACGAGCGCGAGGTTCGTTGCCAGGAGGCAGCACGCAAAGAGCATGGCGGCCATGCCGAGCTCAATGGAAGACATGACCAGCAATGTCGCCGCAATCACCGCCAGTGCATGCGTTACCGGGAGTCCGACGGCGACTAGCACCGCGATACCGCCACGGATCTGGGCGGCAAGCACGCCGGCCATCCAGACGAGTGACAGCAACGCCACGAGCTTGCGTACCACCGGACCGTAGTGCTCGCCCAACCCATCCCAGATGAGTTCGCGTCCCCGCCAGAGCGTCGGCGCGACAACCGCGAGCGCGAGCATACCCAGTGCGGTGATGATCGCGTACAGGCTGCCCGCCATTCCGGAATGGAATGCCATCTCGCCGGAACCGAGCAGGAACGCGACGCCATAGCTTGCCGAGACGAGCAGGGCGGCGACGTCCATCGCGCCAAGGTTACGCTGCAACATTGTTGGCTCCTCCTTCGACTTCCCATTCACGCACGACCGCGTCGGGTCCGAGAAAGTACACACGACACACTCGCGCCGTACGGGCGAAGGCAGGCAGTTCCAGCAGGCGGTGATGTACGGAAGAAAGTCGGTGATAGGGAATCGCGGGCATCAGGTGATGCGTCAGGTGGTAGCCGTTGTTATGCGGATGGATGACCCCGCGCCACAGGCTCCGGGAAGACACGTCGCGTGTGTATCTGAAGATACCGCCGGGCTGTCGGCCGAAGTGGTCGCACAGCTCCCGGAACGTGGTGATCAAGTGGAAGACGGTGGCTCTCGCCAGCAGCCAGATGCCGAAGAAAAGTGCCGCCGCATGCACGCCCCATAGAAGCGTCATGACACCCAGTGCGGCGCACCACCATCCTGCGATGGCGAAGCGCTACATCCATGTAAGCGTCGCCAGATGCAGGTGTCCGAACGTCGAGCCCAACCATGCCGCTGGCGCGAACAAAACCTTAGAAAACGGCTGCCACCAGCGGTCGCCTGGCTTCGAACGAACGGCGATATAGTCCGGATCGCGCGTAGGGTCACCCAGCCACGCGTGATGATGGGCGTGCAGCTCCCGATAAGCTGCTAGGCTGTTGAACAGCGCCGGCGCGATCAAGAGGCATGCAAGCGCGTCATTGAGGGGAGCTGATCGGGCGAAGTTGCGGTGGGCGGCGTCGTGAAGCAGGTTGCCCAGTGCACGTTGCCGGTTTCCAATCCATGCAACCGCCGCAGGCGCCGACACCCATCCTAAACGATGCAAGGTCAGCATGGCGAGCGCAATGCCCAGCCAGTCGAACGCGATGTCAAGGACGACGGGGAGCACGTCAGGCGAAGTCATGGCCCGATGAAGCGTGTCCCATTCCGGAAACGCGGAGCGGATCAGTTCCTGATCGTGGATCACGGCGCGATGATTCATGGATTACCTCGCGTGAAGGGCCTCGCATCGAAGACAATCACGTCGCCCGCAGCGAATGCGAAGGAGGAATGGAAGCGCAGGGGCGCCGACCACCGAGATTTGATCTCACGAAACATGTGAAAAGGTCGAACGTGCTTGCGCAAATGTTCAGCGGGTTGCATTTTCGACAGCGGCATGCGCGATGGATCGCCTTGCTCACGGAGCAGCAGGGAGTTGGGTCGTGTGTGCGCAATCCGGCGGACCGTACGTCAACGCCCCCGGTGATCGACGCTCCGCTCGATGCCTGGTTAAACTGAGAAACGTCGTGCAGTATGACGAAGAAGGCGTTGCGGACAACCTATCGTCGCGGTTGCCGCGCCAGTTGTCGCGTTGCCCGTCGTGCCCGACCTTGGCCCGGACTGACGCAGTGCCTTCCGCAGCGATGGTCGCTGGATATCGCACCCATAACCGCGACGATGGCAGTTAACGGAATACCGTCGTTGATTCAGCAAATCGAAGCACGATCGCGTGCCGATGGGGGCCACCCGGGCCGAGCAATCAATCAAGGGCATGATTTCCAGGACCAGTTCCTGGCGGGGCGAGGGTCATGCGCCGCTATGATGGTTCGGCGTCATCGCGCCGTTCCATCGAGATATGAATCCGAAAGCCGGAGGGCGGGTGCTGCGTAATGAAAAGTTCAAGACGGATATGCGTTTCGGGCATCGACGGCAGATTCGCGGCGCGTTCGCCGCGTCGACCCCGGATATCCTTCTCGATTTCCCCCGCCAGTTGATCGAGTTCCTCGGTGATCTCTTCCCGACGTCCCATGGCATTTCTCCGCTACCGGTTGCGATATCGCAGGCCTGATCATCCATGCGTTGAAAAACGCTACGCCCGAAGATTAATGGCGGGCCGTTGGTCGACAGACACCACTGCGGAATTATTGCGGTTGCTGACTTTAGCGAAACTAACGCGTCAGGCGACTGATGCGCGAATCCTTCAGGATATCGTCGGCACTATCGCCCAGCAGCTGACACTGCTCGTAGAGCAGGCCAATGAGTCGCGCCTTCCTTTTCGCGTCGAGCGTGACATCAAGGCGCGCTTCGATCCGCGCGACGGCGACCAGCACACTATCAAGCGCTTTCTGATCGAGCCGATACCGCACGTCACGATCGAGAATCATGTTGCCGTCGCCCGTCAGCAGCCAGGCGGGATCGATCGAGAACTGCTCGTACAACGCACGTAGTAATTCGACCGGGACCGCACGTTCGCCACGCTCGTAGTTCGCATACGCACGCAGGGAGAGCCCGAGCTGCCGGGCTATTTTTTCCTGAGACAGTTCGAGATGCTCACGAACCTGCACGATGCGCTGGTGGTAGTCGCCGTGATCCGCGCTGCTTGACATGTGGGCCTCACATTCCTACGATGATTTTGTACCTTGATTATAGGAACGTTCGAGTAATGGACAAGGCTGGACGTACCTGGACGAACGCAGCAGGCGGCGGACCGATGGGCGTCATGTTCGCGGAGGCCAAGTGACGAGCAGGCGGTTCTATACGCTAGAAGAGATTGCACGCGAGCCCCATATCGCGCCCGCGACCGCGCGCAACCGCCTGACGCTGGGGCTGCCGATGCCGCCGTCACTGCGCGTAGGTCGCCGGCGTCTGTTTCCCGTAGACGAGTATGAAAGATGGATTGCCTCGCAATTGACCCGCACTGACGCGCGCGACGCTGACGATTTTGCTGCCCCGGATCAGCGCGGGCCGTCTCACGACAAAACCTGACGGTTTCTTTCTGATTCTGTTATCCGCTCAAGCGATGACGCTGTACTGGATATCCCACCGTGCCGGCTGTTATTTCCTTCGTCTCCACCAAAGGCGGCGTCGGTAAGACGACCGTCGCCGCCAATCTGGGCGGCCTGCTCGCAGCCTTCGGCCTGAAGGTCCTTGCGATCGATGCAGATGTCCAGCCGAGTCTAAGCAAGTTCTTTCCCGTCCATTACCGTTCACCGCGGGGTCTGAGTGCCGTCGTGACCTCGGGCGGCAATCCGGCCGCCGACTGCATCAGCCGCACGATCTTCTCGAATCTCGATCTCGTTTATTCCGACACACCGGACGCGGGGCTGCAGGCCTGGCTCAACCGCCGTGAGGATCGGCTGATGATCCTGCGTCGTGCGATGCAAAGTCCGCTGATGGAAGCCTATGACGTCGTGCTGATCGATACGCAGGGCGCGGTGGGCGAGTTGCAGAAGTCCGCGGCGATGGCCGCCAACATCATGGTGTCGCCTGTCAAGCCGGATGCGCTGAGTGCCGGGGAGTTCGCTACGGGCACGATCGCGATGCTCGATGAACTGAACCGGCTGGCTGACTTTGGCGAGTCGTTTCGCTCGGGCGATCTGCTCGCGCTGATCAATGCGCACGAGCGCACCACCAACGCCAGGGCACTCTCGGCTGTGCTGCGGCAACGGTTCGCGGACCATGCGAAAGTGGAGTACTCGACACGGTCATTCCGTCGGCTGCGGCCTATTGTGCGGCTGCGACGGCACGCGTTCCCGTTCACGACTTCGATCGTCGCAGACGGTTCGACAATTCCGCATGGAACGTCATGCACCGTCTCGCATGGGAACTGTTCCCGTCGCTGGCGAATGTCTATGCCGGGGCACCGCGACGCACACTGGTTGACGTCGGGACGGGCGATGAGGGGACGGGCGACGGCGGACAGGGGGCGGTCGCATGAGCGCGTCAGGAAAGTCGCTCATCAGGTTGCGCGAAGACCTTGCTGCGCAACGCCTTGACGTGGCGCCGCCGGGTGCACGGGCGTCCGATCCGCAGTTGACGTCGGTGATCCGGCTCAGGATCACCGACGTGATGGTCTACGAGCGCAATCCCCGGCGCGCGTCGCACGAGCGCATCGCGGAACTCAAGGAGTCGATCCGCGCAAACGGCATCGAGCAGATCGTCACGGTGACCCGCCGTCCTGGTGAGGCGCGCTACGTGGTCGCGAAGGGCGGCAATTCGCGCGTGATCGCGGCGACGGCCCTGTACGACGAAACCGGCGATGAACGCTTTCTTCATTATGACTTCGTCTACGTGCCGTATCCCGGCGAGGCGAGGCTGCTGGCGGCGCATCTGCGCGAAAACGATCAACGTGCGGACCTGTGCTTCTGGGACAAGGCGAACGGCTATCTGGCGCTCAAGGCCGATCTCGAAACGGAACGGGGAGCCACGCTGTCGCTGCGCGAGTTCTCGCGACTGCTCGAGCACGATGGTGCTGCGGTGAGCCATGTACTGCTTTCGCTTTTTCAGTTCGCGATCGAGCGTCTGTCCGCGCTCGGACCTGCCACAGCATTTCTCAGCCGACGCGCACTCGTCGATGTCATCCAGCCCGGCATCGGCATGCCTGCGTCTGGCGAGGCGTCTGGGCCTGGATGATCAATGGGTGCAGGCGCGGGTGATCGATCCGCACCTGACCGGCATGGCCGCTGGCTGCGAGCCGGGCGATGCCGGCATGCTGCCACAGCGCGCCGCTTTCGACGCGGCACGCCTGGTCGACGGATTGCGACATCGCATGGTGGACGAGCTGGGTGTGTCGCGCGATGCGCTGGACCGGATGTGCCATCTGCTCGAGCGCACGCCGGACGCCACAGGCGACGATCTGCGCGAAGTGGGCGGTATGCAGGTTGAGCGAGCCGAACGTTTACCAGCTGCGTCGGCTGGAGACGCGAACGACGGGGCCAGCTCGCCGATGGTACCGGCGCATGGCGTGAGAGATCTGTCCGTTCGGGTGCGGGCCAGGGAAGCCACTGTGCCGGACGCGACCCCTGGTGCGAGACGACCAGGCGAATCGGCCATGGCACCGGATAGCTCGCAGCGCACGCCCGGTGACGGATCAACACGGGTGGCTGCTGACGTCCACGGTCCTTGCGAAGACGCTGCGGGATGTGCTTCAGGTGAAGGTGAGCTTTTCCGGGAGACGGTGGTGGCTTTCGCGCGCACCTGCGGTCTTGACGGCTGTGTGCGCGATACGCCAGCGCTGCCGTACGGTTTCATGATCGAGCCGCCACCGCCGGGTCAACCGCGGCTTTCGCCCGAAACTGATGCGGGGCACGACGAAGGCGCACTGAACCGGTACCTCGGCTGGTGGTGGCTCGTTAGCCTGTCCCGGCAAAATACCGCAACGGGCATCGCACGCATCCCCCGCGATACCCTCTTTGCACGGATGGCCGGCGACGACGACGAGTGGAACCGCGCGTGCGACGCAAGTGTCGGTGAACCGTTGCTCGGCGACCGCATGGACGTGATGTTCGACGTGATGCTGAACCCCGATCACCCGATCGGACAATGGTGGGCCGAGCTTGTTCTACAGGCGCGCGCCTTCCGGGTCGCGAATTCAGAACGCTTTGCGTCCGCACGCTGGCCCGAGCCAGGCGCCGACGAGCGGCTTCAGCGAGGAGGGCTGTGATGGACCAGGCCTTCCTGCGGGTCAGGAGCGCGTCGCTCGAACATTTCACGCTGCTCGAGCTGATCGCCAGTTCGGCCTCAGCCGTCCTGGATAGCAAACCTGTCAATGAGGATTGCAAAGTTTCATGTGAAACAGGTGCGACCGACTGGATGTCGCCGACAAACATGTTGACGGATGCACTTCCGGCGACAGTTCGACGCGTGCTTGGCTATGCTCGTGTATCAGCCTTTACCCGCGAGCTGCTCGCGTCTGGCGCCTTGCGCCTCTATGTGGACGCGGGCACATTGCAGCGTCGGTGCGAACTGATCGAACGGCAATGGCGCGACCAGGAGCTGTTGTGCGCGTTTGTCGAAAGACAGGCCAGCATTCCGATGATCCGCAGGTTCTTTCGCACGGTTACGCGCACAACGATCTCGCAGTTGCGCGACGAGCTCGGTGTTGCCGCACCGACGAAACCGCGCGCGCTGGCGCCGTGCGCGATGGACACGCTGTTCGATGCCTGCTGTTCGTGGCACTGGAGCCCGACACCAGAGATTGCCATCCGAATTCCTCCCCTAACAGGTTGTTGAAAAGCGCCTCGTCATGAGGACCGAAGCGATGATCAGGAGTGGTTCGCGTGCAATTTCCAGCTGAAATCCGGATGCGCCGCCGATCAGTTTGCGCAGGCATCGCGCTTGCGCGGGGATGCCAAGCCTCGCGGGCTGCGCGCATCGGCGGCTCATTGCACCGTTCCGGTATGCACCGCGTCCATTATTCGCGCCATGCGCGTGAGATTGCTCGCGACCATTGTCAGCTTGAAGTGCTGGTCGACCCGCTTGATGCCGCGATACACCGTCTGCCGGATCCGACCGATCGTCTTGCCCCAGCCGAAATGCTCCTCGATACGCTTGCGAATGACCTGACTCATCCAGTATCCCGCGTGCCGCGACGTACGCTCATCGATCGCGCTGCCGCCCTGGCGGGCGTCGTTGCGTGCAACATGCGGGGTTATGTTGCGCGCGCGGCAATCGTTTACGAAATCATGCGTGTCGTACGCCTTGTCGGCACCAACTGTCTTCGGGTGAGTGCCTGGCACGCGGTCGAGCAGTCGCAGCGCGCTGGCCCGCTCGCCAAAGCCATCCGCATGGCTTACCACGGCGCCGACCACCAGCCTGGAGCGGTTCTCCATCAAGATATGCCCCTGGTAACAGAGGATGGCCGGACTCTGCTTACTCTTCTTGAACAGGCGCGCATCCGCATCAGTGCTCGACGCATGCGTGTCATTGCTGCGTCGCTCACCCTTCCAGTCGGCTTCGGCGTTGCGCCCGCCGCCGGCCGGCGGATCGTCCGATCCGTCCTTGCGGCGAAAACTCTTGTGACTCGCCCAAGCCTGGATGAGCGTGCCGTCCACCGAGAAATGCTCGCGGGACAGCAGGCCCTGCCGGTCGGCCAGAGTCATGACTTCGGTAAAGAACGACTCCACGACCTCATGCTCGAGCAGCCGGTCACGGTTCTTCGAGAAGACGGAGTGGTTCCATACCGTGTCCTCGATGGCCAGTCCAACGAACCAACGGAACAGCAGGTTGTACTGCATCTGCTCCATCAGCATGCGTTCGCTGCGCACCGAGTAGAACACCTGCAACAGAAGCGCACGCACCAGCTTCTCCGGTGCAATCGAGGCCCGGCCGCTGTCCGCATAGATGATGCCGAACAATCCGTTGAGCCGCTTCAACGCCTGATTGATCAGCAACCGTATGGGGCGCAACGGATGATCGGCCGGAACGAAGTCCTCAAGGTTGACCGTCGTGAAAAGAGCTTCCTGCATCTCATCTATTCCGCGCATCGAATTCACTGCCAAAGATCATGAACATGATATCCATAACGTTCGGCCCCAAAATCCCGTTTACGCGGGATCGAAATTCAACAGCCTGCTAAGGAGTCTCTCCATGTACGAAATGCGCCTTGATCCCCAGGGCAACCTGCTGCCCGGCAAGACCTGGGACGATTCGCCCGGACTGCCGCCTGCCGAGGCCGACATGCTCCTCTCGATGCTCGACGTGCCGATCACGATCGACCGGTGTTTCGTCGAGATATGCGGCGACCTCGCTGCCGCTGCCATGCTCACCGAGCTCTCGACGCTGGAGAGCGAGACAGGGCGCCAGCATGTCTGGCTGCAGGTCGCGTCCGACGAGTTCGAACGAAAACTGGCGCTCACGGAAGCCCAGCAGCGGGCCGCCCGGCGACTGCTCCGGTCGAAAGGCCTGATCGCTTACCGCAGGAGAAGGACGCCGCCGCTGGAGGAATGGCGCATCCTGTGGCCGGCCGTGCTCGCGTTGCTTCAGCAGAAAGCGGAGGAACGCACCGCCCATATTGTGTGGCCGCCCGTACGTGCAGCCCACCCGGACCGTACGGACCATACGGAGCAACTGATGGAGGTCGAATCATGATGCCCGGATGCCATCCCTATATCACCGGGTTCGAAGCGCTGTGGACCGTGCTAAGGCCCCACCGGCCCATCGCCTTCGGAACACGTCTTGCCCGGATCACTGGCCATCCGAAGGACGCGCTGCTCCTCTCCCAACTGGTGTACTGGACACGGCGCGGGCGCGATGTGGAAGCAAACGGCGGGTGGATTCACAAGACCCGGGAGCACTGGCTGCTCGAGACGGGCCTGTCGCGCGAAGAGCAGGAGAACGCGCGGCGGCGCCTGCGAAACATGAATCTGCTGACCGAATGGCGCGGTGGCCAGCCGGCACGCATGCATTACCGGCTGGAAGTGGAAGCCATCTCGCACGCGGTACGGGCCAATTGCCGGATGGTGAGTGAACTTCCCTGGTCGATCGAAGCGTTGCGCACCGACGAATTCGCGAGTGAGGCGCTGCTCGGGCCGACCATCGCGTACCGGCGCATATTCGCCGACCTGGTCGGCAACGTGAACGCCGCGTTGCTGCTATCACGCATGGTGCAGTTGCAGCGTCGTGAGGCCGACCGGCAATGCACGTGGTTTACGCTGACGGCTGGCGAATGGCAACGCACGCTGGGCCTTAACCGACGTCAGCTCGACAACGCCAGAGCGCGGCTCGTGCGTCAGGGCCTGATTCGCGAACTCATGCGCCAGTGCACCGGCAGGCGCGTGTTCACCCAGGTCAATGCGGACGAGCTGAAGCGCCAGTTCGAGCGCCTTGTGTCGCGTGGCGATATGCGCGAGCGACTGGCAACGCGCAAGCGCCTGCTCGCACGGAGCCTGAGCGAAGAACACAACGGTGTGGTCGGAGCACGGCCGGCGGCTGTTACCTCTTGTTGGCCAATGCCACGACCGCGACATTCTTGTTGCGCCGGGCGATGATCTTATGCAGCCAACTCTCGTCGTTCAGCTTGTGCTCTGCGTGCCGGATCACCGCTCGTGCTCCGTGTATGAGCAGCGTGCGTAAATACGTATCCCCCCGCTTGCTGATGCCTTGCAGGTTTGTCTTGCCGTCGCTCGAATGTTGTTTGGGTACAAGCCCGAGCCATGCCGCCAACTGTCTACCGCTCGTAAAGTTCCTGGCATCGCCGATCGATGCCACCAGCGCGCTCGCCGTAATCGGCCCGATGCCCGGAATCCGCTCCAGCTTCCGCGACAGCGCATTGGCGCGGTGCCACGCTTGAATCTGGACCTCCAACTCGCCAACCTGCCGATCCAGCTCCCTCAAATGGTCGAGCAAGCGATGGATCAATTCGCGAAACGTGCCCGGCAATTGGTCCTTCTCCTGCTCAAGCAACGCCGGCACAATTCTGTAGAGGCGCGCGATGCCTTGCGGCACGATTAAGCCAAACTCGCCCAACAGCCCCCGAATCTGATTGGCTTGCGCGGTCCGCGCCTTGACGAACCCTTGCCGCACTCGATGCTGAGCGAGCACCGCTTGTTGATCGACATGCTTGACCGGTACGAATCGCATGTTCGGCCGGCTGACCGCTTCGCAAATGGCTTCCGCGTCAGACGCATCGTGCTTGTTCGTCTTCACGTACGGCTTCACGAACTGGGGAGCCATCAGCTTAACGGTGTGGCCGAGCGCCTGAAGCTTGCGAGCCCAATAGTGGGCGCTGGCACACGCCTCCATGCCGATCAGACACGCGGGCACATTTGCGAAGAAGGTCGCCATTTGGCCGCGCTTGAACTGCTTCCTCAATACCGCCTTGCCGTGAACATCTACGCCGTGAACCTGGTCGGGTAGCAGCAGCGCATTGCTGCGCCACCGCCCCCTGAGAACCGGACGGGCGAGTCACCCCGCATCCGGCTCAAGCCAATCTTCAGCACCACGTTGTGACACCGAACAACTTGACGGAACGCTTCGCAGTTCGACGGCGAACGAAGTACGTGGTCCACACCGGATCAAACGGATTAGCCAGTCCCCGGACGTTGACGTGTCTCGCAATCGGGATCGTCATTGCGCGGAAGAGCCGAAACCCGCTGGTGCTGCCATCAGCGGGACCCTTCGTAGCAAAGTCCCAGGACCGGTGCCCATCGACCCGGAAGTACCGGTTCCTCACCCACCGTGCTCCTTTCGTGGGATGCCGACGCCTGGCCCATTTCCAGAGCCGTTGCCAGATGTGCGAGTCTATCGATGAGAAGCTCGCTTTCGCCACGACGTGACGGTGATACATCGCCCATCCCCGGATAACCGGGTTGAGTTTCTGGATCAACGCCTCCTGCGTGACGCTCGCGTTGCCTTTGATGATTTCCCTGACCTTGTCGAGGAGCGATTTGACGCTCTTCTTTGCCGGCTTGATCAGCAGCTTGCCGTCGTACTTGCGTACGTTCTGACCAAGGAAATCGAAACCCTCCGCAATGTTCGTGATCCGGGTCTTCTCTTCCGAGAGTTCCAGACCTCGAGCAGCCATAAACTGCCTGACCGCCGGAAGCACCTTGCATTCGAGCACTTCTTTCGACACGCCGGTGACAATAAAGTCATCGGCATAGCGGACGACGTTGAGTTGGGCGTTGCTGCGAGCAAGTTTGGACCTTCCCACGCTTGCATAGACTGCTGCCTCAAGCCCATCCAACGCCATATTCGCGATCACCGGCGAGATGATTCCCCCTTGCGGGGTACCCGCCGACGTCTCGAACAAGGTTCCCTCATCGATAAATCCGGCCTGAAGCCACCGCCGCAAGATCGCCTTGTCCATCGGTACGTGCTCCAGGATCCAGGCGTGACTGAAGTTGTCGAAACAACCCCGGATGTCACCTTCCAGAATCCACTCTGGCGAAGCTCGCTTCGCCAGAGTGATGAAGCATTGTTCAATGGCATCGGCCGTCGAGCGTTCGGGCCGGAATCCATAGGAATTCGGGTCCGCCAGAGTTTCTGCCACCGGTTCCAGAGCGAGCTTCCATAACGCCTGCATCGCCCTGCACCGCATACAGGGGATTCCCAGCGGACGCCTCTTGCCGTTACTCTTGGGAATGTAAACGCGTCTCAGCGGCATCACACGATAGCCGTGATGCCGAAGTGACATCATTCCGTTCCATCTGGCCGCCGGAGATGACCATATCTTGCCGTCCACCCCCGGCGTTCTCTTACCGCGATTCTCCGTCACCCGCTTCACGGCCAGCATTTTGCCGCTATGCGAGCGGGTCAGCAGACGTTGCAGTGCTTTCACCTTGCCCCATCGGCCTTCCCGGGTTGCTTTGGCGATACGCACCTGAAGTCGTTTCACATCTGCCTCAATGTGTGACCAGTTCACCTGATCCCACATTTGGGCAGAGCGCGAAGGCGCACCGGCGCCGGTCGCTTTCGCGCCGGTCGCCGTCATCTGCCTTCCCTCGTATAACGATTGGTCAAAGTTCTCTCGCCATGAATGACCGCGCGGAAGTCTGCCCGCTTTCGCGTCGGACGATGTCTCAGCCCGTATCCCGTCCATTACAGCCGGGCATTCGCTTTCTCCGCATTCCTTTACCCACAGTACCAACAGCGTTCCTTGCGGTTCGCCTGCCGTTGCCGGCGGTACTATGGGCTTACCCTGTTTCGCATGAATTTCCGAGCGGGGCGGACCCTTCTGCTTCGCCGGCGGTGGTTCTGTCCATGATGGTCCAGTATTCGGAGACCATTCCTCACCGCGTACCGTTTTGGTTCAAGCCTCTCAGCACATTTGGCTTGTCAAAGATCACGACGTTAAACTGAAGTTCACATATGTTGGTCGTACCCACTCATCCCTTGCTCCTCTCCGCCTTTGTGCTGGCAGATTCCGCTCTGCCTCGCGGCTCGGCGTACCGGATAACCGGCGGCTACGTTGTCCCCGAAGCTTCATACCGAGCTGTTACCGGCTCCGCATGTCCGGGTAGGGAACGGTCGATGGAACAACCGGTTTCGTCAGGTCATACCTGCTCCTGTGAAACAGAAACTCACGCGACTTGCAGGTCGCACGAATACGTTCTTTGCCAGATCGATGCCAATGGTCGTAAGCTGCATGATGACGCTCCCCTCGGTTCAAGTGGTTGCTGGACGCTTCCACTTTGGCACATCGATGCCGTGACGGGTGGGGGCGTCCATCCCATTGGGTAAGAACGCACTCCTTCATCGCACAACCGCCGCATTTACGCCACGTCGCCTTGGTCACGAGAGCTTCGCGGCCGTTTGCCCGCTCGCCCTGCTCAGCAGCGCCTTCTATGCTCTTGTTCATCGGCTCACGATTTACGCTCCACGCTTCCTCCCCACACCCGGTCGCCCTCGTGCAGTTGCGTTGCGCTTCGCTTCATTCGCTGTTGAGCATCCCCTGAAATTTCGCCTTCCAGCAGGTCGTGTGTAAACTCGACCCAAAGGAAGGAAAGAAGAGATGTTCAAGGTACCAAAACAGGCGTACACGCCGGAGTTCCGGGCGGCGGCCGTGCAA
>NZ_JBFPKF010000035.1:0-29724 GCF_040948685.1 Paraburkholderia sp. BR14374 | reverse complement strand
CTCTTCGGCCCCATCGGCAACATTCCACCTGCCGAGGCAGAAGCCGCTTACTATGCAAATCTCGCTGAGTCTGTCACTGTGGCATGACGCAAGCAAAACGGTCTCCGGAAAACCCGGGGCGGCTCACTTCCATCGGAGCGCCTTCATTTGCGAGCCGCGAACATGTCGCCCAACCGACTGCGGTCTGGCTGCGCGCGCGGTGTCGGAGTTGATTCTGGAATGTGAGCTGAAGGATACCCCGCAGGCGACAACCGGTGTCTCAGGGGCGCGAGAAATCTGCCGGCGTCAGCTCAAGTCGTGCTGCGGGATGGGCAAGCAGCTTCCGTTCGGCTATCGCCCGGATGCGGCCGTAGCCATCGCGAAAGGTTTTGAGAATGCACTCGTCGCCTGCGCGTGGCTCGAGCCAGAAATACGCTTCCAGCGCCGCGATCGTGATCATGCATTCGACCGGGCGGTTCTGGAAGACCAGAGAAAATGTCACGCCAAGGCGACTGGCGAGCACCTGCGGTTCAAGTTCGACGGTTTCCATAGGCGGCAAGGACGGCGCTTCTGATCAGGTCACGATGATTTTTGCACAGGTGATGCGTTTCGGGTACGGGTGAAGATGGCGGGTTGCTGGTCATAGCGCGCCGCTTCGGACTGCGTGGAAGCCAGTGGTTCTCAATGTCGGTTGCGCCCTGACTACCGGCGTCTGTCACTAGAAAAAGCATCCCCGATCTGTCGTGCGCGCTTCACCTCATCGCTATGCAGGTAGATCGACGTCGTCGACACGGAAGCGTGCCGCAGATTGTCCTGCACGGTCGTCAGTTCCGCACCGCGTCGGAGCGCATGCGTCGCGTGGGTATGGCGCATCCAGTGCGGACTCGCGCGACGCAGCTTCTCGGCCAGCGGCGGATGATCGGCTTCGATAGCCTGCGCGGCGAGCAGGAAGAAGCGCCTGAGCACACCCCAGAGCCGCACGCTGCTGATCGCCGCCTCGCTCTCCGCCTCAAGGCTGCCGACGACCGGCGTTTCTGGCCGCCAGCGCACCGGTGCGATCGGCAGCTTGCGTTCGACCAGGTACCGCGCGAGTGCCTCCGACGCGAGCGGCGGCAGCGCGACGCGTGCCAGCTTCTTGCCTTTGCCGGTGACGCGTAGCCAGTGATCGCCGCGCGCATCCGTCTCAATGTGTCCCAATGTTGCGCCGACGAGTTCGCTTGCACGCAGGCCCGTCGCGTAACCGAAGTCGAGCAGGAAGCGCAGCCGTTGTGCGGCCGGGGCGGACCAGCCATGGGACCACTCGAGCCCATCGGCGATCGTGCGCACCGGTGCCCATTCGCCCTCGCTGAACGCGTGCGACGTATCCAGCACGTTCACGCCGCTGGCCTCCGTACCTTCACGCCGGCGAACGGATTGGTGAGCACGTAGCGCTGCTCGATCAGCCAGCGGAAGAGGGCGCCCAGAATCGACAGTGCATGCGCGACCGAACGGGCCGACAGGCTGCCATTGAAGGGTCGCCAGTCCGGCGACGTGCGCGGCCGCACCGGTCCGACCCAGCGGGCGCGCGGCGATGCGTGGCGCAGGAACGCGCGATACGCGATCGCGTCTTCCGTCGTGAGCGAAGACAGCGCACGGCCGCGCTCGACGATTGCCCACCGGATCAGGCGCTCGGCTTCCTTGCGGTAGGTGCGCTGCGTGGCGGGGGACTCCTGCAGGGCGAGCCAGGTCTGCACCGCTTCGTACTCGTTGGTGGCGTCGAGCGCGCAGGCGGCCTTCGGCGCGCGGAATGAAAATGTCGGCGGGGAGCGCATAGCAGTAACGCTGAAGTCTCGTTCAATCTGCGACGTTATTGACGCAACGCCGGACAGGCGAAAAGGCGGAGTCCGGCACGATCGTTGGGTCAATATTGTGATGCCTACAACAAGATGAGGATCGCAGCGGGGCACTGCGGCTTTCGTGGACGATCCGGAAATTTCGCTCGGTGCAATCTCAGGTCCCATTCACTTTTAGCAAGGAGAAGATCCTCGACGAGGCGCTGGCCGCCATCCAGACACGCGGCTACTGGAGTCCGCTCAGGGAAATGCCGAGCCCTAGGGCGTATGGCGAAACCGCTTCGGCAGACAGCGAAGCCGCCTTCAGGCGGCATCTTGGTGAGCCCTTCGAAATCAACCCGACATCAACGGAGATGGCAACTGCGTCAAAACGCGAATGCAAGTGCGGCGAATGCGAACTACGGCGCGAGGCCTTCCCGTTGATGGAGCGGTACCCACACTAGGACGGACGTTGTCAGCACAGCCAGCCCAAGAATCGAGGCTGGTTTCGTGCGATACATCTCTGCAGATGATTTCAAGCGAAAGAACAATGGTTGGCACTATTGAGTGGAACCTGCCGGTTGCTGGGGTTGCTCCGAGAGGACGCGAGACGCTTTCATTGCGGTACTGGGATAGTGGAAGGTGTCCAAAGGATCGAAACCGGCGGCGAACCAACGCTTCGCGTCTGCAATAACTTCGGCGCGGGTTTTGGATGTCGACGGATCGTACGGTGATGTGGAGGCTTGTGCAAATGCGGACGCAATGCCGTTTGCGCTGAGCAGAATCCCAAATGCGACTGAGGTGATTCTTTTCATAACAAATCCTCCGAGTGGAGAGGATGGGATTTAATTCTAGGCGATTCCTGGGCGAATTGTGAGAAAGTAGACAACGTTCGTGAGTCAAGACACATACATTTGCCATCGTCTATGACGACTTAAATCAGAATTAAAGAATCTCAGATTTTAGGCGATGCCTCACCACCTCTTCGATCATACGAGCTGAATGAAGCAATTTCGTCCCTTAGAAGTGCCCAACAATTTGTTTGGGCAATATGGAGACGTTACATTCTCGAAGGCGAACTGTGATCTCCTGGGAAAGTGCATTCTGGTGTCCGAGTGCCGCAATCGAAGATACGTTCACGATAGACCCGGAGCCGGCCTTGCGCATTTCAGGTATAGCGATCTTCGTACCGAGGAACACGCCGCGCGCATTCACAGCCATCACCTGATCCCACTCCTCTACTGTACGCTCTTCGATAGGAGCGACCTTTGGAACGATGCCTGCGTTGTTGACCAGGATATCGAGCTTGCCGAAGGAGTCAACAGCCTGTTGAACTGCGAGTTTCCATTCAGCTTCGTTCGTGACGTCAACGCCTACATTATGATGTAGGCGTTTGTGATTCTTAGTCAGACTTTGATCAGTCGGTCCCTTAATACTGATAGAAACCCTGGCCTGATTTGCGACCCAGATATCCCGCATCGACCATTTCCTGGAGCAACGGTGCCGGTCGATATTTAGAATCGTTGAAGCTCGCATACAGAACTTCTTGCACCATCAGTAACGTGTCGAGGCCGATCAGGTCTGCGAGTGCGAGCGGACCGATAGGGTGATTCGCTCCGAGCTTCATGCCCTTGTCGATATCTTCCGCGGAAGCCAGTCCTTCTTGGAGCGCGAAGATCGCTTCGTTGATCATCGGGACCAAGATACGGTTGACGGCGAAGCCCGGGCTGTTTTTCGCGACAATCGCCGTCTTGCCGATAGTCTCGACGAAGTCCTTCGCCAGATCGAGGGTCGAGCCATCCGTCTGGAGGCCTGCGATCAGTTCGACAAGTGTCATGACCGGCACTGGGTTGAAGAAGTGTGTACCGATGAAACGGTTCGGATTCGAGACCTTAGACGCGAGCCTGGTAATTGAGATCGAACTCGTATTCGTTGCGATCACCGCCGTCGAGGCCACTGACTCGTCAATCGACTTGAGGATCTTCGCCTTGATGTCTGCGTTCTCGGTAGCAGCTTCAATGACGATCGAAGCACTCGAGAGGTCGGAATACGTCACCGTAGTCTTGATACGGCCGAGAGTGGCGGACTTCTGTTCGGCACTAATCTTTTCCTTCTGCACCAGACGGTCGAGGCTCTTGTCAATCGTAGACAGGCCGCGGTGCAATGCGGCGTCCGAGACATCGAGCATAGCGACCTCGAAGCCTGCTGCGGCTGCGACCTGGACAATGCCATTGCCCATAGTACCCGCGCCGACCACACCAATTATCTTGTTGCTCATGTTCAGCGTACCTTTCATTTTGGGTTAAACGCGTTCAAAGATCGCTGCAATGCCCTGTCCACCGCCGATACACATAGTGACAAGTGCGTAACGACCACTAGTGCGCTGAAGCTCCGCGATAGCCTTGATCGTAATGATCGCGCCGGTAGCGCCTACCGGATGGCCTAGCGAGATACCCGAACCGTTCGGGTTAACGCGCGCGGGGTCGAAGCCCAGTTCACGAGTCACTGCCAGAGCTTGCGCGGCAAACGCCTCGTTAGCTTCGATGACATCTAGATCGTTGATCGACAGACCGGTACGAGACAGCACTCGCTGCGTTGCCAAGACTGGGCCGATACCCATATACAGCGGCTCGCAACCGCTATGAGCGTAAACCCTATGCGATGAGCGACGATGGTGACTGGGGCGAACATGATGACGAAATGGGCGCGCGGACTAACTTCTGTAATCAAGCGTTGGCTCCCTGTGGCGCCTAAAAACGGCGACAGCCTATCCCGCCATCCCTCGTTGTTATTCTCTTTCTTTTGTCATCTGCAAATCCTTTGAGTGTGGTCGCCGATGGTCGCGCAAAAAGATGAACATCTGCGCGCGAGGATGCAGACGTTCGCGCAAATTGAACAAAGACATTTCGGCGCGCGGTACCGCAGGAATGGCATCGGACTGACACGTCACATCAACTCCAGCGATCATTCGACGCAAATTGGCGCGGACGGATTTCATGTGCCGCCCGTTGTCAACGCAGAGCCTGTGATCATTCGACTGAAGACCGATGCACTCGTATTGGTCGACGTGCAAATCCAGGTAAGTTGCGCGCACGCGACGGAAAGATTTGTTATTCCACAGAAGTCCTACTCAATCCAGCACATTCCATCACGCCGGTTCGAGCCTGTTTCCAGGTATTGACGCGTGCCAGTCCCCTTTGCAAGATGGCATGAAAGGCGTGTGCAGGAGCCAATCATGCCGGCGGCGAGAAGCATCACCCAGGCGCAATGGGACGCCGCAGCGCGCCGTCTTGATGCACTGCCGGAAAAGGCCGCGCATGAGCACCGCGTGAACGTCCGGGATGCAATGAGGTCCATGTAGCCTCAAATCATCGATGCACAGAGAAAGGGCTACACACAGGAAGAAATCGTCCCGCAGATCGCCCAGGACGGTGTTGAAATCAGCGCCGGAACGTTGCGATACGCGATGCAGCGTGCTGCCAGGGAAGAAAAGGCCGTGCAGGTGGAGCGGCACGTCGCTACGAATGCCGCCATGACATTACCTCGCGAAAAGAAGGGCACTCAGGCGAAGCCATCAGTGGCTTTCCGCAGGCCCATCCTGATTTTGACCCTGATGCTCTTCCTGTGCGTCGGATCGACGTTGCTGAACGGGCAGCCGCGCGCGTATGGATTGGCAACTGGCAGCGCATGCTGCCTGCTCTCGTCTCCGCGCGTCGCATTTGCGGCTATCGTGCGCTTGTCGCCCATGCACGTGTGACGGAGTACACGCGTGTGCGGCCCATAAACTTGCAGGGCGAGCAAGGCGGTGGGGGAGTGGGCGCGGTCTCGCTGTTGTTCGAGCGCTATCCGAAGCTCAGCGCATGGCTCATCCTGCAGATCAGGCAGCGTCGCGTAAAACTGGACCAGATAACGTCCGTCGACGGTCTTCGTACCCGTGTGCGTGGTCTGCAATCGTTGCACGAGCGATTCCTGCAGGAATGCCGGCAGCTAGGCCTCACGGTCGCCGACTATCCATTTAACACAGCGAACCGTGCCATTCGGTCGCTGTCAGCGCGAGTCAAGGCGGAACTTTTGCGCGGCTTCGGCACGGCAGCCGGCGCTGCCGGTGCCTCGCACCTCAAAGGGCTGCCACGTAGTGACGGGGAGATCACGCCCGCTGCTACGCGGCCGTACCAGGTTGTTGAATTCGATGGACACCGGCTGGACATCCGGCTGAAGGTTATCGTTCGGGATCCGCTGGGCTTTGAGCACGAATTCGAGGTGGAGCGTGTATGGCTACTCGTAATAATCGACGTCTGCACGCGAGTCGTACTCGGCTATCACCTTGTTATGGCTCGCGAATATTGCCGTTACGATGTGATCAAGACCATTGAGAATGCACTTGAACCCCATCCGTTGCACAACTTCAAGATACCCGGCCTCATCCGTGCACCACAGGATGGCTTTGCTTCGCAGCGTTTGCCGGAGCTCGCGTACGTGAGCTGGGAATGGATCAGGCTGGACAATGCGAAGGCCAACCTGGCGACTGAAACGCTGGCCGCTCTATGCGAGTTCGTCGGCTGCGCCGTCAACGCAGGACCGAAACACAGTCCGGACGATCGCCCGTACATCGAGCGCTTTTTCGGCACGATCGCGAGCAGGCTATCTTCACGACTGCCCGGCTATACAGGCTCGAATCCGCGAGATTTACGCAGGGCGCTTGCCGATCCGAAAGGTAATCTTCGTCTTTACGTGTCGATCGATGAACTGGACGAGTTGATCGAGTACGCGATTGGGAGTTATCACGGCACTCCGCACAGTGGCCTGAACGGCCTCACTCCGCTCGAAGCGATGGAATTCTTCGTCCGCGGCAGGGGACACATGCTCACCTGGTTGCCAGAGGCCCGCCGACGAACGCTGTGCCTGATGCAATCCGCCCGTCGCTGCCGTGTGCGCGGCTATCTTGCGCTGGGTGTTCGACCCCACATCAACCTGTTTGGCGTTCGCTATACCAACACGGTGCTCGCCTGCAGCGCACAACTCATTGGCGAGTTGCTGCGTGTCTATATGAACGCAGACGATCTGCGTTGTGTACGCGCTTTTCTCGCTGACGGCACTGAACTCGGTGTGCTTGAAGCACAGGGTGCCTGGCGGGTCATGCCGCATAACCTGAACTTGCGTAGGGAAATCATGAAGGTAAAGGAGAACAAACACACGAGGAATATAGCTGCCGGCGATCCGATTGAAGCCTATCTGCAAACCAAGGTCGCTGAAGCGAAGAAATCTCGAAGGGCTGCTTCCGATCTCGCGCAGGCGTTGCGTCTTCTCGGCAGCGCCCCTACGGCCAGAACGCCGGCAGGTCCATTGAGGACGGTGGTAAGCGATTTTGCGACGGTTTCAGCTGCTGCGACAACCGCGGATCAAACGATTGGCGACACGGCTCGCGCCGATCCGGTTCGACCGCGCAAGCTGGCTATCGGTACAGGGCAGGTTTTCTGAATGGATCGTCTGCAAGGGAGGCAACCATGTCGCTTCATGTTCCACGTCCGATCGATCAGTCATTACATCCGCTGGTCACCGAGGCCCACGGCGGCGTGATCGAGTGCGAGAATCGGGAACCCCAAGGCGCGCGCTTTACGATCACCCTGCCCGTGAGCGCCCCGCCCAAACTTTTCGAGGAACCCGCTGCATGAACAAGCCACGTGTACTGATCGTGGAAGACGAGGCAGACATCCGGCGCTTCGTGCGTATGTCACTCGAACGCGAAGGCATGACCGTGTTCGAAGCAAGCACTGCCGCGCAAGGCCGCGTGGAGTGCAGCACGCGCCAGCCCGACCTCGTGATCGTGGACCTCGGATTGCCCGACGAGGATGGCAAGACGCTCATACGCGATCTGCGCGGTTGGTCGCGTATGCCGGTGGTGGTGCTGTCCGCGCGCGATCGCGAGAGCGAGAAGGTCGAAGCGCTCAATCTGGGTGCTGACGATTACCTGACCAAGCCCTTCGGCGTGCCCGAACTGATCGCGCGCGTGAAAGCGCAGTTGCGGCGCGCGAGCTTCGTGGGCGGCGCCGGTACGGGAGACTCGACCGTGCAGTTTGGCGACATTCGTGTGAATCTCGCGACCTACGAAGTGACGCGCGCGGGTGCGCCGGTGCATCTCACGCCCACCGAGTTCCGGCTGCTCGCCGCGCTCATTCGCGGCTATGGCAAGGTGCTCACGTATCGGCAGTTGCTACTGGAAGTGTGGGGCCCCTCCTATGTGGATCGCCCGCAATACCTGCGCACGTATATGGTTGGCATGCGGCAGAAACTCGAGGATGATCCGGCGCGACCGAAATTCCTGATCACCGAATTGCAGGTCGGATATCGTCTCGCCGGGCTGGACGCGACCGGCGAGCCCATTTGAATCCGCTGAAGGTTACGGCAGGTACGTTGGCGGAGCCCGTTTGCGGCGCAGCCGCGTGAATCGGGTCTCTGCAACGTCGTTGTGTGAAAGTCAGTGGAGCATCGTGACGGGCATTGAAGACAGGTGCCATAGCTTTGCAAGCACTGCCCATCTGTGAAAAAACAAGGTGTTGCAACGCCACTCCATGGGATGTCGACTATTATTACCTCGTGGAAGATATCTGGACTAATATGAGTATCCGTAAGAAGTCGGCTGTTTTCCCTGCGGCCCGGCGCTCGGGTATCCGGATATGACGTCCGCAGGCGATGACTGATGGTTTCGACGCACTGTTAGACCGAAACGTTTCTCGTGGCGACTACACTGTGCTCGGAATATATAAGCCGCCGCGTGCTCTCGCACCGGGTGGCAATCGCACTCGAAGAAGAGACTGCAACGACGGGACTGAAAGACGCATCGGCAAAGCATGGCCGAGCTGAAATAGTCACCTCACTTCGACGAAGCCGCGACACAGCTCTCTTTCTTTATCGGAACCGTTCGAATGGACTTCAACGTCGGGCTCTTCGAACTGCTGTTGCTCGTTTCGGCGTTGGTCGCAATGCTCGTGCGACGCTTGCATATGCCGTATAGCGTTGGACTGGTTATCGCTGGAATCAGCTTCTCCTTTCTGGCATCTTCCCGATTTCCCGAGATTCCCCTCAACAAGGATTTCATCTACAACGTACTGTTGCCACCGCTCATTTTTGAGGCGGCGTTTCACATGCGGTGGGGCGAAGTACGCAGAGATTTCGCCGTGGTCCAGACATTGGCCATCCTCGGGGTCCTCCTGTCGGCTGGCGTGACCGCCACGGGTATGCACTACCTGTTGCATTGGGAATGGATCAGCGGGTTGATTTTCGGTACGTTGATTGCCGCCACAGATCCGGTATCCGTCCTTGCAATGTTCAAGGACACCGGTGTAGCGGGCCGCTTCAGGCATCTGATGGAAGCGGAGAGCCTCTTCAATGACGGCACCGCAGCGGCGGCCTTCCGGATCACGCTGGCGTTTGTCGCCGGCGCGCAAGTTGACCTGATCACCGTGCTCAAGATTTCGGGCGTGGTCATTCTTGGTTCGGTCTTTTGCGGTTGGCTGATCGGCAACGTCGTGCTGTCGCTGCTTCACCGCGCCGACGACCATCTCGTCGAGATTACGTTTGCAATGATCGCGGCTTATGGCTCGTTTCTGCTGGCAGAAAACCTGCACCTGTCTGGCGTGCTGGCGACGCTGATCGCGGGGCTGGTGATGGGCAGCCGCAACGCGGTCGATCCGATGACGGAGAGAGGACGGGAGGCCGTTGAGACCGTACTTGAGTACGCGGTGTTTGCCGCCAATTCGTTCATTTTTCTCTTTATTGGAATTCAGCAGGCTCGTCGGAACTACGACACGGTCTGGGTGTCGATTGGCATCGCCGTGATGGTCGTGATGCTGGCGCGCGCCGTAGCTGTGTACCTGTGTTGTGGGCTTTTTTCACGCTCGTCACTGCGAATAGAGATGCGACATCAACATATACTGTTCTGGGGAGGGCTTCGTGGCGCTCTGGCGTTGGCTCTCGCAATGGGACTATCGCCCGACGTGCCTCGTCGCGAAGAAATCGTGACGGTGTGCTTTGCCGTGGTGGCCTTCTCAGTCTTCGTCCAGGGTACGACGATGACGGCACTTCTACGGCGATTGCGAATCATATAGGGACCCGGGAGCGCAGTATCGAGTCAGTGCAGCATCGTGACTGGTATCGAAGACCAGCGCCACAGCCTTGCGAGCACGGCCCATCGGTGAAAGAAACCAAGATGGCTCGCATCGAGCACTACGATGTCGGCATGATCTTTGACCGCGTACTGCGCGATGGTCCGCTCCGGTGGACCGAAAACACGCTTCCAGGTATATGGCACACCGGCGTCATCGAGGACCGCGCATGTTTGACTCAATGCATCCCGTGCTCGCTCCTTCTCAGATCTATGCAACGCAGAGCGCGAATGAAACGCGCCTACGCGGCCTTGTGCCAGGTCATCGAGCACTTCGATGATTTCGACCTCGGACACGCATTTTTCAGCAAACAGGAACGCTCCATGACGAGCCGCTTCGGTCGCCTCTCGGGCACCTAGCACGGGAATAAGCAGTTTCAGCAAAGCAGGCCTCCAATCCACTTGTCAAACGTAACTACCCTTGATTGAAGCACGCGCATGACCCAAACACTGTAAAAGCATTGGGGCAATGCGTAAAAATGTCATCAACATAGAAGCCATGGCCAGCCCGGACTGAGATCATGCTGATTGTTCCGACGATAACCTTCGACAATCGGTCGTTGGCGACTCAAGGCGCGGGCCAGCGTATGTTCGTCCGATGGCAACGTGCAGTGCACCCGGGCGCAGCGTCGCCGCTCACACGATCAGGCGATACCCGATCCCGGTCTCAGTCACCAGGTGCTCGGGCTTCGCGGGGTTACGCTCGAGCTTTTGCCGAAGGTGAGCCATGTAGATCCGCAGATAATGCGCGTTTTCCGCATGAGAAGGCCCCCAGACCTCCTGCAGAAGCTGGTGATGGGTCATCACGCAGCCGGCGTGACGCACGAGCGCAACGAGCAGCCGGTACTCGACCGGCGTCAAATGGACGCCCTCATGGCCGCACCGTACCAACCGGGCTTCCAGGTCGACCGTGACTGAACCGAACGATACCTTGGCTGACTCCGCCACTACGCACCGGTTATATCTGCGCAGCAGGGCACGAATACGCGCTTCCAGCTCGACTATGCTGAAGGGTTTTGTCAGATAATCGTCTGCCCCGCCGTCGAGCGCGGCGACCTTTCTTTCGTCCCCGTCACAATCCGAAAGGACGATGATCGGCACGTCGGACCATTCACGCACCTGACGGATTACGTCGAGCCCGTCGAGATCCTCCAGGCCGGGATCGACGATGACCAGATCTGGTCTGGCGCTCGCCGTCATGGCTATGCCCTGCTGTCCTGTGCCGGCATCCACAACGCGCATCGCCTCACGTTCCAGCGAGGTTCGCACATATCGGCGCAAATGCCTGTCGCTCTCAATCAGGAGAACAGTAACGATCGGATCGCTCATGACGCCTGAGTGCGATTCATGGTATCGCCGGGTTCGTCTTTCGAACGTTCCTGTGACGTGCCTTCGCTGAGCACATCGGCGTCCCCGGGTTCTGCCGGCGGGGTCTCGTCAGCCGGCAACTTGAACCAGAAACAGGCGCCGAGCACGATTCCGTTCGGATCGGTGCGATTTGCCGCGCCAATTTTTCCTCCATGCGCCTCGACGATGGCGCGGCAAATCGCAAGACCCAGCCCTATGCCGGGCAACGCCGATTCTTTTTCACCGCGGGTGAACTTGTCGAATACGCGGGATTCCATGCCGGCGGGGAGCCCCGGTCCGCTGTCTTCCACATTGACTCTCACATAACGATGGCCATTCTCCTCGACGGCGGCTGCATTGATGGTGATGGGTGACCCGGCGGGTGTGTATTTCGCGGCATTGTCGAGGAGGTTGGCGAGGAGTCGTTCCATCAGCACGGCATCGAGCTGGACCAGCGGCAGATCGGGTGGTACATGTGTGTGTACCTTGCGCCCGGAGAGCAGACGGCGTGAAGCTCCCAGCGCGGCGCCGATCATTTCTTCGAGCGACGACCATTGGCGGTTCAAGCGCATGCTGCCTGCCTGCAGACGGACCATGTCGAGCAGGTTGGTCACAATGGCCGTCATCCGCATCGCCTCGTCATAGATTGCCTCGCCAAGTTCATTGGCAGCCGGCTGCCCGGCTTTCTCAACGTGGCCCGGTTCTGCCAGCAAAGAGGCGAAGCCCACGATCGCGGTCAACGGTGTACGCAAATCGTGCGAGATCGCGGACAGCAGTGAATTGCGCAGACGTTCCGACTCCATGCTGATCAGCGCGTCCTGCGCGATCTCGACATAATGAACACGCTCGAGCGCGAGCGCGATCTGGGCCGCAAACGTGTCGAGCATGCGGCGCTGTTCCGGTGTTGCAAATTCTCCCATCCCTGCGGATAGCAGCGCGAGGACGCCGCGTGTACGCATCGGCGCGCGCAGCGGCAGGTACAGCGCTGCGGCCGCTGGCAGCGTCTCTGTTCCGTGGCCGGCCGGCTTCTGCTGGTCATAAACCCACTGCGCGATATCACAATCGAGTTCCCCTTCGCCGAGTGTGACAGCGGGGTCCGGAT
This sequence comes from Paraburkholderia sp. BR14374, assembly GCF_040948685.1. Classification (NCBI taxonomy): domain Bacteria; kingdom Pseudomonadati; phylum Pseudomonadota; class Betaproteobacteria; order Burkholderiales; family Burkholderiaceae; genus Paraburkholderia; species Paraburkholderia sp. BR14374. The sequence goes on along the minus strand of NZ_JBFPKF010000035.1, from coordinate 17,324 downwards.
TTTCGACCTTCTGTCGCACCTTTTCGGCGCTATCGGGCAGGAGGATCGCGACGCGCGCCTGAAAGACCTCGGCGACATGGCGCGTGCCGATCTCCAGGATCAGGGCGGTGGTGAGGGCTGCGCCAAGCTCGCGCGTCATCGCGAACATCGCGTCGGTCCGGCGCTCGCGGATCGTTGCGACGTGAGCCTGTCGCCGCAGACTGGACGTCAGATGGCTGATCGTGAGCGATGTCAGAAGCATCACCGCGAACGTCAACAGATACTGTGTGTCCGATACGGAAAACGAAAGCCGCGGTGGCACGAAAAAGAAGTCAAACGCGGCCACGCCAAGAAACGAAAGCAGCACGCCCGGTCCACGGCCCAGGCGCACTGCCGTAAAGATCGTGCCAAGCAGGTACAGCATGACGAGATTTGCCAGCGCGATCCTGTCCACCAGCACAGTGGCGAGAGCAGTAATCACCGCGCAGATCGCCACCGCGTACCCATAGGAAACCAGCGGGAAACCGCGTCGATCTTCAGCCGGCGCAACAAAGCTGCCCGCCGCGCCGCGAGGCGCGGCGGATTCACGCGCTGAACCTGAATTGATAAGCGAGATATCAATATCCCCGGCGGCGCGGATCAGACGCTCGGTCGTGGACCGTCCCAGCCATCCGCGCCATCCGCGCAACACGGCGGCGCCCACGACGAGCTTCGACACATTGCGCATGCGCGCATAGGCGATCAGCGTCTGTTCGACATGCTCACCCTGCAACGTGACGGTTTCCGCGCCGAGATCAGCTGCAAGCTTGAGCGCGTCGAGCGTACGTCCACGTATTGCGTCAGGAAGCCGCTGAAGCTTCGGCGTCTCGACATAGACTGCCAGCCAGTCAGCCTTCAGGTTCGATGCCAGGCGAGCTGCCGCACGTACGAGATTGCTGCTGTCCGGACCGGCACCGACGCACACGATAATGCGCTCGCGCGCCTGCCAGATTCGCTCGATCGACTGATCGGCACGATACTCGCGCATCTGCGCATCCACACGGTCGGCGGTGCGACGCAACGCGAGTTCGCGCAGCGCGATCAGATTGCCCTTGCGAAAGAAATTACGGACGGCATGCTCCGCCTGCTGCGGCATATAGACCTTGCCATCACGCATCCGATCGAGCAGTTCCTCTGGCGGCAGGTCGACCAGTGTCACTTCGTCGGCGAGATCGAACACACGGTCGGGTACCGTTTCCCACACGCGGATGCCGGTGATCTGACCGACCACATCGTTCAGGCTCTCGAGATGCTGGACATTGACGGTCGTATATACGTCGATGCCGGCGTCGAGCAGTTCATGCACATCCTGCCAGCGCTTCAGATGCCGGCTGCCCTGGACATTCGAATGCGCCAGCTCGTCGACGAGAATCAGCTGCGGCTTGCGCGCGAGTGCTGCGTCGAGATCGAACTCGGCAAGCAGCCGCCCGCGATATTCGATCCGCCCGGGCGCAATGACCTCGAGCCCCTCGATCAGTGCGAGCGTTTCCTTGCGTCCATGTGTTTCGACGATTCCGACGACGACATCGACGCCTTCCTCCTTGCGGTATCTGGCAGCCTGCAACATCGCAAACGTCTTGCCGACTCCGGCCGATGCGCCAAAGAACACCTTGAGCCGGCCGCGCTGGCTTTTTTCTTCATCGCGCTGGATGCGGTCCAGCAGTTCGTCGGGATCAGGCCGGTTCATCACACCCCCTGCGGGTTATCCCGTCATCATGTCGTCGAGGTTCATACGTTTGCTATATGCCGTGCGCTGTCGGCCAGGGGAAACTCAATGCATCGGCTTGACCTGGTCGAGCGCGAGGTTGAGTTTCAGCACGTTCACGCGACGCTCGCCCAATACGCCAAGTTGCCGCCCCGACGTGTTCTGTGTGATCAGTTCGTTGATCTGCTGCTCAGACAGCCCGCGCGCCTTTGCAACGCGAGCCGCCTGATACGCGGCAGCAGCCGGTGATATATCCGGATCAAGGCCGCTGCCCGATGACGTGACCAGATCGACAGGCACAGGCGCAGTATTCGAGGGATCGGCGTCGTGTAGCGCTGCGAGGCGTCCCTTTACTTCATCGGCGAGCGCCGGGTTGGTGACGCCGAGGTTCGAGCCGCCCGAGTTTTGCGCGTTGTACGGGTTCGGTGTCGTGGCCGACAACCGTCCCCAGAAGTAATAGGGCGCATCGAACTGCTGGCCGATGATTTCGGAGCCGACTGCCTTGCCGTCCTTCTCGATGAGACTGCCGCTGGCCTGATGCGGAAACAGCGCGTGGCCGATCGCCGTTACGACCAGCGGATAGACGATGCCCGTGATCACCGTCAGGATCACAAAGAGAACCAGCACGGGGCGCAATGAATTCTTCATGGTCGTGTACTCAACCGTTCTTTCCATTCAGCCAGATCACGATGCGGGGTGTCAGACAGTCACAGTATTCCGGACGCGTCAGACCCACCCAAATGCGGCCAGCACCATGTCGATCAGCTTGATGAACGGGAAGGGCAGGATAATGCCTCCCAGCCCATAGATCAGCAGATTGCGCCGCAGCAGCGCCGCGGCACCCAGCGCACGATATCTGACGCCCTTGAGCGCAAGCGGGATCAGGAACACAATGATCAGCGCATTGAAAATTACCGCCGACAGGATCGCCGACGACGGGGACGTAAGACGCATGACATCCAGTACGCGCAGTTGCGGGTAGGTCGAAGCGAACGCGGCCGGAATGATCGCAAAGTACTTCGCGACGTCATTGGCGATCGAGAACGTCGTCAGCGATCCGCGCGTCATCAGCATCTGTTTGCCGATCTCGACGATTTCGATCAGCTTGGTCGGATTGGAGTCGAGGTCGACCATGTTGCCGGCTTCCTTGGCTGCCTGGGTGCCGGAGTTCATCGCCACTGCGACATCGGCCTGCGCAAGCGCGGGGGCATCGTTGGTGCCGTCACCGGTCATCGCAACGAGCCGTCCCTCGCCCTGGTGCTCCCGGATCATCCTCAGCTTGGCCTCGGGCGTCGCTTCGGCGAGGAAGTCGTCGACGCCGGCTTCAGCTGCAATCGCCGCAGCCGTCAGCCGGTTGTCGCCCGTGATCATCACGGTCTTGATGCCCATCTTGCGCAGTTCCGCAAAACGCTCCTTGATACCGCCCTTGACGATATCCTTCAGTTCGATCACGCCAAGCACGCGTGCCGGACCGCTATCCTGGCTGTCGTGGCCACCTGGCTTGTCGGCCACAACGAGCGGTGTACTGCCGCGCCGTGCGACATCGGTCACCGCGGTGTTGACTTCCGCCGGATAACGGCCACCGTTCGCCTCGACATACTGTTTCACTGCTTCCGATGCGCCCTTGCGGATTTCCCGGTTCGGCAGATCGACTCCGCTCATCCGCGTTTGTGCAGTAAATGCGAGGAACGTCGCGTGCAGCGACGCCATGTCGCGCTCGCGGATATTGAAGCGTTGCTTCGCCAGCACGGAGATGCTACGGCCTTCCGGCGTCTCGTCGGCGAGCGAGGCGAGTTGCGACGCATCGGCGAGATCGTGCTCCGACACGCCGGGTGCCGGTATGAAGGTAGACGCCTGGCGGTTGCCGAGCGTGATCGTGCCGGTCTTGTCGAGCAGCAGGACGTCGACGTCGCCGGCGGCCTCGACCGCACGCCCCGACGTCGCGATCACGTTCGCCTGCATCATCCGGCTCATCCCCGCGACACCAATCGCCGACAGCAAACCGCCAATCGTGGTCGGGATCAGACAGACGAGCAAGGCGACAAGTGCGGTGATCGTCACCACATGACCCGCTTTCGCGGCTTCGACCGAGAACATCGAAAACGGCAGCAGCGTCGCGGTGGCGAACAGCAGCACGAGCGTCAGCGCCACCAGCAGGATCGTCAGCGCGATCTCGTTCGGGGTCTTCTGACGCTTGGCTCCTTCGACCATGGCGATCATGCGGTCGAGAAAAGCTTCGCCGGGGTTGACGGTGACCCGCACCACGATCCAGTCCGACAGGACGCGCGTGCCGCCCGTCACCGATGAAAAGTCGCCGCCAGACTCCCGGATCACGGGCGCCGATTCGCCCGTGATGGCCGACTCGTCGACTGACGCGACCCCCTCGATGACTTCGCCGTCAGCAGGAATCGTGTCTCCGGTCTCGACCAGCACGACATCGTCCTTGCGCAGATCGGTCGATGCCATGACGCGCACGGCCGCTTTCGGATGCGGCTCGTTGAGTTTCTTGGCCATCACGTTGTGCTTCGCACTTCGCAGCGACGCCGCCTGCGCTTTCGAGCGTCCTTCCGCAAGTGCCTCGGCGAAGTTTGCAAACAGCACCGTGAACCACAGCCACAACGTAATGGCGAGGATAAATCCGGCCGGCGCCTCGGCCTGCCCGGCGAGCGCGGCAAACCAGAGGATGGTCGTCAGAATGCTGCCCACATACACGCAGAACATCACGGGATTGCGCAACTGCGTGCGTGGCGTCAGCTTTTTGAACGAATCGACAATCGCAGGTTTCACGAGCGCCGGGTCGAACATCGAGCGCGCGGCGGTACGTGCCTGGCCAAGGTTGTCGGGACGATGGACAGGCGGTTCAATGGAAGTGGTCATGCTTTCCTCGAATTCAGTGACCTGAAATCATCGACAGATGTTCGACGACCGGGCCCAGTGCAAGCGCGGGCACGAAGGTGAGCGCACCGATCAGCAACACGGAGCCGAGCAGCAGCACGACGAACAGCGGTCCATGCGTGGGCAGCGTGCCTTCCGTGGTCGCAATGCGTTTCTTTTCCGCAAGGGACCCGGCAATCGCGAGGACTGCGACTACCGGAACGAATCGGCCCAGCCACATCGCGATAGCCAGCAGCATGTTATAGAACGGTGTATTGACAGAGAGTCCCGCGAACGCACTGCCGTTGTTGTTGGTGGCCGACGTGAACGCGTAGAGGATCTCCGAGAACCCGTGTGCCCCCGGGTTGGCGATGCCGGCAGTGCCGAGCGGAGACAGCACACCGATCGACGTACCGGTCAGCACGATCATCGGCATGACGAGTATCGCGATTGCCACCATCTTCATCTCATAGGATTCGATCTTCTTGCCGATGTATTCGGGCGTTCTCCCGATCATCAGCCCGGCGATGAATACCCCCAGCAGCGCAAAGACGAGCATCCCGTAGAGGCCCGACCCCACGCCGCCGAAAACCACTTCGCCCAGTTGCATCATCAGGAGCGGCACGAAGCCGCCCATGGGCGTCAGTGAGTCGTGCGCGTTGTTGACCGCGCCGCACGATGCGGAGGTGGTGGCAACCGTGAAGATGCCAGAATCGGCGATGCCGAAGCGCGTTTCCTTGCCTTCCATGTTGCCGCCCGGCTGCATCGCAGAAGAGCTTTGATCGACGTGCAACGACGCGAACAGGGGATTACCGGACTGTTCAAAGCTGATTTCGCCCCAGCACGCGATCACGAACGCGATGGTCATTGCGGCGAGTACCGCATAGCCCTGCCGGCTGTCCCCGACCGTTCTGCCAAACACGATGCATAAGGCGGCGCCAATGCCCAGCATCGCCACCATCTGAACAAAATTGGCCAGCGGCGTCGGGTTCTCATAGGGATGAGCGGAATTTGCATTAAAGAATCCGCCACCGTTGGTGCCCAGCATCTTGATGGCTTCCTGCGACGCCAGCGGACCCATGGCAATGGTCTGTTTGTCGGCCTTCACATCCTGCATGACAGGACTGCCCTTCGCGTCCTTGACAGCATTGCCTTGGGAGTCGGTCTTCGGCACCTGGTAGGTCGTGACCTGAACCGTCGGCACATCGACGTACGACCTGAAATTCTGGATCGCCCCCTGGCTGATGAACACCAGCGCTATCACGAATGAAATCGGTATCAGGATGAACAGTGTGGTCCGTGTCAGATCGACCCAGAAATTGCCGATCGTCTTCACGGTGTGACGGGCAAAACCCCGTATCAGCGCAATGGCCACGGCAATACCCGTCGCCGCGGAAAGGAAGTTCTGCACGGTGAGTGCCGCCATCTGGGTGAGGTAGCTGACCGTGGATTCCGGCGTATAGTTTTGCCAGTTCGTATTGGTCGCGAAACTCACTGCGGTGTTGAAAGCGGCGTCCGGCGTCATCGGACCAAAACCCTGCGGGTTGGCCGGCAGCCATTGTTGCAGCCGAAGAAAGCCGTACACGGCGAGCGTGCCAAGCGCATTGAAAATCAGTACCGCGAATGCGTACTCTTTCCACGACATTTCAGCGTTGGGATCAACTCCTGCAAGCCGGTAAAGTAGTTGTTCCACCGGTCGCCCGATCCTGCGTACAACGACCGATGAGCCGTCAAGCACGGCGGTCATGTAACGGCCAAGCGGTATCGCGACCGCGATCAGCACCACGATGAAGAGTGCCAGATAGAGGGTGTTATGGGCGTTCATTCGAGATCCTCCGCACGCAGCAGGGCGTACACGAGGTAGACAAACAACAGAAGCGTCGAAGCAGCGGCGAGCCAGATCATCCATGCGCTCATGGCCGTCCCGATACGCGGCGGCGCAGTCTTTCGCAGCCGTTGGCGAGCGCGAGGCAAAGTCCGCAGAAGACAACGATGCCGGCGATATAGATCACGTCCATCTTCGTTCTCCGTAACTGACCCGGCACAGCCGGAAGGCAACGAGAATTGCCACTGTCAAAACTAGGCGAGGCGAAGTAAAAAATGTGTAAATTCGAAGGAGTGGTCGATCCGAAGTGCTGACAACGGCAATTTTTCCGGTTTCAAACTGCCCCGTGGGGCATGAGTAAGTGAACCGTTTAACGAGCAACTGGCAAACGCAACTAACGCGATTCCAGACGTCGGGCATTGGGCTTTGTGTTATCTCCACCCACGTCGTCGCGCAGCGTCCTCCAGTTAAAGACATGTGAACGGCGCAATTGGACGGTTTCTGTGATTGGATATGGCACGCGCCAGACGCGAATCCCTACGCTAGTGGGTGAGCACCATGCTCAACTGTTCCGCAATGGGTCCCAGCGCGAGCGCTGGCAGGTAAGTCAGTGAGGCAACCATGACGACCGTGCCAACCAGCAGCCCGACGAACAGGCCGGTGTGCGTCGGCAGCGTGCCCGGACCCGCCGCGCGCCGCAGTTTGCCCGCGAGCGACCCGGCAATCGCCAGCACCGGGACGATCACGGCGAACCGGCCGAACCACATCGCGATGGCGAGCATCCAGTTGTAGTACGGGGTATTGGCAGACAGGCCCGCGAACGCGCTACCGTTGTTGTTCGCCGCTGAAGAAAACGCATAGAGAATTTCGCTGAACCCGTGCGCACCGGGATTTGCAATACCCGCGACTCCAGCCGGTACCAGCACGGAAATCGCAGTGCCGACGAGCACAAGCAGCGGCGTCGCGAGAAGCGCCACGGCGACCATCTTCATCTCGAATGCGTCGATTTTCTTGCCGAGATATTCCGGTGCACGCCCGATCATCAGTCCAGCAACGAAGACGGCCAGGATCGCATAGACGACCATGCTGAAGAGACCCGAGCCCGGTCCGCCGAACACGACTTCGCCCGTCTGCATCAGCACCATGGGCACGAGTCCGCCAACCGGCGTAAACGAGTCGTGCATCGCATTGACGGCGCCATCGCCTCCGCTCGTCGTCACGGTAGCGTAAAGCGCCGACGTCACGACGCCGAAACGTTGCTCCTTGCCTTCCATGTTGCCGCCCTGAATGACGGCACTTTGTGTCGCACCGGCTCCCGGCGCGAAAAGGTGCGTGACGCCATGCTGTTCTGCGTGAATCGTAATCGCAGCGGCGACCACGAACATCGCGCTCATCGCGGCAAGCAGCGCCCAGCCTTGCCGCCGGTCGCCGACCACCACACCAAATGTGTAGCACAGCGCGGCCGGAATCAGCAGGATCGCAAGCATCTGCAGAAAGTTGCTGAACGGGGTGGGGTTTTCGTAGGGATGCGCGGAATTTGCGTTGTAGAAGCCGCCGCCATCGCCGCTCAACAGCTTGATCGATTCCTGCGAGGCGACGGGGCCCATCGGCAGCAGTTGTTGTTGCGATGTGATGGACTGCTGCAGCACGTTGCCCGCAGCGTCGTGCATGGGCTGGCCCTGCGCATCCAGTTTGGGCTGCTGCCACGTGACGGCCTGCAACGTGTGAACTTCGCGAGACGCGTCGAAGTTCTGGATCACGCCTTGCCCGATGAAGGCCAGTGCGAACGCGGCCGAAAGCGGCAACAGCACATAGAGCGTGGAGCGGGTCAGATCCACCCACAGATTGCCGACGGTCTGCGCGCCACGCCTCGCGAGCCCCCGCATCAGCGCGAACATCACGGCCATGCCGCTCGCGGCGGAGAGGAAGCTTTGCACGGTAATGCCGAGCATCTGGCTCAGGTAGCTCAATGTTGCTTCACCTGAGTAGCCCTGCCAGCTCGTATTCGTCACGAAGCTCACAGCCGTGTTGAATGCGGAATCCGGGCTCACGGCCGGCAGCGCCTGGGGATTGAACGGTAGCCACTGCTGCACGCGTTGCAGCGCATACAGGAAGAGCAGGCCCACGGCGTTCACGAGAAGCAGCGCAATCGCGTAGGTCTGCCAGCCCATCTCGGCCTGCGGATCGATGCCGGCGGCGCGATAGATCAGCCGCTCGACCGGCCGTCCAAACCGGGAAAGCAACGGTGCTTCGCCGTCGGCCGCGCGCGCCATGTAAAGCCCGAGCGGCTTCACGAGTGCGATCAGGACGGCCAGGAACAGACCAATCTGAAAACCGGCACTTGCAACCATGCTCCCTCCCGCAGCTACCGCAGATCGAAAAGCGGTGTTCCATCTGTATTTCAGCTCGTGAAATGTCAATTCGATGGAAAGACCTCAGTGCGCCGCGTAAAAATCTCGTCAATGCAGGATTGGAGAGCGTTGTTTGTTGAGTCAGGTGGTTCCTGCGAGTTCCGGATTCAGTTCAATGTGCAACACAACGAGCCAGCGTCGGGGACATTTCCCGGCGATCTTCAGCACGTCCCCGTCGTCGGCGCCATGGCGCGGCCCGACATAGCCTTTCGCCACTGCGTTGCACCACGCACGATGCGCATCGGTCCGAAGCCAGTAGCTGACAAGCCCGCACGTCACACAGCTGAAGATCAGCGTGTCCATCATCGTCAGGCCGGGATCGACCTGCTGCGCAACGTACACGAAGGCGGTGGTCAACACCTGATTGGCCGCGACGGTCAGCAGCACGAGCTTGCGCCAGCCGCGCGCACGCATCGCCGTCTTCAGGCGAACGCTGTCCTGCGGATCGTCCGGCCCTCGATTGCCGTCGCGTCGTGGAGGTTCATGCATACGGTTGCACTTCAGGCGGCAAAGCGGACGAAGCGTGCGTCAGGCAGCGCGATCTGATGCGTCCACGCGGCCAGTGTTCGCGCAACCACGGGCGCCTTGCTGAGAATCGCGCTCTCGTAGACCTTTCCGGCGAAATGCACCGCGTCGACAATGCGAAACCTCTGGCGGCGATAGAAGGCGACCAGGTGCGCTGCCGGATATGGTGTGTCGAGGGCGAGTTCCGAGTAGCCGCGCGTCGCGGCCCAGTGTTCGGCGAATGCCAGCAGGGATTTGCCAATGCCGCGGTTGTGCCACGACGGATCGACGGCCAGTTGCCGGATCGTCGCGACGTCGTGCCGATGGTAATGTTCGCAGGCCGATTCGCTGTCGGGTGCATACAGCGTCATGGTGCCGATCACCTTCTCGTCGCTGACCACCACGAAGCAGTCCCCCGCCTGCGCGCGCCGCGCGGTGACGGCCACATCCTGATCCACACAGGTGCAGTTCAGCCCCATCGTGCCGAGACGCGCAAACGCACGATGCAGCATCGTGGTGAGCTGAGCGTACGAGTCGCGCGACGGATCGAAGCGTCTCAGCACCACATCGCGAATACCCCGTTTGATGTGAGCGAGGGGTAGGTGTTTAGCGCCGGTCGTACGTGGCCTCGACATGACATCTCTCCGGATTCTTGTTGCTTGTTCGCAGTCTAGGGTTGGCCCCGCGCATGCCACAAGAAAAAATGTCGTAAAGAGTGTGGCGAGGCGCCACGTCTATCGGTTCGAAATGTTCGCAGCCCCCCGGATTTACACCATTTTTATTTTGGCCGTTCTATACCTGTAGCGAACCCGCCGGGAAAGGCGGGCACACCGTGCGTGACACGGTGAGGATCGGTATTGCAATGAAATTCTGACAAGGAGTCATGCCATGAACCTGCTGGTCTGGCTGCCGCTCATGTTCGGGCTCGGGCTCTTGAGCCTCGTGTTGTGTCTGCTGTTTGTCGATGCGTGCGATCGCATCTGAGGAAACCGTCATGGCCTGGCTTGCTGCTGCGATATCCGCATTGACGTTCGTGTACCTGTTCGTTGCACTGATCCGGCCAGAGTGGTTCTGACCGGCGCACACGACACGCACGACCTTTATTCCGCTTCCGTGGGGGTGGCCCATGTGGACCCTGCCGCTGCTTATTCTCGTCACGGCGATTGCCGTATCGATACCGCTTAGCCGTTACATGACGTGGATCATGGACGGGCACTATCGTGCGCCGCGCTTTTTGCGCTGGTTCGAAGCGAGGCTCGACAGTGGCGCGCAGGACTGGAAGCAGTACACCATTGCGCTGCTGATTTTCAACGTTGCGCTGTTCGTGTTCGGTTTCGTGGTGCTGTCGCTGCAACCGCTGATGCCGCTCAATCCGCTTGGACGCGGTATGCTCGCGCCTTCGACGATCTTCAATACGGTCATCTCGTTCATGACCAACACGAACCTGCAGCACTATTCGGGCGATCAGCATTTCTCGAACTTCAGCCAGATTTTCTTCATCCTGCCGAACATGTTCCTGTCGGCCGCCGTGGGACTGTGCGCACTGACTGCGATCATCCGCGCACTGCGCGGGGAACGTCTATTGGGTAATTTCTTCGTCGACATGTGGCGCGTCGTGGTCTACATGTTCGTGCCGATTGCGCTCGTCGTCGGGACGATCTTCATCCACGAAGGCATGCCGATGACGTACGCGAGCGCCGAGCAGGTGACCACGCTCGAGCCGGCGGCAATGGGCACGGCAGAGAACGGCCAGCCGAAGCAGCAGACGCTGATCGTCGGTCCAGTGGCGGCCGTGATTCCGATCAAGATGCTCGGGACCAACGGCGGCGGCTTTTACGGCATGAACAGTGCCCACCCGTATGAAAACCCAACGGCGCTGTCGAACTTCGTGACGACGCTCGCGATGATGATCTTTCCGTTCTCGCTGGTGCTGATGTACGGACGGATGCTCGCGCGTCTGCGTCACGCGGTCGTGATCTACTGTGTGATGCTGGCCATGATGGTCGGGCTCATCGGCTGGGCGATTTACTGGGACACGTTGCAGCCTAATCCCGCGTTCACCGCGCATGCGGTTGCGCGAACCTACACGCTGGCAGGTACGAACCGGACGCTGACCATACCGCCGGTGGCGGGACTGCCCGTCGAGCAGCATCTCGGCAATCTCGAAGGCAAGGAGTTGCGCTTCGGCACATCGGCAGGAGCGACGTTCGCGGCGATCACGACGGATGTGACCTGCGGCGCGGTCAACGCCGAGCATGACAGCCTGAATCCGCTCGCCGGACTGTCGCCGCTGATCGGCATGTGGCTGAACTGCGTGTTCGGCGGCAAAGGCGTCGGCATGATCAATCTGCTGCTGTTCCTGATCGTCGGCGTTTTCCTCGCCGGGCAGATGGTGGGGCGCACGCCCGAGTATCTCGGGCGCAAGGTCGGCGCGCGCGAAATGAAGCTGGCGATGATCGCGCTGCTCGTGCATCCGATCCTGATTCTAGGTCCGACGGGGCTCTTCTCGGCGACCGACTGGGGCACGAAGGCCGAAGCGAATCCGGGCGCGCATGGTTTCACCGAAATCACCTATCAGTTCTCGTCCGCGTCCGCGAACAACGGCTCGGCGTTTGATGGCCTGTCGACGAACTACGGATTCAATGCCAATCCGAATCCCGCGCCCACCGCCGTGCAGTGGGACACGGCGACCGGTCTCGTCATGCTGTTTTCGCGCTACCTGCCGATCGTCGCGCCGATTGCGATGGCCGCCTTTCTTGGGCGCAAGAAGGTCGCACCTGCCACGCTTGGCACGATGCGCGACAACACCGCGACATTCGGCTTCCTGCTGCTCGGCACGATCGTCATCGTCGGCGCGTTGCTGTTCCTGCCAGCCGCGGCGCTCGGACCGCTTGCCAATCATCTCGGACCGATTCCGTTCGGCGGATAGTGCACGCACGCACGTACGTCACGTCAGCATAAATAGGAACGTTCATCATGAACTCGACCCAAGTTGCGCCCCAGTCGGTGCCACCCATTGCGAGTGGCCCACGGCCGCCTCGCAAGCCGACCGATCAGCTGTTCAACCGCGAACTGCTGGCCATGGCGTTCAGACAATCGCTGATCGCATTGAGGCCGGACATCCAGTGGAAAAACCCGGTGATGTTCGTCGTCGAGATCGGCGCGGTGCTGACTTTTGTTTTCATCCTCGAGATCGCGTTCGGTATCGCGCACAGCGTGGCACCGCTGACCTATTTCATCGCGCTGTTCGCCTGGCTGTTGCTCACCGTCGTGTTCGCGAACTTTGCGACTGCGATTGCCGAGGAGCGCGGCAAGGCACAAGCCGATGCTTTGCGGCGCGCACGGCACGATACGGTGGCCAACCGTCTGCGCGCCGATGGCACGTTTGAAACCGTGTCTTCCATCAAGCTGCAGCGCGGCGATGTCGTCATAGTGCGGGCCGGCGAGGTGATACCAGGCGACGGCGAGGTCATCGAAGGCACGGCCTCCGTCGACGAATCCGCCATCACGGGTGAATCGGCACCGGTGATCCGCGACGCGGGCGGCGACCGCTCGGGTGTGACGGGCGGCACGACCGTGCTGTCCGATGAGATCACGGTGCGGGTGTCGGCCGATCCCGGCGAGACCTTCCTCGACCGGATGATCGCGCTGGTCGAAGGCGCGGTGCGGCAACGCACCCCGAACGAAATCGCTCTGGCGCTCGTGTTGTCGGCCTTCACGCTGATCTTTCTGATCGTCGTCGTGCCGCTGTGGCCGATGGCGCTCAATGCCGAGCAGTACATGACCAGCTACCTGGGTCTGTCGGAGCCGCTGCATAGCCTCGGCACGGATGTCCCCACGCTGGTCGCGCTTCTCGTGTGTCTGATTCCGACGACGATCGGCGCACTGCTCGCGGCGATCGGCATTGCGGGCATGGACCGCGCCTTGCGCGCGAACATCATCGCCAAGAGCGGCAAGGCCGTGGAAGTCGCGGGTGATATCGACACGGTCGTGCTCGACAAGACGGGCACGATCACGATCGGCAATCGCCGCGCGACGGCCTTCATGCCCGTCGGAGCCGCCGACGAAGGTGAGTTGAAGCGGCTCGCCGCGCTGGCATCGTACGGAGATCAAACGCCGGAAGGCAAGAGCATCGTGTCGATCTCTTCGCCGCTTGCGCCATACACAGAGGTTCACGGTACTGACAACGCAGACAACGAACCAAAGGTCATCCCCTTCAGCGCACAGAGCCGCATGAGCGGCATCGACATGCCTGACGGGCGAATGTTGCGCAAGGGCGCGCCCGACGCGATCGTCGCCTGGGTTCGCGAGCGTGGGGGCGAAGTGCCCTATGGCCTCGATGGGATCCTGCGGCAGGCTGGTGAGCAGGGGGCGACGCCGATCGTCGTTGCCAACGGCAATGAGATTGCGGGCGTCGTGCTGCTGGAAGATGTCCTCAAGCCCGGCATTCGTGAGCGCATCCAGCACCTGCGCAAGATGGGCCTGCATACGGTGATGGTGACCGGCGATAACGAATTGACGGCCGCGACGATTGCGCGGCTCGCGGGCGTCGACGAGTTCATCGCCCAGGCCACGCCAGAAGCCAAGCTCGTCTATTTGCGCAAGGAACAGGGCGAAGGCAAGCTCGTCGCGATGATGGGTGACGGGACCAACGATGCGCCGGCGCTCGCTCAGGCCGACGTCGGTCTCGCGATGAACTCGGGCACGCAGGCAGCCAAAGAGGCCGGCAACATGGTCGACCTCGACAGCGATCCGACCAAGCTGATCGAAGTGATCGAGATCGGCAAACAGTTGCTGATGACGCGTGGCGCACTGACCACGTTTTCGATTGCCAACGACGTGGCGAAATACTTCGCGATCGTCCCGGCGCTCTTCGCCGGTACGCTGCCGTGGCTTGCTGCGATGGATGTGATGCATCTGCATTCGCCGACCTCGGCCATCCTGTCGGCGGTGATCTTCAATGCACTGATCATTCCGTTGCTGATTCCTGTGGCGCTGAAGGGCGTGAAGTACCGGGCGCTCGGTGCAGACGCGCTGTTGCGCCGCAATCTGCTGATCTGGGGGCTGGGTGGCGTGATCGTGCCGTTTGTCGGGATCAAGCTGATCGATATTGTGATGGTCGGATTGCGGCTCGTAGCGTGACGTGCGCAGCGATCGGACCGGAAGGGGGACACCATGCTGCGCTATGTTTCGAAGAGTATCTGGCTGCTGGGATTCGCGGTGGTGCTGGTGTGCGGTATCTATCCCGGCATCCTGTGGGTGATCGGCCAAACGGCGTTCCGGTTTCAGGCGAACGGCAGCATCGTGGATGGACCGGACGGCAAGCCGGTTGGCTCGCTACTGATCGCCCAGCCGTTCACGAAGGATGAATATTTCCAGTCGCGGCCATCGGCGGTCTCGTACGATGCATCGGCCTCCGGTTCATCGACGTTGGGTGCCGCGAACTACGCGTTGCGCGACCGGGTTGCGCGCGTGCTCGGTCCGATTGCCCGCTATGCGCAAGGGCCCAAGGCGGGGCAACTTGTCGCGCCCGACGTCGAAGCCTGGTTCCAGGCCGATCACGCGGGTGGCAAGCCGCATATCGTCGCGCAGTGGGCCGACGCGCACAACAGCCTCGCGCAGGCGTGGGTCAACGCGGATCCGTCGCACGCGAAGTATGTGGACGACTGGGCGAAGCGACATGCGCAGGAGGTGAAACAGTGGATCGCGGCGAATCCCGGCACGCCACAACCGAAGGCGCCGGATCTCGCCGTGCCGTTCTTCGTGTCGTTCTCGGGCGAGCATCCGGGGATGTTCCCTTCGGCCGTGACCCGCACGGGCAGCGATGGCAAGAGTGTGACCGCCATCGAACCGGTGAAGGAGGGCACGGACATTCAGGCGATGTTCTTCGATATGTGGCGGCAGGATCATCCCGATGTCGCTCTGCAGGACGTGCCGGGTGATTTCGTCACCACGTCAGGATCGGGACTTGATCCTGACATCACGCTCGCCAATGCGATGTATCAGCTCGATCGCGTCGCGGCAGCGTGGGCGAAGGATACGAAGCGCGATCCTGCCGGGTTACGCGCGGAAATCGGCGCAATGTTGCACGACACTGCGCGCGCGCCGTTTGCAGGGCTGGTTGGCGAGCCTCTTGTCAACGTGCTCGAGATTAATCTCGAGTTGCGCCACCGGTATGGGCCGCCTGCGTAATCGTTGCCAAAACTACCGCATAGAACAGAGACGGGAACGGCAAATCGAGGAACAACATGAAGCACTCTCTTGGAGATCTGAAAGCCCTGTTTGATCTGAGGCACATTGGATCTCATCGCGCTTCCCAGCCGCCTGCTGGCCGCGATGTTGTCATGCGCATCACGCTCGACGCACAGCAAGCGATGCCGTTGCGTCTGGCGTTGATCCGCGACTGCGCCGGCCAGTCGTGGACGATCCGCATGACGCCTCTGCACGGAACGGATCGGGTGCGGCTCATACTCTACCTGCCGAAGTCGGCGTTGAAGGAGGCGATGCAGCGGGTGTCGCATCTGGCGCCGACCGCGGAGATTGCGCAATTGCTGGAAGTGCCGGATACACCCACCGACAGGTGGAGCAAGCTGATGCAACGCCCCGAGTCGCCGCGTGCCGATATTCATGGCAGGCGCAAGGGCGGCTCCCCGGACGAGGATACGATCGCTCATCTGCTGACCGAGAATCATGTATTGCTCAATCTCGCGGTTGCTGATCGTGAATCGCTTTTCGCGCGTCTTGCGCAACTACTCGAGCAACGCTATGGCCTGGAGACAGCGGCCGTGACGGCCGGTCTCGCCGCCCGGGAAGCTTTGGGCTCGACTGCGTTAGGCCAGGGCGTGGCCGTGCCTCATGGCCAGATCAAGGGACTGCAGGGTGCCCTGGTGCTGTATGTACGTCCTGTCAAGCCAATTCCGTTCGATGCGCCGGACGGCGAGCTTGTGACCGACCTGGTTGTGCTGTTCGTGCCGGAATGGGCGAACATGACGCATCTGCACTTACTCGCTGAAGTGGCTGAGCGCTTTTGCGATCAACGATTCCGGGAGCGACTTCGCGCCTGCGCCGGCCCGCACGCCGTATGTCAACTCTTTGCCGATTTCGAGGCACAAGATGCAGCGGAGCGTGGCGGAGCGGGAGCAGCGCGGTTCGATGCGCCGTCAACTGTAGTCAAGATTCGCCCACGGACGTAACGGAGCCGGTTCAAGTAAAAGCAAGTCGCACGAACTTCTCTGGGATGGCTGAACGCAGATCCAGAGCGGCCGATCAGATTTGATCGGTGTCCGGTACGACAGGCGAGGAAGCGCACGACGGCCCACTGCCGAAGCCTTCTCT
The DNA here is from genome assembly GCF_040948685.1 of Paraburkholderia sp. BR14374. Lineage (NCBI taxonomy): Bacteria > Pseudomonadati > Pseudomonadota > Betaproteobacteria > Burkholderiales > Burkholderiaceae > Paraburkholderia > Paraburkholderia sp. BR14374. Next base: position 652 of record NZ_JBFPKF010000035.1, on the reverse strand, counting down.
ACGTAAAAAGCAATGCGTGATCCACCGGCCAAGATTTTTCGTCAGATTCTGCTGAAGTTCTGCGGGTGACGTTTGGATCCTGAATCGCCGACGTCGGGTCCACTCTGCGGATCACGGCAGCGATCAGCTCTTCGTGCCTGTGCCGCGCTAGTCACCCGGCCTCGAAGCTCATTACACTCTTCGGCGTTCACGTCTATTTCGCTGACTCCCGGCTCGAATAAGGCTCGGAGGCCGGGCATCAACTGCCAATCTCCACAGTGATTTGCGGACTGCTGTGCCTCGATAGGTAAGGGGCGCTTCGGACCAGTGGCGACGGTGAACTTCTTTTCAAATCGTTGGCTTCCTCAGGAACGGCTAATGCCGGCTGGCATACGCAACGGAACTGAACTACATTGCCCGTGAGGGGATTCGATACCCCCGAACACGTGCTTCGCCGATACCGCAGAGCGTCGGCGCTGCCACTGGCGACGACATCGCCGCGGATTGATCTGCCGGGAGACGCCATGGCCACTTTCAACAGGATGTGGCAGTTGATCTTCGGTAAGCCACTCGACCCGCTGGATCCGCGCACCCGCCATGCGATCGCTGTTACACCCCTGTTAGCCTGGGTAGGCCTCGGTGCGGATGGCCTCTCGTCGTCCTGCTACGGTCC
>NZ_JBFPKF010000034.1:0-32595 GCF_040948685.1 Paraburkholderia sp. BR14374 | reverse complement strand
GCTCTTCGGCCCCATCGGCAACATTCCACCTGCCGAGGCAGAAGCCGCTTACTATGCAAATCTCGCTGAGTCTGTCACTGTGGCATGACGCAAGCAAAACGGTCTCCGGAAAACCCGGGGCGGCTCAGCCCGATGGTCGGCTCAATCGCGCTACGCCGCCGGATCATGACGCGCAACGTTCGCGTGATGCCACGGCGCAGACCGGGGTGGTAGACCCTAACGCTGTCCGGTTCGGCGCCCCCGGCAACCACGGTCGACGATCACGATTTCAGGTTGGACGTCACTTAGAATCGCCGCGTAGTCCAGCGCTTCTTCCATGAGATGACCGTCGTGCGCATTGCCCGGCATCGAGCGGGTCCTAATTACCGGCGTCCTCCGACGCGTCACCGTGATCAATACTTCTACACCGTAAGCGCGAGATTTAGCACAGCGAATGAGGAATCGTTTGCATTCTGCGCGCGTGAGTAGCCCCATCGCGACGGTCGATATTGACCGGCGACGTTTCCAATTGTGTTCGGGGAGTGTGCGCCGACGTGGCGGCCTGCGCGCGTCTTGTGTGTCAGCTCGCTTTCGACTCGGCGCTGCGCTTCACATAGTTGAACGGCAGCAGATCGCTGATGTCCGCATCCGGCGCGCGTTGCGGCGACTCGGTCAGCACGTGTACGAGGCACGCATAGGGCTCGACGCCGCAGGCCCGACAGGTCCGGATCAAGCTGTACACCATGGCGCTCGCCTTTGCTCCGGCAACGGTGTCGCTGAACAGCCCCGAAGTTCTGCCAGTGCAGAAGGGGCGGATATCGCGTTCCATGACGTTATTGTCTACCGGGGCAAGCCCATCTGCCACATAGCGGCTCAGGTATTCCCACTGGTTGCGTGTATAGCCAATTGCCTTGCCCAGCAGGCTCTCGGGCAACACCTCAGGGGTCTGCTCATCGAGCCATTTCCTGAATGCTTCGAGCAATGGAGCACTGTGCTGCTGGCGCAGGCGGTACATGTAGCCGATACGCGTCTCGCCTTCAGGCAGATTCCCTTTGGCAAGCCGCTCGACCTAGTACAGTGCCTCGAAGTACTTGAGTGCCTGCGCTACGCGGCAACCGGGTTTCCTCTGCCCCTTGAGCGCGTCGACGAAGGTCCGTCTCGCATGGGCCAGGCAGCCGAAGTGAGTTGGGCCTTCGACCGTGCGCCACGCAGCGTAGCCGTCGCTCATGAGCAAGCCCCTGTAGCCCCCGAGGAACCTCTTCGGATGTTCCTGACTGCGCTCCGGCTGGCGCCACCGGCTCCCCGCAGTTCTCGGCACTGCGGTACGCCCACATATAGCTCTTGCTCTGCGCGCTCTTGCCGGGCTCCTTGAGTACCTGCACCGTGGTTTCGTCGCCGTGAATCAGCGGCTGCGAGAGCAGCGTCTTACGCAGCGCTGCGTACAGGCGGCTGTAATGCAGCTCGGCGGGCCGGATGATCCAGTTGGCCAGTGTGCCACGGCCTACCGGAATGTCTGCGCGCGCAAATACGTCTGCCATCCGGTACAGCGGTGTACCGTCGACAAACTTGCCGGCCGTGACGGTGGCGATCACCGACGCGCTGGCATTGCTGCCCGGCAGCGCCTGCAGGCATCGACGCAATCAGGACCGGCGTGCGGTCTGCGTGGCGCTCGCAATGCCGGCATGCGTACTTGAACCACACCTGTTGCAGCACCGACGCCTTGACGTCGATGTGCAACTGCTCGCTGTTATCCTCGCCCATGCGGTGCATACCGTGACCGCAGCAGGCGCAAATCTTCTGGTCCTCAGGCACGTCGTATTCGATGCGCTGGGGCGGCAGGTTGGCCGGCAGCGGTTTGCGCCCGCGCTTGCCGCCTTCCGGCTCGTTGACTTGCGGCAGTCCGGTGTCAGGCAGCGCGAACGCGTCATCAGCGTCGTCGTAGGCCTGGGCCATTTGTTCGGCTTCGTTGAACACGCGATCCTTGAGCTTCTCACTGCGGGGCGCAAAGCGCTGGCTTTGTGCAAGCCCCAACTGCTCGTCGAGGGTCTGTATGCGCGGGGCCAGGTCAGCAGTACCCTGCTCAAGCTCACGGATATAGGCTTGGGCGGCCGGCAGAAGTCCAGAGAAGATGTGTGTCCATGCCTCTCACGATAGCGATGCAACCGCCGAAACGGGTTTACGTGCCGCCTTGATATCAATCAAGGTTTGTGTCGATCGTCTCGGGCCGATAGCGGCGGGATGGATGTCGACGAACCGCTTCAATGTCGATGCCCTCAAGCAGCCAATGCAGCTGTTCGGTCGTCAGTTCGATGACGGCCTGCTGCCGGCGCGGCCACACTAACCGGTCTGCTTCCAGGCGGCGCAGCATCAGCCGGAAGCCGTTACGCTCCCCCAGCAACAGTTTGATGCGGTTAGCCCGCCGGTTGCTGAACGCGTACACGGCGCGTGCGAGCGGATCGATCTGCATCGACTGCTCAACCAGGTTGACGAGGCTGTTGATCCCAGCCCTGAAGTCGATCGGCTCGCGGTGCGGATAGACTCGCAGCTCCGTATCGAAGCGGAACATCAGCGCGCTCGCAATGCTGCGGTCATCGCCGTCACGAGTGAAGCGTCGCGCCCGGTACACTCGAGCTCAATGAGATCCCCATTGGGAAGCGTCGCCGACAGGCCCGCCAGCGATGCCGGGCGCGGCGAAGGACGAGAAGGTTCACGCTGTGGCGTCGATTCCGATGCGGGTGGCACAGCTCCCCTTGGGACCAACGCCGGGGCCGCGTCGTCGATTGTGACGACTGTCGCGAATGCCGATGGTGCTTGCCCAAGATCGGCATTTGGACAGAAGTACATTCACGCTGCTCTTCCAGGCGCACCCACTTGTGCAACTGGTTCGCATTCACCCCGGCCTTCAGCGACAAGCCAGCCAGCGATGCGCCAGGCAGGCGGCAGGCCTCGATCAGCTTGCGCTTGCCCTCCGGGTTGGATCCATGCTTGCCATCAGCACACGTCCGGATCACCCGCAGGGGGAAAAAGTCAAAGTCAGTGTCGGTCATTATCTGCGTCCGCAATCCAAGTCTGCGGGCGCAGCTTGCATCTTCCCGACTACGGAGGCTAGGTGCGCCTTATTTCGCGCTTACTTTACACCTTATATGGTCGCGCCCGGTTTATCAGGCTTTCTTTCAAGTGGTGGCGACGCTGGTAATCGACTGCTTCCGTATATCCAGACTGTCAAACGAGCCAGATGAACTCTAGGCCTTCGATGCAATCTGCTGTCCGGGTTCTAGTTGAACTCTCGGGCTCGAACGTGCGGTGCGTGGGGTGATTCAGGATCTCCTCGCCACGGTCTAACCTAGCGGGGAGGGAAAACGCTGGCTCAGAAAGCGGACGGAATTTCGGTGATGTCTGCCAAACGCCGCCACGCGGTGAAGCGTGCCGCGAGCTGTTTGCGCGCGTTCAGGATCGCGAAAGCCACGCATGCGTCGCTCGCGTTCACGGTCGGCTGATTACCATTTTCGGCACGGCTATTGAGCCGCGCGCTGGCTTTGACAAAGATGTGCTTGACGTAAGCCGGTTCGGGAATCTCGGCAGGCCAAACGGTCATCCCGGCCGCCGCTCGTTTTACCGTGAACTTGGTGGAATCATCCTTGGACGGTATCGAAGCGCTGCATTATCTAGCGCCACTCGGCGACGTAGCGCCATCGTGATACAGGCCAGACGCGTGACTGAGCGACGGACGTTATCGGCATTTCGCGGATCACCGCTGGATGCAAGCAAAGGCTTACCGGTCCAAGTCAAATCCCAATTCCGTGGAGCAATATCTGTAGGAGCGGTAAAATTCGATTACCCGGTCGCGAAATGTGAATCGCTGGCAGATACTTCTTACAATCCATTGCGCCAGCCATCCTTAGCGCCCTCAATGTCGCCCGCGCGGCAAGAGAAATGCGTGCGAACTCGCTGACGACCACTCGTAACTTCATTTCATCAGGCGATTGCCAGCATCCTTCTACTCGACGATCAGCCCATGCCGGATCGCGTATCTAATCAACTCGGCGTTGTTGGACAGCCCGAGTTTGCGCATTAATCGCATCTTGTGTGTACTGATAGTTTTCGCACTGAGCGTACATGTCTCGGCGATTTCATTGATGCTCCTGCCCGCCGCGAGCATCTGCAGCACCTGGAATTCGCGATCCGACAGTACTTTATGAGGAGGCACGTCGTCGCGCTGAGTATCGAAGACCATTGCATCGACGAGCTTCGGGTCGAGGAAACGCCCGCCCTCCGCGAGCTTGCGGATCGCTGCGAGCAGCACTTCCGGGTCACTGTCCTTGGTCAGATACCCCGTCGCTCCCGCGCGCAGCGCGCGGGACGCGACCTGAGCCTCATCGTGAATGCTCAGTACGAGCACCGGCAATGAAGGATGTTCCGCCCGTACTCTGCGAATCAGGACGACACCACTGATGCCTGGCATCGTCATGTCGAGCAACAAAAGGTCGACTGCCCGCGAGCGCAACCCATCGATCACTTCTGACCCCTGTGCCGCTTCCGCCACAACGACGATATCGCTCGTAGTAGCTATGATTTGTCTGAGTCCACCACGGACGATTGCATGATCGTCTGCGATGAGTATCCTGATCATGTTCGAAGTCCGCCATCGAGCGGAATGTGAATTGAAACCATGGTGCCCGCGCCCGGCGCACTTTCGATTGAAAGCGATCCGCCAATCAGCCGCGCGCGTTCGTTCATGCCGAGCAGGCCATATGAATAGTCGCCCCTCACGACTTGCTGGTCGAAGCCGCGGCCATCGTCACGCACCTGCAGCAGGAGCTTCGCCGCCGTCGAAACAAGCGTCACCTCGACATGTGTGGCGACGGCATGCCGCGCGACGTTCGTCAGCGACGCCTGTGCGATGCGGAACAAGGCCGTGGCATGTGAATCGGACAGCGAGGGTTCTCCGCCTTCGATGCGCAATTCACACACAATAGCATTCCGGAGGTTGAACTCGTCGACAAGCCATTCAAGGGCAGACGCAATTCCGAAGTTGAGCGCGGCGGGCCGCAAATGACTCGCGACATTTCGCACCATCGAGATCGTGCCTTCGACTAGTTGGCGCATATCGTCGGCTTTTTTTGACGCTTCCGCGTCGTACGCTATACGCATCTTGAGCAGGGACACGTCCATCTTAAGCGCAGTCAGCAATTGCCCCAGTTCGTCGTGAATTTCCATCGCAATGCGCCTTCTTTCTTCTTCGCGAATCGCCTCCATGTACACGGACAGTTCGCGCTGCTCCTCGCGCGATTCGACGAGTTCCTGCTCCATTTGCTTGCGCCCAGTGATGTCGTTCAGGCCAACATAGATCGCCGGAGAATCGTCGTAAGTCGCAACGCGTGCCGTCACCATCGCCCAGAATCGTGTACCGTCAAGACGCCGCAATTTGACTTCTGTATTGCGCAAGCCACCCTTCGTTTGTAGATCCTCGATCAGACGCTCATGCTCGCCACGTTCGGCATAGAAATCGTCGATATTGGCGGACGAGGCTTCTTCCATACCGAAGAGCTCACGCAGCGGCCGGTTTGTGTACAGGATGTGTCCGTCAGGCATCGACGTGATGCACAGCGGCACCGGACTCGTTTCGACAATCGCGCGAAAGCGAGCCTCGCTTTCCTTGAGACGAGCGTCTGCACGCCTCCCCTCGTCGATCTGCGCCAGCAAGCTCGTGTTGGCATGCGCGAGCTCTTCGGTGCGCAACGAGACGCGGTGCTCCAGATCGTCGCGCGCTGCCGATAGCACCGCTTCCGTCTTCTTTCGCACGGCTACTTCCGCGAGCAGCAGGTGGTTCTGCGCGAGCACCTGCTTGTGCGTCATCCGCAGTTCAAGGTGCACGCCAACGCGAGCCAGCGTCTCATCGACACGTAACGGCTTGGTTACATAATCGGCGCCGCCCACCAAAAAACCTTCGACGCGGTCCGCGTTGCCTGAGAGCGAGGTCATGAATATGACCGGGATGTCGCGCGTGCGCTCATCGTGCTTGAGGCGTCGACAGGTCTCGAAGCCGTCGATGCCTGGCATCTCCACTTCAAGCAGGATCACGTCCGCCTGCGCAAAGACCGCACGCTCGACCGCTTCCGTCCCATCGAGCGCCGTCAGCACCCGAATGCCGTGCGCCTCGAAGCTGTCGACAATCACACCGAGATTCCCCGGCGTATCGTCGACGATAAGAATCGTGCCCTTGTGCGCGACCAAAGCGGCCAAATCGGTCATGATGCGGTGTTTCATTCGAGATACCGCTCCACGAGTTGCAAGATCGCTTTCCACTCACAGGTTCACGCGAACCGGTTCCTATCCCAAATATTCGCGCGAGTGCCGCCATTGTGGGAGTCCAATATTTGGACCTCGATCCAGAGCCTAGTCTACGCGCCCTTGTCGGCTTCAAGGTCCGCTGCGACAACGCGCACCGCAGCGTCAAATCCGCCGCACGCTCCACGAATCTTGCGCTTATGCTTGCATTTTCTCTCCCTACTCCGCTCGCGCCATCAGCGTGACTCTGCACGGCGCGGCCAATTCGTCGATCAGATCTGCCACTTCGCAGAGCGCGCGGAAGTCACAGTCGTCGATCCGATTAGCGTGATTCCGCCGCAAATCGCGAAGTGTTTCGCCAAGGCGCCTGAGCGCGCTGGGGCTACTGTCGCGCAATGGCCAGCAAAGCATCAGATACGCAAGTGCCGTCAAGCTGCGCGTCTCGCACCAAGTGTCGAACAGTCGCAGACATATCGCGTCGATCTGCGAGACGACGTTCTCCCTCTCCGACAGATAGCCCATCATAATTCGTCAAGTCGACGTTGCATGTCTTCATGTTCATTATCGACTAGCAGACTTCCTACCGCATTCAGCGCTTACTGCAAAATCAGAGTATGAGATCCTGAATCACGCGTCAGGACATCCTGACGCCATTAGCGCAGAAAGCCCGCCGATAGGTAAACCTTCAATTTCCGCCGCACAAGGGCGATCCGATTCAGGAAGTCCTGACGGCTTCAACCAGCGCTTCGTGAGACAACATTCGTCCGGCTCCGATTGGACGCCCGCTCCGATCGCCATACCATCGAACCATCGTAGATCGAGGGGAAAACCATCGCGGCCTACACATCGCTGCGCTCTAAACACGAAAAGCTCGTTGGCCCGACGCGCAATTACTGGGCGCTTGTCCGCCTGCTGGACCACTTCGTTTCACGTGGGAACATGCCGCGCGCGCATACAGATGGGTCCGCCGACCGGTGCGTGCTCGGTCTACCTCTCTCGCCATGCCAACGCAACGTGGCACGTCTTCTCACCGCCGCCTCATCGTTCAGCGAGCCGGGGAAAGAAATACGCACGACGATGCCTTGAGCATTCTGCCGAAGGAAATGATCCAACTTCGCGCGTGGCTCAGCGACTGGTACGACCAGGCATTCGCCGCGGGCTACATTCACCCGCCCTTCATTCTCGACGAAGTGACCGCCGACCGGTTGGAAGGCTACTTCAAGGCGGGCCTGACGCAGCCGAAGGCGCAATTTTGTTCTTCGGCGTCGTGCATTGAGCGCAAGCGATGATGTTCGAAGAACTCGGCTGGATGTGCTTGTCGACCGCGAGTGCCGGATGTCGACGTCCGAAGCGTCGTCACGGCTTTGTCCGGTAAGGCCTTGATCAAGCATGCCACCTGGCTAATCATAGGCCTCACCATTGGCCGGTTCTCAGGGGCGCGATGCAAATTGCTCCGTATATCTTTCACCTTGCTCGCGTCGCTTCAGCACACCGAATTCACTTCTAGCTGACGTACTGTCGTCAACAGCGCAAGCAGGGCGACTGAGCCTTTGGTCCCTGAAAAGTGCCGACAAAAACCGACGATTGCGAACCGAACCCGCGGCATTCACTGGCCGCCGCTCGAAACCGACGGCCATAACTCGCTTGTTTAGGTGAAACTGCAAGCGATCAACCAAATAGGCGAATAGGTGTACGGATCACATGGCAGAGGAACATATTCCTGATGCGATTCTGTTGCGTGGAGCGGAATCGGCGTTTCGCGGGAACCCAGCTCGCATGGAAGTGGGTGCGGGGCTAGTGCATGTCCGGCGCCGGAAAACAAAACCCGCAGGCAACTGACTAACGCGACATCATCAGCATACCGACGTTCTGCATCACCCAGACCGTGCCGAGGATCAGGAACGCAGCGGCTAGTATGGTGTAGCAGAGTGAAAGCACGTTCCATCCCTGCCCACGCGAGAGGGTCAGATGTAGGAAGCACACAAGGTGCACGACAACTTGCACAAAGCCGAGTACGGCGATCGCGATCATGGCCGTAGTTGCATCGAGGGCATCGTACAGCCCAATACCGAATGCGCCGGCCGTAAGTAATACCGAAAGAAAGAAGCCCGCGAGATACCTAGTGAGGCTGCCATGAGACCCCGCGTGAGTCTGCGCATAAGCCATTAGAGCATGCTCCCCAGATAGACGAAAGAAAACACGAAGATCCATACTACGTCGAGGAAGTGCCAGAATAGGCTCAGGCACGTTAGCCGGCGGACCTCCTGCTCACCAAGCTGAGGCACCCGCAGCACTTGCATCATCAGTACGAGCATCCACAGCAGGCCCAAGAAAACGTGAATTCCGTGCGCAGCGACGAGCGTAAAGAAGGCTGAGAGAAACGCGCTGCGCTGCGGGCCCGCGCCTTCCGCGATCAGCTGCGAGAACTCGCGAAGTTCGAGCGCGAGGAACGACGCGCCAAGAATGAATGTGATCACGAGCCAACCGAGCACGACACCGCTCCTTGCCCGCGGCACACCCAACATCGCGAAACCATAGGTGATACTAGAAAGCAATAGCACAGAGGTTCCCAGCGCCACGCCGGTTAGATCGAAGAGATCGTGACCCGTAGGGCCACCGGCGAACTGGTGCCTCAGCACACTGAACGTAGCAAAGAGCGCCGCGAACAGCATACAGTCGGTCATCAGATACACCCAGAAGCCGAACACCGAGTGCGATTGCGGATGATCTTGATAATCGACTTCTGAAAAATCTGCGCCAACGGTTTTCTGTAACATCAGTAAGCCTCCTCGGCGACTGAACCGTTAATCCCCATCGGGTCTCCGGTGCCAAACCGCCGTTCTTCGATCTCACGGACCATCGCCGCGGGAATGTAATATCCGTCGTTCTTGTCGAAGCTCTTTATGATCATCGTGAGGGCGATCCCAATGAAACCTAGCAAAGCGAGCCACGCGACGTGCCATACGGCCGCGAAACCCAGCACCAAGCTGTACATCCCTGTGAAAAAACCCGCCGACGTATTGGATGGCATATGGATGTCCACGTACTTTGACGCCAGCCCAAGGCCGCGGCCCGTTTCTTTCATGTACGCGAAGGCGTCAATGTCCTCCACTTTCGGAACGAGAGCGAAGTTGTAGACCGCCGGCGGTGAGGAAGTTGCCCATTCGAGCGTGCGCCCATCCCATGGATCGCCTGTCATATCCTTGTATTCGGCCTCGTTGCGGTTCACGAATGCCATCACCCACAGCAGAACCTGTAACAGGATCCCCACCGCGATGATCGCCGCGCCGAGCGCCGCAACAATGAAGTATGGTTGCCATTCAGCCACATCATAGTGATTTGTGCGGCGCGTCGCGCCCATTAAGCCGAGCACATAAACAGGTACGAAGGCCACATAAAAGCCGACGAACCAGCACCAGAACGACGCCTTGCCGAGCTTGTCATCGGGCTTGACACCGAACACCTTCGGAAACCAGTACTGCAGGCCAGCTAAATAGCCAAACACCACACCGCCAATGATGGCGTTATGAAAATGAGCGACCAAGAAAAGCGAATTGTGAAGCACAAAGTCCGCGCCCGGAATCGCCATCATCACGCCGGTCATGCCACCGATAGAGAACGTCACCACGAAACCGATGGTCCAGAACACGGGCGCAGCGAATTGAACGCACCCGCGATACATCGTGAATAGCCAATTGAAGATCTTGACGCCGGTCGGAATCGCGATAATCATTGTGGCGATGCCGAAAAATGCGTTGACGTCGGCGCCTGAGCCCATGGTAAAGAAGTGGTGCGCCCAAACAAGAAACGAAAGTAACATGATCGCACACGATGCGTAGACCATCGTCCTGTAACCGAATAGCGGCTTCTTGCAGAAGGTAGCCATCACTTCCGAATAGATGCCGAAAGCGGGCAGCACTAGAATATACACTTCGGGGTGGCCCCACGCCCAAATCAGGTTCAAGTACAACATGGCGTTGCCACCAAGTTCGTTCGTAAAGAAGTGCGTGCCAATATAACGATCGAGGCCGAGCAGCGCTACGGCGACCGTGAGAATGGGAAACGTCGCCATGATGAGGACATTCGAACAGAGCGCCGTCCATGTGAACACGGGCATCTTCATGAGCGACATCCCCGGCGCGCGCATCTTGATGATTGTGACAAAGAAGTTCACGCCCGACATCAAGGTGCCGACACCCGAGAGCTGGATCGCCCATATATAGTAGTCCACTCCAACGCCAGGACTAAATTTCAGCTCGGAAAGCGGCGGATACGCGAGCCAGCCGACCTTCGCGAATTCGCCAGCTACGAGGGACAGATTGATCAACACCGCGCTGACTGCGGTCAACCAGAAGGAAAGCGAGTTCAGGAACGGAAACGCCACGTCGCGCGCGCCGATCTGCAATGGCACGACGAGATTGAAGAAGCCTACCATGAGCGCCATCGCCATGAAGAAGATCATGATGACGCCATGCGCCGTGAAGATCTGGTCGAAGTGATCCGGCGGCAGATAGCCTGGCGAATTGAACGCCACGGCTTGTTGAAGGCGCATCATTACGGCGTCGGCAAAGCCGCGCACCAACATGAGCACGGCTACAATCATGTACATGACGCCGATGCGCTTGTGGTCCACGCTCGTGAGCCACTCGACCCAGAGGTACTTCCACTTGCCTTCTAAGGTGACCAGCCAGAACACGCCGAGGACAACAAGCGCCATAAACACCGACGCCCCCATGACGATGGGCTGATCGAAAGGCATCGCGTCTAATGTGAGTTTTCCGAACATGGCTGTTTACCCTTTGGTTACGCACGATGAGACAGTGAAATCCGCGACGTTGCCGTTGTTGTATTTGCCGACGATTTTGTCGAAAAGCCTCCGGTCGACCTTCGAGAAGTACTGCACGGGCGCGTTTGCGTGCGGCTGCGTGACCGTTGCGTACCGATCCATCGTAAGCTGGGTCGATGAAGCTTTTACCGTCTCCACCCACGCATCGAAGCCCCGCTGGCTCGTAGCCACCGTACGGAACTTCATATCGGAGAAGCCTTTGCCGCTGTAATTCGACGAGAAGCCCGTGAAGTCGCCCGCTTCGTCGGCGATCAGGTGTAACCGCGTTTGCATGCCGGCCATCGCGTAGACTTGAGTGCCAAGTTGCGGGATGAAGAAAGAGTTCATCACCGAGTCCGACGTGATGCGAAAATTGACCGGCGTGCTGACAGGCACCGCCAATTCGTTCACTGTAGCGATGCCGAGGTCAGGATAGATAAAGAGCCATCTCCAGTCGACCGCGACGACTTCGACGTTGATGGGCTTCACGTCCGATTCCAGTGGTTTATAAGGGTCGAGCTCATGCGTGGTACGCCACGTAAGGATGGCGAGGAATAGAATGATGGCAGCGGGTATGGCCCAGACCACCACTTCAATCGCCGTTGAGTGAACCCAGGTCGGGACGTAGCGTGCGCTGCGGTTCGACGCGCGGTAGCGCCACGCGAAGGTAAGCGTGAGGATAATAACGGGAACTACGATCAGCAGCATGGCCCATGTGGCCGAGGCGATGAGTGATCTCTCCGCCGCGCCTACGCTACCCTTGGGACTCAGGACGAGAAACTTGGGGCTACACCCAGCAAGAGAAACGAACAGCCAACCACCGATAGGGATTAACCACTCCTTAAAAGCTTTCCTCTCTGTCATGCCCTATCTTCTCCCAAGTTAACCACTGTACAAGGAGCGAAGCCAGCCGTTCACTGAACCGTCTGTCGCTTGAGATTCGCAACGTCTAGAACTTCACCCCGACGCCAATACCAATGACCAGCGGATCGAGATGCAAGGCGCCAATTGTCGAGCCGCCAAGCGATGCGTCAGTCTTCATCCATATCTTCTTGATGTCGGCGTTAACGAATAGACTCTTTGATGCCTGCACGTCAATCCCGACCTGCAGCGCAGGACCAAAGCTGTGATTCTTTATAGAGACGGGTACACCTCCCGCATGCAATCCGTTGTTATAGAAGAGCGTGTAGTTGAGTCCGGCACCAACGTACGGTCGAACGCGTCCCGCATGATTAAAATGATATTGCAATAACAATGTCGGTGGCAGCACGTTAACGCCACCAAGGTCGCCGAGATTCGACGTCAGGTGATGACGTGAGGTACCAAGAATCAACTCCACGCCGATGCTGTCCCGTACCATATAAGTGAAATCGACCTCTGGCACCAGCGCGTTGCTTACGCCGACATCGAGCGCGGAAAGCGTGTCAGTGCTGCGAACTTGCGGTTCAATGCTTATCGCGCGGAGGCGTACCAACCAATCACCTGCGTAGTTTCCGACGACTTCACTGTCGGCGGCGTTAGCTGCGTGCGGTCCAAATGGCGACATAAGGAGTAGTGCTGCAGCCACATTACGGAGTTGCTTTATCATTGTCATTACCTTTAGCCATTAACCTTCTACACTGTGTCCGAATTCGTGGCCGATAGCGTTGATCGCAATCAACTGATGTTTTACGCAGTGCTTGTGTGCGTTACCGCGTCGCAGGCCATATGAGTTCTTGCACTTCTCCGTCCGCGCTCCGAATTGCGCAATGCTTCCCGAAATGTTTTGCAACCGATCGTGGGATTGCGATATGCCGTGTGGCTCTCAGTAGCACTAAGAAGCCTTAACAAAATGATTGCTTTGATCTGTTAACTTCCAACGATTGCTGTTAACCTCGTCATTGTTTCGGTGACGAGGAGGCCATGGCCAAACTACTCGTTGATGCGTTGTGGGCACTCATTGAACCCTTGATGCCCCCACCCAAACCTCGCCGCTCACGGTATCCCGGACGCAAACCACTGGATGACCGGGCCATGCTTACCGGCATCCTGTTCAGCTTTCAGACGGGCCTGCGCTGGGACCTGCTGCCCCGCGAGATGGGCTGCGGCAGTGGCATGAGTTGCTGGCGCCGTCTACGAGACTGGCAGGCTGCCGGCGTCTGGGACCGGCTACACGAAGTGGTGCTCGCGAAGCTACGCGAGTCCGACCGGATTGACTGGTCCCGTGTCGTCGTCGACTCCTCCTCGATCCGCGCGGTGGGTGCAGGTCAAAAACGGGACCGAATCCCACCGTCCGCGCGCAACCTGGTTCAAAGCATCCCGCTCGCGGCAATCCTCACCGGCGCCAACCGTCACGATCTCACCCAGCTTCACACGCTGGTTGATGCGATCCCACCCATTGCCGGCAAGCGCGGCCGGCCGCTTTCGAAGCCCCGCATCGTTCAGGGCGATCGGGGCTACGATCACGACAAATACCGCCGTCCGCTGCACGCAGCCGGCATCGCTACCGAAATCGCCCGACGTGGCCGCCCTCATGGCAGCGGCCTTGGCAAAACCCGCAGGGTCGTCGAGCGAACCATTTCGTGGCTTCACAACTTCCGGCGACTGCGCATCCGCTTCGAACGCCTTGCCTTCATCCACCAAGCCTTCATCAAACTCCCCTGCGGCATCATCTCTTGGCGAAGGCTGAAGGACTCATTTTGTTAACGCCTCTAAGTAGCGCTATGAATGGCAAAATGCAGCGCGGAGGAGTCGACCGTCATCTTCTGGTCGACTAACCGCCGACGCTTCGCGAAAGGTCCGGAGCAATCGTCGCGCCGCTCCTAATGTCGATTCTTGCCTTCGCGCTTCGGTCTTGAGGATGCTATTGGAACAGCAACGCAGCCGAATCCAGCGACGTCGAGCAATTAGGGAGACCCAATATCCATGCTTTCCGGCGGGTTGAACTGCCCCCCCTTTTAGCACTCGACACTGAGCCCAGCCCCGAACGGGTCCACCCCTCACCGGATGATGTCATAGCTGTAATCGGTCTTCGAGATGTCAATCGTGCTTGCATCGAGTGTCTCGAAGAATTCATCCAGCAGCGCTAACAGAACGCGTAATGCCCCCGCATACCCCCACGTCGGATAGCGGTGGTAATGGTGGCGGTCGAAAATCGGAAACACGAGTCGGACGAGCGGCGTACCAGTGTCGCGCTCCAAGTACTTTCCGTGTGTATTGCCGATCAGGAAATCCACTGGTTCCGTAAATAGCAGCGAGCGCAAGTGCCATAGATCGCGCTTTGGATAGACCTTGCATCCTTCACCATATGGCGACGCGTCCAGCAATGCCCTAACCTTTTCCGCCCACCCCTCGTTACCGTTCGTCGAGAGCACGTGCACCGGCTCCGCGCCCAACTCAAGCAGGAAGTTCGTGTAACCGAGCATCTGATCTGGATCGCCATAGAGCGCATACCGCTTGCCGTGCAGACTCGCCTGACTGTCTGCCATCGCATCAACTAGTTGCCCACGCTCCCTTTCAAGTTCAGCCGGGATTGGTCTTCCCGTCACGCGCGAAATCTCCATGAGGAAATGATCTGTACCTGAAACGCCGACAGGCGCATTCAGTGACACGACTTCGTGGCCATGATCGGCGAGGAACTTGCTGGTCTTTTCACAGCAATACTCCTGAAAGACGAACGTTGCCTTGGCGTTCAGCGCACGTTCGACCTCCTCTTTCGTAGTCCCGCCCTCGTACATCCGAAATTCGCCATCAGTCGGCGTGTTCCAAGTTCCCGATGGATCGCAAATAATATTCACGCTTACGCCAAATAAATCGAAGATACGCCGAATCTCCTTCATGTTTCCGACCACGAAGCCGTCGAACCCTCCGATAAAGTTCACGCTCTCGTCAGGAACTCGCAAAAGTGGTGCAGTAGTGCCCGCCTTGCCGTCCCAAAAGTACTTCAGGATGCCCTGGAGCGCATTGTCGTAGCCGGTCACGTGGCTGCCGACAAACGCGGGCGTATGCGCGAACGGCACGTCGTAATCTTGTGGCACGCTGCCCTTCTGCTTGCTATTCTTGATGAACGCGTCGAGGTCGTCGCCAATCACCTCCGCCATGCAGGTCGTGGATACGGCGATCATGTCGGGCTTGTAGAGATTGTATGCATTCGCGAGACCGTCGATCATGTTGTTCAGACCACCGAACACGGCCGCATCCTCTGTCATGGACGAACTGACGCACGACGTCGGCTCTTTAAAGTGTCGCGAAAAATGCGAACGGTAATAGGCCACGCAGCCCTGCGAGCCATGCACGAAAGGCAGTGTCTTATGGAATCCGTTCGCGACGAATACGGCACCAAGAGGCTGACACGCCTTGGCTGGATTTATGGTCAGGGAGTCACGGGCGAAGTTCTTCAGTTTATAATCTTCTGTCTTCGTCCATTCGGCAACCCGCTTTATCGCCTCGTCGGAATGGTTGAACTCGAAGTTATCTTTCTTATTGCGAAGGAGCTCTTGATACTCCGGCTCGCGAAACAGCAGTTCGTGATCGAGAATTTTGTCGCTTGATTGGGGCATGATTGGCTCCTGTATTGATGTTCTATGCAACCGGCGATCAGCGCGGCCATGCCGCTAACAGCGCTCACGCCGCCTTCTTCCACGGTGCTTTCGACAGACTCCAGACAGGACTCGAGATCGCCATGTCCATGTCCCGCGCGAAGATAGCGAAGCCGTCGTAGCCATGATATGGGCCAGAATAATCCCAGCTGTGCATCTGGCGGAATGGGACGCCCATCTTCTGAAAGACGTATTTTTCTTTGATGCCGGAGCCGACGAGGTCTGGTCGCGTATGTTCGACAAACTTCTCGAATTCGTAGCCAGTCACGTCGTCGTAAATCAGAGTGCCTTCTTTTATGTGATGCGTTGTGCGCTGGTAGTCGTCGTTGTGAGCAAACTCGTAGCCGGTACCGACAACTTCCATCCCAAGATCCTCGTACGCGCCTATTACGTGGCGTGGGCGAAGGCCACCTACAAACAGCATCACTTTTTTCGTCTGAAGCCGCGGCTTATATTTGGCTATGACGGCATCCATCAACGGACGGTATTTTGCGATCACCTTCTCGGCGTTTTCCATAATGGTGTCGTCGAATCGGCTTGCAATCTCGCGCAAGCTCTTTTCGATCATTGTCGGGCCGAAAAAATTGTATTCGACCCATGGAGTGCCATACTTCTCCTCCATGTGCCGGCTGATGTAGTTCATCGAACGGTAGCAGTGAAGCAGGTTGAGCTTAGATCGCGGCGTATTCTCAAGTTCTGCGAGAGTGCCATCGCCTGACCACTGCGCGATGACCCGCAGGCCCATTTCCTCGAGGAGAATGCGGCTCGACCACGCATCACCGCCAATGTTGTAGTCGCCAATGATCGCGACATCGTACGGCGTGGACTCCAGCGCGGATCGCTGTCTCGGCTCGGCGCGGTCGAACACGCAGTCGCGAATCGCATCGTTTGCGAGGTGATGCCCGAGTGACTGCGATACGCCTCGAAAGCCCTCACAGCGCACCGGTACGATCGTGTGCCCGCCGTACTGCGCGCTCTTCCTTTTAGATACTGCCTCAATATCGTCACCGATGAGGCCGATTGGGCATTCGGTTTGGACGGATATGCCCCTGTTCAGCGGAAACAGCTCCTGAATCTCGTCGACGATCTTATCGAGTTTCTTGTCGCCGCCGAACACAATGTCCTTCTCTTGGAAGTCGGACGTGAATTGCATCGTGACAAACGCATCGATTCCTGTCGTCCCGACGTAGTAGTTGCGGCGCGATCCCCACGAGTACTGCCCGCATCCGACAGGTCCGTGACTGATGTGAATCATGTCCTTGATCGGCCCCCAGACGACGCCCTTCGAGCCCGCGTAAGCGCAGCCCCGAATCGTCATCACCCCCGGCAAAGACTTGATGTTTGACTTCACACCACAGTCAGGCTTGCCCTGTTCGAAGGAACCCAAATGCTTGGCCCGCCGTTTAGCCATTTTTTCAGGGTAAGCTCGCAGCACTTCGTCAATCAAGGCCTTATTAGCAGCTTTGCGTTCTTCAACCGTCGCGGTCATTGAAAATCCTATAAGTGAAGACTGTCGTTGGCGGAAACGGTAGCCGTGTGCTGCACGGCTACCGTCGTCCAGCACTCGTCAGGCGGTGAGCTCGGCGGCGGTCTTGCCGACTTGGGACTCATCGACTTGCACTATAATTCCTTTTTCCATCAATAAGTCTTCGAGCTGATCCATTGTGATCGGGGTTGGGATCACGCCATTGCCGCCGTTATGGTGAACCTTCTCCGCAAGCGCGCGATATTGCCCAGCCTGCTCGCTGTCCGGCGCGTACTCAATCACGGTCATCCGACGAAGTTCCGCATGCTGCACAATGTTGTCGCGCGGGACGAAGTGAATCAATTTAGTGCCTAGCATCGCTGCCAGTGATTCGGCCAGTTCAAGTTCCTTGTCGGTTTTGCGCTCGTTGCAAATGAGTCCGCCCAAACGCACACCCCCACTGTTCGCATATTTCAAGATTCCCTTCGAGATGTTATTAGCGGCGTACATCGCCATCATTTCTCCCGACATCACGATGTAAATTTCCTGTGCCTTGTTCTCGCGAATAGGCATTGCAAAACCACCGCAAACGACGTCGCCGAGCACATCGTATGACACGTAGTCGACTCCGTCGTAGGCGCCATTCTCCTCAAGGAAGTTGATCGATGTGATGACACCCCGACCCGCACAGCCGACGCCTGGCTCAGGCCCGCCCGACTCGACACAGCGGATATTCTTGTAGCCTATCTTCATAACGTCATCGAGTTCGAGGTCTTCGACCGAACCGGCTTCCGCCGCGAGAGAGAGGATGGTGTCCTGAGCTTTCGCGTGCAATATAAGACGTGTCGAGTCGGCCTTGGGATCGCACCCAACGATCAAGATCTTTTGCCCAAGGTCGCTAAGCGCTGCAAGCGTATTCTGCGACGTGGTCGACTTACCGATGCCGCCCTTTCCGTAGAAGGCAATTTGTCGAAGTTGAGACATTGTTTTACTCCATTGAGATTAGAAGGTAAAACCATAGGTGCGAATCAGCACTGAAAAGCCACGACCAAGTCCTCAGCCTGCTGTGTCTATATGGTCTTCTTCTAGAGTCACGCATCGGCCGGAGTGTGTCCGCGCCCTTCGTCCCCGCAACGTCCATGCCACAAGCCCCTGAATCCGCCAAATGCTTGCTCAGCGAGGCCATCCGCAAACTCTCCAATTTCGGCCACCGACAATTTCGACGTCGTCTTCCTGACAAACCGCACGCCCCTTTGCCCCAAATGGACATCCACGTGCAGAGTTGTCGCCCGCTTGACCCGGCTTACCGCAGTATTGGCCAGCATGCAGCATTGGTACGGATGTTGCGAGTTTCTGGCTGCCCGCTGAAAAGGCACGATCCAGCACCAGATTAACTATGCCAAGCTATTTCTCCAATTAGGATTACAGAATGCCTGATACGCTAACCTCTCCTGCGCTCAGTGGGACACCATTTGCCCGCCTCGATCGCGAGGGGCGCCTCCTCAACCCCGTCTTTAAGGGCCGCACAAATGCGGCTGACAGGTTCGGCTTTCGCGGTGAGCTGGCGCTACGATTTGGGCCTCACCTCGCCGACGAGGCCCGTCCGCCCGAGCTCTCTTGCGAGCAGGTGATGGCTGTCGCGAATGCTGGCGACCCACACGTCCAATTCTTCGCAGGTTGGTTACTGAGTTTTGAACACTTGACGAATGTCGGAGAAGTACTCGGCGAGGCCCTGTCGCACCACGGCAAGTACTTCCTGTTCTGTGACAACATCGATCTGTCCAGCCGCTTTCAGGTGCCGTACAAAGAAGCGACGTTTTATGTTCTGCCGATACTCGAATCGACAGTCTACAACGAGATGCTCGAACTCCTTTACCTGGAGAAGGGCGACCTCAAGAGGACAGACACTGCCGGGAAGCTCGATGCTATCGTCGATGCGGCGATGCAATTTAGCTTTTCCTTTGACACGATAAGTTACGCGGAAGGCCTCAAACTGATGGGACCGATTCGCGATCCAAATGAAAACAGGCCCGTCTGACGACAGCGTCACGGCAGGTCGCCCGCATGTAATCGCTGCCTCGCGTTTCAGAATGTGACGGCGATTCCAATCACCTCCACCGGAGCGAAAGCATGTCACTGCGCACCAAGACCGCATCACGTCAAACCGCGTCACTCGAGACTCCCCTACTCGAAAGCCCGAGCCACACGCACACGGATACCGCGAACGCCGACGCAGATCTTCATGCACCTCCGTGCGTGGCGGTTGCGAAATGGCTCGATGCTCACGACTTCCCGGACACTCAATCGCGCAGCATTGACGGCATTACGCCCTTAATGCTGGCGGCGCTGCACGGCGAAGACTACATTGTCGCTGCGCTACTCGAATCAGGCGCACGCATCAGCGCCCTCGACGACGAAGGAAACCATGCGCTGTGGTATGCATGTTTGGGCGGCGCACCAGGACCGATCCTTCGGTTGGTCGGTGCAGGACTCGCTCTTGATCACCTAAACGCGGACGATATGACGTGTCTGATGCAGGCGGCCGCCACCGGTCGAATTGAGGTTATGTGGCTGTTGCTGTCGCTCGGCGCGAATGACAGTCTCGTTGCGCCAGACGGCCGTGACGCCCTCGACATCGCTGCCGATTTGGGACTCCAGTTACTGCACGCGGCACACGAACGCAGGAGCCCCAAATTGGTCTCAGCCGGCGAATCGCCTTATTATGACCCGGGGAGCGCGCGCGGCGTCTTCTCCGATAATGTTTCCCGTTGACCTGCCCCTCGTCATGCCGCTCTACGACTATGTATGTCGCAACTGCAGGTTGCGTTTCGAAACTCTCGTGCGCACGAACTCGCCCGTGGCCTGCCCCCGCTGTCAGAGCACCGAACTGGAGAAGCAGGTCAGCGCACCGTCCGCCCCAGCGCGCAGCAGGGCAATCATCGCTGCGGCCCGCCGTCAAGCGGCGCACGAGGGACATTTCAGCAACTACTCGACGGCGGACCGCAGCAAACTGTTGCGTGAGGGTTAATAAAGGCGCAGCGACAACATGGCCGATGTTACCTTCTTCTCTCTTTCCGTTGTTCTACCTAGAGATAGATCGCGGCCCCCGCACCGACGTTGGTCGCCGTGTCCTTCAAAGTTTTGACGATGTACTTCACATCCTGAACAGTAAGCTGAGTGTGCAGCGGCAACGCGAGTGCTCGATCGCCAATCCGCTCGGTATCGGGCAGACAGCCTCGTCGACCTCCAATAGCATCGGCGGCCTTCATGTAATGAAACTGCTCATGCAACGGATGGCTGTAGGCTGCCGTTTCTACCCCGGAAGCCAGCATGTCGTCGATCATTTGAGCACGCGCGCTGTGAGTAAACCTCTTGCCCAGATGCACGACGTAAAGCATCCAATTCACTTCGTCCACGTCCTCCGCCTGATACGGTGGTTTGATGCCTTCGAAGCTCTCCATCGCTTCATGATACCAGGCTTCGACCCGCTTCCGTTGGGCGAGCCGCTCCTCGAGCCCTGCCAGTTGTGCGAGGCCGAGCGCGGCGGTGATTTCACTCATACCCGCCTGCAGCGGCACCCGGGCACCGAGGGAGACCGACTTTCGATCGGCGCTCAGACGTCGCCTTAAGTAACGCAGTTCGTGCGCCAAGCTGTCGTCGTCCGTGACGAGCATTCCGCCCTCTCCCGCACACAACGCGGAGGGTGGCGAAAAGTCAAAAACCGTCACTTTACCGAACGACCCCACGCAGCGCCCGCGGTAGCGTGATCCGAGCGCCTCAGTGCTATCCTCGATCAGGCTCAGACCATTCAAATCGGCAAGCTCCCGAAACGATTGCCACGCGGCCGGATGTCCGTTCGTATTTCCCGCAAGGATTGCACGCGTCCGATCTCCAATCTTCTCTTGTGCCTTCATCGCGTCGAGGCAACCGCTCCAGTAGTCGATGTCGGCAAACACCGGTGTCGCGCCAGCGAGGGTGATCGCATGCGCGATCTGATGCCATGTATGCGATGCGCAGATGACTTCATGGCCTTGACCGATGCCGAGCGCACGCAGCGCAATCCAAGTGCCGAGCGTCCCGCTCGCCACTGCGACCGCATGGACACGGCCGCTCCAGCCTGCGAATGCAGTCTCAAAAGAATCGAGCATTGGTCCGTCGCTCCAGCACGACGATTGCAGGACCGCGTGAACCAGCTCGACCTCCCGCGGCCCGCACGCAGGCTCAGTAAGTGAAATTCCCTCAGTTTCCATCGTAGACTCCGTCTTCTGCAAGGATGAGCATATTGGCCTCACTTGCGTCTGTTGTCACGGAAACACAGACACCTGTCGACGTCGCGAGATAAACGCGGCGGCCCCGAAACTGGAGGAGGGGTTTTTCATTGACAAGCTCGACCGCGCTAATCCGAATGACTCGCACATCGGGATACGACTTCCGCCAGGTTGCGGCAGCCTCCAGCAGCGTCGGTTCGCTCAGCATCAACTCGGCGATAGTACTGATCTGATCTGCTGTAAGTGCCATGTCAGTCGGGCTCACCCGCGACGCGACGCGCTTCTACGGTGACAGGAAGCGTTGTATCGGCCGCCATCTCCGGCAGCTGGAATCGCCAGCCGTTCGCAAGCGTTATCACTCCGCCCCACATCTTCTTGCCATCGATGCAGACGATCTGCTCCTCGAGATCCTTCTTTGGCACGTAGGCGCTGAGTATGCCTTTCCTGTCCATGCGGATCATTAGTTTCACGTTGAGAGTTCCAAGGTCGGTTAAAAGATTCGCACTTCAACAAGTAAATCCAATAAATCTAACGATCGGGCCGAGAAGCACAGCGCTCGTCGTAGGTGGCTCTTGTACTGCGACCAGTGCCTCCCAGCTCTGATAGACCGATATCGTCCTTCTTCCCTTACGACCGTCCAGCCGGGCGCGATCTCGCCCTCAGTGCAGCGACCGCCTGCCCGTCAAAATTGACTGATTGAGCGCATCGCAAGACTCGCAGGCACCACGTATTTCTGGCCATTTCGGCAAGCCTCCAAGCCTTAACCAGAAAGCCGCTTCCGCACCGGCCTAAAATAGACTTCGCCGTTGCAAAGGTCCCGCAACTCCGTGACGCGGATTGCCGACGACTAGACGGGCTCCGTTGACTTGCGAACCGTCCGGTGCATCATAACCATGCCCATTACACGAGCCGCGTCCGACGGTTCCATTGTGGTCAGTTCCCTCGGGGATACGAAGACCTATCCAGCATAGATCGGCCGCATGCTCGCCCAAACGGGCGAGCACGTCATGGGGAAGGTGGTCGAGCGTGCATAGCTCCTTGGCGCGCATGCCGACGCGATGGTCGATTTCGACGAAGTGAACTGCATAGATGTAGAACCGTTGCAGGAAGGTTTCGATTCCGATCACATACCCCACGTCGCCTTTGCTGACGAGCGATTCACCCAAAGCCTTACCGGCGTAGGTGCCGTCGTTACGGATGGAGAAGCGCGAAGCGACGCGCTCACCAATGCTGAAGCGAGGCGCAAATGTGAGCTCAATGAGGTCATCGTTGTCAGTTCCAGTCATACTTTTCCTCCGTGACATACCGAACTGCTAGCTCAAGACAACTGCGGTCGATGAATGCGTCACCCGCGTCCGATCGCGCTCACATCAATCCGAGCGACATCGGCACTGACCGCGACGACCGACCGTTGGTCCTCCTTAATAAATGCGAAACCTGACCGATCTGGCGTTTCGATAAAGTCGATCTTCAGACCATCTAGCAAAACGCGGCTTTCTGCCGGCAAGAAAATTCGCAGTCCGTGGACTTCGATGGTCTCGTCGCCGGTCCGAGCCTCTACTTCGGCACTGAATTCGGCGTCATATCCAGAGCATCCGCCGGTCCTGACAAGAAGACGAAAACCAGCACTTGATGGCAAGCCGGAAAAACGCACCACACGGCGCATAAACTTTTCCGCGGCAGCGGTAACAGAAAATTTGGTCAACATGATGTCGGCATGGTAACAGTTAGCAGTCGTTTGACGATTCGTCAATGTGCTGCCCGCGGCTAGCGATGCTAGCTCATCACAATGCACCCGTCCACGGGACAAACCGCCAAGCACTGCGGAGTATCAAACTGTCCTTCGCATACGGTACATTTCTTCGGATCGATCGCGAACACGCCACCTTTCTCGCTTATGGCGACATTCGGGCACTGCGGCTCGCAGGCCGAGCAGCCGGTACAGGTCGAGGCAATGATCTTCAGGGGCATAATGGCACTCCTTGTAATGATGGTTTGTATAGCGCGCGGGCAGCGCCGATCCATTTGTCCGTCCGCCGCTCAATCAGCAGCAGCCGTCGCAGTGATCGACGTCTTCTGCCGGATCCCGGGGGCGCCACGCTCCACGTGCACGGTCACGCCTTTCGTGATGCGGCTGCAATATTCGATGAACCATATCAGCGCGGCTTTTTCGATTGTTTCGTACGCGTACTGGTCCACCGGCTCAATGCCCGCCTGCGACAGCTCCTTGCGCGGACACAAACCGACCTTCGCAACCAGTACAGCGTGGCAATCGCTGATCGCGTGTATGAGCGGTGGCAGGCGATCTTCATCATCATGGCCGCCCCGACAATACGACTCCACGCGGCGGTGTCCCACAAAGATCACTCCGCCAGCGCTGACCTCGAAAATCTGGAACTCGGAGACATGCCCGAAATGTGCGTTCACGCGGCCGTCTCCCTTCGTCGCGACAGCGATCAGCACCTTCAGGTCGGCCGGCACTTCGCTCGCCTTCACCAAAGCCATTGCAGTCTGTTTCGCGTCGCGCTGCGCATTGCGTTGCACTTCCACTCGGCGCTGATGTTCCCGACGGTAATTAGCGTCGGACCTAGTTTCCATGTCGTCGATCCCGTCGAGCTTGAACTCGTCGCGGCGGTCCTCACTCAGTAGACCTACTGCGTCCGCACGGCACTGACGGCAATGGCGCATTAACGTAGCGCCTCCCTTGCAACGGTCCTGCACGACCATTAACTCGCTAGCAGTAGGGCCACGCTGTCCGTGCAGTCCGAAATACGTGCCATGCTCAGCGTCCGAGATGAGCGGCATGATATTGTGCAGGAAAGCACCGCGCTTCTTCACTTCGCTGTTCACCTCGATCAGGTGTTCGTCATTTATGCCCGGAATCAACACCGAGTTGATCTTCGTCAACACGCCGCGCGCCGTGAGCATTTCGAGCCCTTGCATTTGCCGCTCATGAAGGATCTGCGAGGCCTCCTTGCCCCTGACGCGCCGGTGGTCCCAAAAAATCCACGGATAGATCAATTCACCGACGTTGGGGTCCACCATATTGATGGTGATCGTCACATGCTCAACAGCGTTGCTGCAAATCTCATCGACAAAGTCTGGCAACGCTAGTCCGTTCGTTGACAGACATAGTTTGATGTCCGGAGCGCGCTCGCGGAGCATACGGAAAGTGTCAAAAGTCCTCCTTGGATTGGCGAGCGAGTCACCGGGACCCGCAACGCCCAACACCGTCAACTGCGGAATCTTGGCCGCGACGGCCATAACCTTATTCACGGCCTGCTCCGGCGTCAGCTTCTCCGACACGACGCCGGGTCGCGACTCATTGGAACAGTCATATTTACGATTGCAGTAGTTGCATTGGATGTTGCAGGCGGGCGCCACCGCCACATGCATTCGCGCGTAATGGCGATGCGCTTCTTCCGAAAAACAAGGATGCTTGCTTATCCTTTCCCATACTTCTGCCGGCTCGCGCTCAGGCACGTCCGACGAACTGCAGCCCGACTTGTCTGCGCGGCCGTGGGTGTCGCAGCCGTCGATCTGAACAAGCGCATGTCCGGTCACCCTCAGGGTTAGTGTCTTTTGGATGCCGACAGGCGCAGTCGAGGACAGCGTGCTGGCATTCGCGCAATCTTGCATGAATGTTCTCTCCAAAGCCTCCAGTGGTTCGCCGGCTTTATCAGCGAAATCCATGCCACTCACTCGAACTCCATTGGTATCGGTACGTGAGTTGGCCAACCAACTCAATGTTCTTCCTACGCGTCTTGACCAAAAGCCGACAACCAAGCCGTATTCTGTCGCTGTCACGACAAAAATAACGCACTCGTCGTGAGCACAAATTGCTTTTGGTAGGCCACTATACGCTCTCAATCACCCGGCACTGCCGCATTGCGCGCGTGGGGCATCCGCGATCCTCCGCCTGAAGGGCAAGCTTCGGCCGTTCGTGTGGCGCCGACAGGGTACCGCAAAGCGTTGTTTTGACGTGTAGACCATCACCTGGCACAACGTTTGCGACCCATGGCCAACAACTGAAGCGATCCGACATGAGCAACCCAATCATCAATGACACGACACTCCGCGACGGCGAGCAAACCGCTGGCGTCGCATTTCGCACAGAGGAAAAGTGCGCGATTGCCGCCGCGCTGTCGCAAGCTGGCGTCTCCGAACTCGATATCGGCATTCCAGCCATGGGCGAAGACGAAATGGCGTGCATTGATGCGATTGTCGACATGAACCTCGACGCTCGTCTGATGGTTTGGGGGCGACTCACCGACGAGGACCTCAGCGCGGCATTACGCTGCGATGCCGACATGATTCATCTTTCGGTCCCGGTATCGGATATTCACTTGCAACACAAGCTACGACAGCCGCGTAGTTGGGTGCTAGCGCGCATCGCACGCGTCATTGGTAAGGCTGCGAAAAGCCACCCCAAGATCTCCCTCGGTATGGAAGACGCCTCGCGTGCGGACCCCTCGTTCATCTTAGAAGTTGCGCGATGCGCAGAGCAGCATGGGGCTCAGCGCGTTCGATTTGCGGACACCGTAGGCATATTGGATCCTTTCAAGACATTCCACGCTATCGCAGCAATTCGCGCCGCCGTGGACCTGGAAATCGAAATCCATTCGCACGACGACCTCGGACTCGCCACCGCCAACACGCTAGCGGCCCTCTCGGCAGGGGCGACCCACGCCAGCACTACCGTCAACGGCCTGGGTGAGTGGGCCGGCAATGCAGCGCTTGAGGAAGTCGTCATGGGCACGCGACATCTGCTCCGACGAGACACCGGCATTGACGCAACTGCGTTATGCGACATCTCATCGCTGGTCGAACGGGCGTCTGGCCGCGCTATTTCCTCCAACAAGAGCATTGTTGGTAGGGACGTCTTTACGCACGAGTCAGGCATTCATACCGACGGCCTTTCGAAGCACCCCACGACCTACGAGGGATTCGATCCCGCAGAACTAGGCCGGCACCGGTCGACGATACTCGGCAAACATTCTGGATCCCAAAGTGTGCGTGACGCCTACGACGCTCTTGGCGTCAAAGTGTCTGAGCGGCTTGTGCCCCAGTTGCTTGCACGTATCCGGTCATTTGCCACACAGTACAAACAGGCGCCGGGGACAGCCGATCTGCATCGCTTCCTGACGCAAGCACGTGGCACCCGAGTTAAGGTGTCTTGAAGCCGTCATCGGGTGCGCATTGGTCCAATAGGAGAAACTACGTGCAAGAAGTTATCGAACAACTGCATCGCCTGTCGTCCGCGGAAGACTTCCTGCAATTCTTTGACATTTCATACGATGAGAAGGTAGTGAACGTCAGCCGCCTGCACATTCTCAAGCGTTTTTTTCAGTACATCGAGCAACAGAAGGCGCTACCGCGTAATAACGCGGCGGCTGTGTTCTCTATCTATCGATGTTTACTGAATAAGGCCTACAACGACTTCGTCTTGTCCACGCCCGCAGAGCAAAAGGTTTTCAGAGTCTTTCAGGAATCGGACGGACGGCGGGTCGTCTCACTTGACCAGCTGCGCGCGTCGCTGCCAGCACGCGGCGACGCCTGACCCCGGAGTACCCAATGCATATTGTCGTTTGCATCAAGCAGGTACCGGACTCGGCACAGATCCGCGTTCACCCTGTCACCAACACCATCATGCGTCAAGGCGTCCCAGCCATCGTAAACCCGTACGATCTGTTCTCGCTGGAGGAAGCGTTGAGGCTGAAGGACCTCTTTGACGGTACTGTAACCACACTCTGCATGGGGCCGCCGCAGGCTGAAGACGCACTTCGCAAATGCGTCAGCTATGGGGCCGACGAGGCTGTACTCGTCACCGATCGCGCTTTCGCTGGCGCCGACACGCTGGCAACGTCATATGCGCTGGCTACCGCGATCCGACAAATCGCCAAGGAACAGCCGGTCGATATGATCTTTACTGGCAAGCAGACTATCGACGGCGACACTGCTCAGGTCGGCCCCGGCATCGCTACACGCATGGGCTTCCAGTTGCTCACCTACGTGTCCAGGATCGTGGAAATCGACCTCACCGCACGCTCGATCGTCGTCGAGCGTCGCGCAGAAGGCGGCGTACACGTACTCAAAACTCGATTGCCATGCTTGGTGACGATGCTTGAGAACACCAACGAACTTCGCTTCGCGTCGCTGCCCAGAATGATCCACGCGGCAGCTTTTCCGGTACGGAAATGGAATCGCGAGCAGGCCGGCATCGAGGACGTTAGCAAAATTGGGCTGAAAGGCTCACATACCGTAGTGAGCAAAGTGTTCGGCCCAACACCGCGCGAGCAAAAAGCCGAGATGCTCACAGTGGATATGGCGAGCCTGCGCGGCGTCTCGTTGGATCTGGTGCATAGGATGTTCGCTCGCCATCCGACTTTGGAGGCAGACGTGCTAATGAAGAGGAACTTATGAACTCGACCGTTGCCACGAAAAAGCAGCCGGCCTTGAATGCCGGAGGCCGCAACCTGGAGCTACCGGAACATCTGAAAAACTACACCGGTGTCTGGGTCTTCCTTGAGCACGACCGCGGCCACGTGCATAGCGTGTCGTGGGAACTGCTCGGCGAGGCGCGCAAGCTTGCAGACAAACTTGGCAGCAACGTCTGCGTGGCGGTGCTCGGCGGCACGGATGAGCCCCTCGAAAAGTTTTCAACTGAGGCGTTCAGCCTTGGAGCAGACAAAGCCTATGTCATTCACGACCCAGTGTTGCGTGGTTATCGCAATGAGCCATTCACGAAGGGGCTGACCGATCTGGTCAACAAATACCACCCTGAAATTCTACTGCTCGGCGCGACCTCGATGGGCCGGGATCTCGCCGGCTCCGTTGCGACAACCCTGCTCACTGGGCTCACCGCCGATTGCACCGAACTGAACATCGATCCGACCTCCCGGTCACTGGCGGCCACCCGTCCGACGTTTGGCGGCTCATTGCTCTGCACGATCATGACGCTTGCATATCGCCCGCAGATGGCGACGGTACGCCCACGGGTCATGGCGATGCCCTCAGCGCAAGAAGGCCGCGTCGGCGAGGTCGTGCAGGAAACACTGGGGCTCGTCGAAGCCGACATTGCCACCAAATTGCTCGACTTTGTCGCCGATACGACGAGTTCTCAGATCAACCTTCCGTATGCGGATGTGATCGTCAGCGGCGGCAAGGGTCTCAAAACTCCGGAGAATTTTCGACTCGCGTTTGATCTGGCGCGCGTACTCCGTGGTGAAGTCGGCGCTACGCGCCCGTGCGTGCAGGCAGGTTGGGTCGAGGCGGATCGACAAGTCGGGCAAACTGGCAAAACCGTGCGGCCAAAACTTTATATCGCAGCCGGCATCTCGGGGGCAATCCAGCATCGCGTCGGCATGGAAAGCTCGGACGTGATTGTCGCAATCAACACCGATCCCAACGCACCTATTTTCGATTGCGCGCATTACGGCATCGTCGGGGACGCACTGCAGTTGCTGCCCGCGCTAACGCACGCCTGCAAGGAACACTTGGCACTTCGGCAAATGCGAGACACCAGGAGAGTTAGATGAGAGAATCGTCGCAATTCGACGCGATCGTCGTGGGTGCCGGACCGTCGGGCAACGCTGCGGCCTATGTTATGGCTAAAGGTGGACTCAAAGTACTTCAAATTGAACGCGGCGAATATCCCGGTAGCAAGAACGTTCAAGGTGCGATTCTTTACGCCAATGCACTTGAAGAAATCATCCCAGACTTCCGTGACGACGCGCCACTTGAGCGCCACATCATTGAACAGCGCATGTGGATGCTCGACGATACTTCGTTTGTGGGCACACACACGCGTAGCGACGACTATAACAACCCACCGTATAACCGCTACACGATCATACGGGCGCAATTCGACAAGTGGTTTTCGTCGAAGGTCCGTGAGGCCGGTGCCTTACTGATCTGCGAGACTACGGTGAATGACCTGATTCTTGACGGAGACCAAGTTGTCGGCGTCCAGTGCGACCGCGAACACGGCGAAGTTTATGCGGATGTCGTGATTCTCGCTGACGGCGTCAACTCAACTTTGGCCCGCAAAGCGGGCTTTCATGGTGAGATCGAAGCGCGCAACGTCGCACTAGCTGTGAAAGAGATCCTCTTCATGCCCGAGGAGGCAATTCGCGAGAGGTTTAACGTTGCCGATCAAGAAGGCGTTGTAATAGAGATGGTTGGACGAATCACAGATGGCATGGCAGGGACTGGGTTTCTTTACACGAACAAAGAGTCGCTGACGATCGGTGTCGGCTGTATGCTGAGCGACTTCAAGAAGAACTCTAATCGCACAACGCCGTATCTGCTTCTCGAGAAAATGAAGCGTCATCCGTCCATCGCTCCTCTTATCGCGGGCGGCGAGATGAAGGAGTACTGCGCGCACCTCATTCCCGAAGGAGGGTTTAATGCGATCCCGCAAGTATACGGTAACGGCTGGATGATCATCGGTGACTCGGGCGGCTTCGTCAACGCCGCGCACCGAGAGGGCTCCAATCTCGCGATGACGACGGGGCGCCTCGCCGCCGAGACAGCAATAGCCGCCAAAGCGGCCGGCCGCCACGGCTACCGTGCCAGCACGCTGTCAGCGTATAAGGACGCGCTAGACAAGAGTTTCGTGATGAAGGACTTGCACAAGTACCGCGATATGCCGAAGATCCTACACCATAATCCCCAGTTCTTTACCACATACCCTGATCTCGTCGCGAAAGCGGCCCGCACGATGATGACGGTCGATGGCATCGACAAGAAGACCAAGAAACGCGAGGTCATAACCAGCTTCCGTAAAAGTCGCTCGGTGACAGGGCTGATCGGCGACGCATACAAATTCTGGAGGGCTTTCCGATGAACAATACGATCACTGCCAACATCGACGAAAAGCTGTTTCAAAATCGCTACCGAGTGGACGTCGGGCGGCCGCACGTCCGCATAAAAGACGTGGACATTTGCACCAACGATTGCACAGATAAGAGCTGTACATTCGTGTGTCCCGCCTCCTGTTATCGGAACGAGAACGACGGCTCAGTCACGTTGGTCACCGACGGCTGCCTCGAAT
Organism: Paraburkholderia sp. BR14374; assembly: GCF_040948685.1. Classification (NCBI taxonomy): domain Bacteria; kingdom Pseudomonadati; phylum Pseudomonadota; class Betaproteobacteria; order Burkholderiales; family Burkholderiaceae; genus Paraburkholderia; species Paraburkholderia sp. BR14374. Next base: position 2,138 of record NZ_JBFPKF010000034.1, on the reverse strand, counting down.
GCGGTAGTTGCCGCATTTTGTGCACCGAACACCATAATGTTGAATGGGCCTATCCGCGCGGGGGATATGGCATACAGTTCAAGTTCGGTTAAACGAACAAGCTCAGTATCGCTCCCGCGGCTGAGCGCCTTATTACATCCGGAGAAACTTTGATGAATCTAATTTCTGGTATCGAGTCAACGGATCTGTTCGGCGGTGAAGTTCCGGCCGGCGTACTACAGCTGATCGAGAGAACCCGCCGCGGCAGCGATGACGATGTGGCCGCCGCGTTGTGGACCGCCATCCTGTCCTATCCGCGCTGCCTGCCACCCTACTATCTGCTATATAAGTTCCATGCAAACCGGGGAGAACTTGGCGAGGCGCACAGAGTCGCAACGAGGGCTTTGGCGGTCGCTGCCTGGGAAGCGTCGATCAGCAGTGATTGGTGCGCAGTACAGCCGAGCGACGCGGACTTCTCCATTCCCGGGCCGCCGCGCTTTTGGCTCTTTACGCTAAAGGCGCTTGCGTTCATCAGCGTACGGCGTGGCAAACGGGCCCTTGCACTGAAGCTGATTGCCAAACTACGCTGGCTGGACCCGATTGATTGCATCGGTTTCGAGGTCGTCGAAGCCTTACTAGCGCAGTCAGAACACGGCAATCGCAAACTGGCGAATTGACAGACAGCAATTCGTCACTAAGGTTGCAAGCGAATTCCGGACCTCGCCGCTGAGGGCGTCGCAATCCCCGAACAACTAATGCAATTCTAGTTCGAAAAACATGAGAACAACGGGCCGCCAGCGGAGCATCCTTTCCTGCGATGTGGGGGCGGCTGTTCTGCTCGTATCAGTAGCAATCCAGTTGGCCGGATGCAATTGAGACGATGCGGCACTGCCGCTTACTGACAAGGAGGCGAGTCAACCATTCGCATCCGGCCAGTCGACACCGCCCGGTACCGTTACCCCATCGACCGCACCATCGCGGCCACCCCCGACGCCGACGACGGAAGTGGGCGCAAAGTAGACGCGCTCGGGTGGCCACGCGTGGGTAGTGCGAACTGGGCACCCGACAGCTACAGATCATGCCGTCGTTGACGCTCGGGCCGTCATGCCCCGGATAAAGCGATGCGCGCGCCATTGAAGCAAAGCGACTGAAGTGCGGTATCATATGCCGCTTTCAACCGTGCTCCTTCTGGAATCACTCCGTCCTTTAGGTATCGCCATAGTGCAATCACCAGGCGTCGTGCGACCGCAACGATTGCGATTCGTCGTGCGCGGCGATTGGGACCGGTGCCTGCTGTTCGCTGCGAGAACCAATGCGTCAGGACGCTCTCCGGCTGGTAACGGTTCCAAGACCATGCCATCTCGATCAGCAGTGCCCGCACTCGCCGGTTACCCTGCTTGCTAATGCTCTGGTCGACCTGGCTCTCACCACTGTCATAAGGCTGCGGGGCGAGACCCACGCACGCACCGACCTGCCGGCGATTGCTGAACTGCCGCCAGAAGAGTTCCAATGCCAGTCGCGCGCCGTCAATCGCCCCTATGCCGCTCAGGCGCGTGAGGCGATCGATTCGCTCGCGCGCGGATTCGGGCAGACTCTCGAGCCGTGCGTTCTCCAGTGCGGCCAGTTGGCGCGCGACGACCTCGAGTCGTTCGCATTCGCGCAGCAGCCGTTGCTGCAGTTCCAGCGGGAGTGCCGTACCATCGTGGCATAGTACGTCACCGCGTGCCAGACGTTCGGCGAACTTCCGGCTGTCGACTTCGCCCCAGCAGTCGAGCGTGACCAGCAGTTTGCGCATGCGATCCCGGTGTTGCAGGACTTCCCTTAGAAGTTGCCGACGGTCGCCTATCTCGGTTGGCAACCCCCATTTCTGCCGGCGGTGTTCAATTAGGGACAGCACCGCCTGCAGGCATGCGGCCTGTGGCGGCGTCACCGTATGCACGGCCGGCTGATCGCGGTGGCCATCATGTAGCGCAACTTTCCACTTGGCCATAGCCAGTTCGAGCGACACCGCCAGTACAACTTCCTCGGCGCAGAGCTAACGTCAAGAGTGGTGTATGGGCAGCACCGTGACTGTCGATATCAAGCGGCGAGTTTCTGCTGAACCGGCCGATCGTCCTGCACCGGTTCGCCGTCCTTGAAGGCAATGCCCTCGAGCAACA
>NZ_JBFPKF010000033.1:0-35734 GCF_040948685.1 Paraburkholderia sp. BR14374 | reverse complement strand
AGGTCGGCGTGCGAAGCAAGTCAGCGGCAGGCTCATGAGACGGACCACCGTAATGCGGTACCCAACCCGCGAATATCAGCGTGATCCACCGTCGAGAGTTACTGCTACGCCGCCCTCAGGGAATTCGAAAACATCGCAAACAACAGAGATGCAAAGTTCAAAACCGATCCCGATTGACACCGGGAGTCATATCAAAGAGGCGATCAAGGTCGACGACACCGAGGTCGGCATCGAAGAGGGCATCAACGGCGGCACGTGGGCGGTCGGCGTCGCGGTGAGCGGCAACGCGTTCGGCATGAGCGAGGCCGAGGTGAAGGCGCTGCCGGCCGACGAATTCGCCGCGCGCCGCACCGCCGCGACGGCCAGGTTGAAGGCGGCGGGCGCGCATTACGTGATCGACAGCGTCGCGGATCTGATGCCGGTCGTGTACGACATCGACGCGCGGCTCGCGCGCGGCGAGCGGCCTTGAAGCGTCAGCCCGACAACGTCACTTGAAGAAACCGACCGCGAGATCGATGAACTCGCGCACCTTGCGCGGCACGAACTCGCGGCTCGGGTACACCAGCGACACAGCCACGTCGCCATTGAGCACCGCATAGCCATCGAGCACGCGCACCAGCGTGCCGGCGCGCAGTTCGTCCTCGACCATTTCGAGCGGCAGCAGCGCGATGCCCATCGCGCCGAGCGCGGCCTGCTTCTGCATGATCATGCTGTTGACCGTGAACGAGGCATCGATCGCGATGCTCTCGCCGCTGTCGTCGCCGGCCTCGCTCGTGCGGTCGGCGTCGCCGTCCCCCTTGCGGAAGATCCACATCGGGCCGGTCGTGTCGAACGGCGCGGCGATTAGCCGATGCGTCTCCAACTCGGCCGGCGTTTGCGGTTGACCGGCCTGCGCCAGATACGCGGCCGCGGCCACCGGCACCGCGTGCGAGTTGATCAGACGCCGCACCACCAGCGACTCCGAGCGGATCATATGCTCGGTCACGATGCCGACATCGAAGCCGCCTTCGAGCAGATCGACGCGTTTTTCCGTCAGCGTGACGCGCAGGTTCACCTGCGGAAAGCGCGCCTGATATTCGGCAAACAGCGGCGTCAGCCGAAACAGCGAAAAACTGCCGAGCGCGACGATGCGCAGGTCGCCGGCCACTTCGCGCGACGCCGTGGTCGCGCGCGATTCCACTTCCTCCAGTTCAGCGAGCAGCACGCGGCAACCGTCCGCGTATTGCGCCCCGGCCTCGGTCAGCACGACCTTGCGCGTGGTGCGCTGAAACAGCCGAATGCCGAGATGCTGTTCGAGGCCCGACACATGGCGCGTGACGACCGATGTCGACACGTTCAGTTGCGCGGCGGCCTGCGCGAAGCTGCCGACATCGGCGACCTTGACGAAAGCCTGCATGGCCTGAAAAAGATTGATCATCTGAGTGCAAGAAACGTCTTTGTTGTTGCGCACGGCGGGACCGCGTTCGCGCCCATGCTCAACTACCGCGCGAGCAGCGCGCCATCGCGCGCGACGACGCGGCCGTGCGCGACCACCAGCTTGCGCACCGGCCGCGCGACGAGCGCATGCGCGAGCGTGTCGGCATCGACCAGCACGAGATCGGCGCGGGCGCCCGGCTGCAACCCGTAAGCTTCGAATCCGCAGGCGCGCGCGGCGACGCCGCTGACGAAATCGAACGCGAGCGCGAGATCGTCGTCGCGGCGCAGGCCGTAGCGCATCGCGATCAGCATCGCCCGTTCCAGCATGTCGGGCGAGCCGTAAGGTGTCCACGTGTCGCGAATCCCGTCGTTGCCGCCGAACAGCGTGACGCCGTGCGCGCGGCAAGCCGTGAGCGGCGGCACCGGCACCGACGGCGGCGCGGTGGTCAACAGCGCGACGCGCAGCTCGGCGATACGCGCGAGCAGCGCATCGCGTTCGCGCTCGGGCAGCGCGCCGAGACAGAACGCGTGGCTCACCACTACTTGCCCCTGCATGCCGTGCGCGGCAACGCGATCGAGCAGCAAACCGAGCGTGAACGCGCCGATTTCGCCGGGCTCGTGCAGATGAATGTCGATCGGCTTGCGGTGACGCTCGGCGAGCGCGAACGTCAGATCGAGCGACTTCACCGGATCGCCGTCGATCAGCGCGGGATCGAGCGCGCCGAGCGCGTCGGCGCCCGCCCCGAGCGCACGATCGAGCAGCGCGTCGGTGCCGGGCCGGCCGAGCAGCCCCGACTGCGGAAACGCGACGATCTGCAGGTCGAGCACGTCGCGCAGTGTGTCGCGCGTGGCCAGCACGCCGTCGAGATGGCGCAGGCCCGCGTCGGTGTCGATATCGACGTGCGTGCGCACCCGCGTCGTGCCGGCCGCGAGAAACGCGCGCGCGAGCGCGAGCGATTGCGCACCTGCGTCGTGGCCGGTTTCGGCGCGCCAGCGGCGCTCGTTTTCGATGCGGTCGGTCAGCTTCGGCCCGACTTCGTTGCGATACCACCGCAAGCCCCAGTTGGTCTTGTCCAGATGTGTATGCCCTTCGACGAAACCTGGCAGCAGCAGCGCGTCGCCGCCGTCCTCGACCGGCACACCGGGCTCGCGCGATAGAGCGGCGCCGAGCGCGGCGATCCGGCCATCGACGATCGACACCTCGACGCGCTTGCCGTCGGCGAGACGCACGTTGGTGATCAGCGAGGCGTTCGTCGTGGGGCGTGGAGTGGTCGTGGTCATGAGCGGTAGGCAAGGGGAGTGAACGGGGTGCAAGGGATACGCGGCCGGTGCGTTGACGCAACCCGCGATGCTACCCCGAGACGATAATAAATCGGTCCCCGTTACGACTGATAAAGCGTGAATTAATCCGGGAATTCGACACGCCGAGATCGCGGCGGAGGGCCGCGCCGACCGGCAAAATCCAAGGCCGGACGGCGGTTCGCGGTATACTCCCGCGTAACTTGCCTGATCGCCAGGCATGCCCGATACTCAGCTGTTCCCCCCAAATCTCCCCGTACGTCGAGTTTAACGCTACTGCTTATGAGTACAATCCTTGAAAGTCTTCCGATCGGCCAGAAGGTCGGTATCGCGTTTTCCGGCGGCCTCGACACCAGCGCCGCGCTGCACTGGATGCGCAAGAAGGGCGCCGTGCCGTACGCCTACACGGCCAACCTCGGTCAGCCCGACGAAGACGATTACGATTCGATCCCGCGTCGCGCCACGCAATATGGCGCCGAAGGCGCGCGCCTGATCGACTGCCGCGCGCAATTGGTCGCGGAAGGCATCGCAGCGCTGCAGTGCGGCGCGTTCCATATCTCGACGGCGGGCGTCACCTACTTCAACACCACGCCGATCGGCCGTGCCGTGACCGGCACGATGCTGGTCGCCGCGATGAAAGAAGACGGCGTCAACATCTGGGGCGACGGCAGCACGTACAAGGGCAACGACATCGAGCGTTTCTACCGCTACGGTCTGCTCGTCAATCCGAACCTGCAAATCTACAAGCCGTGGCTCGACCAGCTGTTCATCGACGAACTCGGCGGCCGCGCGGAAATGTCCGAGTTCATGCGCCAGTCGGGCTTCGACTACAAGATGTCGGCTGAAAAAGCCTATTCGACCGACTCGAACCTGCTCGGCGCGACGCACGAAGCGAAGGATCTCGAAAGCCTCGAGTCCGGCATCAAGATCGTGAATCCGATCATGGGCGTCGCGTTCTGGCGCGACGACGTGCAGATCGCCAAGGAAGAAGTGACGATCCGCTTCGAGGAAGGCCAGCCGGTCGCGCTGAACGGCCAGACGTTCCCGAACGCGGTCGAACTGCTGCTCGAAGCGAACCGTATCGGCGGCCGTCATGGTCTGGGCATGAGCGACCAGATCGAGAACCGCATCATCGAGGCGAAGAGCCGCGGCATCTACGAAGCCCCGGGCCTCGCGCTGCTGAATATCGCTTACGAGCGTCTCGTCACCGGCATCCATAACGAAGACACGATCGAGCAGTTCCGTGAGAACGGCCGCCGTCTCGGCCGTCTGCTGTACCAGGGCCGCTGGTTCGATCCGCAGGCGATCATGCTGCGCGAAACCGCGCAGCGCTGGGTCGCGCGTGCGATCACCGGCGAAGTGACCGTCGAGCTGCGCCGTGGCAACGACTACTCGATCCTCAGCACGAAGTCGCCGAACCTCACGTATCAGCCCGAGCGTCTGTCGATGGAGAAGGTCGCATCGACGTTCTCGCCGCGCGACCGCATCGGCCAGCTGACGATGCGCAACCTCGACATCAAGGACACGCGCGAGAAGCTGCGCATTTACTCGCAGGTGGGTCTGCTGTCGTCGAACGAGACGTCGGCGCTGCCGCAGGTGAAGGGCGACAAGGAGTAAAGCGGCGCGTCCGATTATCTCAACGTCGCATCGATCGATGGGCCGGCTCGCGAGAGCCGGCCCATTTTCTTTGGGGCCGCCGGATGCGCTCCGGCGCGTGCTCGCGGTCCCACATTCTGTGCTCAAGTTTGGCCTGCCTATGCCGTTGACATAAGCTAAGCCCCTTCTGGAACCCTTCCGTGCAACTCGCTCACAGTATCGACCGCCTCGCCAGCCGGATGCCAGTCGACTCGACCGCCGGCGGCGAACCCGAGGTGGAGTCTTCGGTCATCGAGTGGCTGTTGCACGACGATCAGGTGATGCGCGAGTGCTTCACGCACGCGGCGGAGATTCTGAAGAGCGTGACCGGCGCGGCGATTACCGCGATCGTGCTGCTCGACGAGGAGTATCAGCACTATCGCGCCGAGGTCGGCATGGCGATGCCGCTCGTCACGCGCGCGCGTTCGCTCGCCGACTATGCGGTGCGCGACGCCGATCTGTTCGTGATCGAGGATGCTCACAACGACAGCCGTTTCGGTGAATGCATGCTGGTCAAGCGTCATCCGTTCGTGCGCTTTTACGCGGCGATCGCGCTGCGCGCGCCGAACGGCGAGATCGTCGGCGCGTTATGCGCGATGGACCCGGCACCGGGCCGGCTCGACGCGGGCCAGCGCGGCGTGTTCTACCACCTGCGCGCGATGATCGAAAACGATCTGAAGATGCGCACGGCCACCGCGATCGATCCGCTCACGCAGTTGTACAACCGGCGCTTTCTGCTGGAAACCATCGCGCGACGCTGGAAGGAGGCGCGCGACGGCGACATGATGGGCTCGGTGATCGTCGACGTCGACTGGTTCAAGCAGTACAACGACACCTACGGCCATCAGGCCGGCGATCATTGTCTGCGGCTGGTCGCCTCGGTGATGCAGGCCGCCGCCGACAGCGAGCACTTCGTGGTCGGGCGCATGGGCGGCGAGGAGTTCGGACTGCTGATGCTTGAAGCACAGAAGTCGAAGCTCGAAGACACGCTCGAAACGCTGCGCCAGGGCGTGGCGGCTCTCGCGATCGAACATCGCGCGTCGCCGCTCGGGGTGGTGACGGTCAGCGTAGGCGCGTCGCTTACACGTATCAGCGATTTATCGCGGCCCGCGCATCGCGACGGTTTCGCGAGCGCGGACCGGGCGTTGTATCGCTCGAAGCATAACGGGCGAAATCGCGTGACGATGGCGTAGCTCTAGTCTTCATCGTGACGGCGGCATGGCTTATAGGACCAACGTCCCATTTCCAACCGTTGTCGTCGTGGCAATATCGAAGCGCGTAGTGAACGTCGACGCAGTCGCCGGGTGCGGCAGCAGGACTTTTTACGATGCGCATCATTCAAACGTTGCTGTTCATCGCGGCGTTCTGCTCAGGCATGACCGTCGGCGTTGCGACGTGCGTCGCCGCCCAAACTGCCGCTGCGCAGCCGGCCGCGTCGTCGGCCGTTCCCGTTCCGGCAGCGCCAGTTGCCCCCGCCTCAACTCCCGCGGCGCGGCGTATCGATCTCGGCAATCAACCGTTCAGCGGCGATTTCGACGCCATGCTCGACCGGCGTCTGATCCGCGTGCTGGTTCCCTATAGTCGAACGCTCTATTTCAATGAGCAAGGCCACGAGCGTGGGCTGACCGCCGGCCTGATGCGAGACTTCGAGCGTTATCTGAACAGGAAGTACCAGGCGACGCTCGGCAAACGTCCGCTCACGCTGGTCATCATTCCGACGACGCGCGACCAGTTGCTCCCAGGGCTGATAGCGGGCCGGGGCGACATCGCCGCGGGCAATCTGACGGTCACCGAGGTTCGCCTGAAGCAGGTCGACTTCGTGTCGCCGCGTGACCGCACAGCAGTACGCGAAGTGGTCGTGACCGGGCCGAAGTCGCCAGCCCTCGCGAAGCTCGACGACCTGAGCGGCAAGACCGTCCATGTGCGGCCCAGCAGCAGCTACTACGAGAGCCTGAACGCGTTGAATGCGCGGTTTGCCAAGGAACGCAAAGCCCCCGTGAAGCTCGTACCGCTGCCCGACGCGCTAGAAGACGAAGACGCGATGGAGATGCTCAATGCCGGGCTGGTCCAGATCCTCGTCGTGGACGACTGGAAGGCAAAGGTATGGGCGCCGATACTGCCGGGAATCGTCGTGCATAACGACATCGCGGTGCGCGACGCAGGCTACATCGGCTGGGCGGTCCGCCTCAAGAGCCCGAAACTACAGGGCGCGATCAACGACTTCTACCTGAATTACGTGAAAAAGCAGAGTGTCGCGGAAGTCCGTCTGCAGCAGGAAATGAAGCGCATCAAGCAGATCTCCAACAATACGGAGTCAGCGGAGCTGAAGCGATTCAAACAGACGGTCGGCCTTTTCGAAAAATACGGCGCGCAGTACGGCTTCGATCCGCTCCTGCTTGCGGCTCAGGGCTATCAGGAATCGCAGCTGAACCAGAGTGCGCGCAGTCACGTGGGAGCAATCGGCATCATGCAGCTGATGCCAGCCACGGGGAAGGAACTTGCGGTTGGCGACATCAGGGTGGCGGAGTCCAACGTCCATGCGGGAGCGAAATATCTCGACGTGCTGATGGCCCGTTACTTTCCCGATGCTCACTTCTTGGAAAGGGACCGCTCGCTGTTCGCATTCGCGAGCTACAACGCAGGACCCGCAAACATCGCCAGGATGCGCAAGGAGGCGCAGGCGCGCGGTCTCGATCCGAACAAGTGGTTCAACAATGTCGAAATCGTAGTCGCCGAGAAAATCGGCATCGAACCCACTACGTACGTGCGCAATGTCTTCAAATATTATGTTGCGTACCGGCTCGTCCGGCAGGCCGAGGCGGCACGGGCTCGCGCTATCGGGCAGATGCGCAAGCAGGGCGGAACGTAAGGGAAGTGCTCGTCTGAAAGCGCTGTCACCGCAGCGACGTGCCGCAGCCAGGCTGCGGCGTGATCATCATGGCACGCGCCCGAATCAGGCCATCAGGCATTTACGTGGAGTCTGAAGATGTCGACCATGAAGCGCGAGCTCGGAAGTCTGGAGCGCATCGCGTGTTGGACGAGAGTGTTCGGCATGGTCGATTCGGCACCCGCATTCAACCGGCAGGCCGCCGTAATCAACGGCTTCTCGGAACTGACTGGCTGTCTTCGGCGAGGAGCGCGGCGCTCACGCTCGCAGCGCGGTGGGAATGGCCGAGCTGCCCTTCGACATTCCCGTGGAGATCGAGGGTGAAGTCGAACTGGTTCCACGAGACGCCTAAGCGCTTGCATCGAGCGAAGCGGTGAAGGAGCGCCACAGTGAAGCGCCGTGATCTGATCAGGTGGCTTGCGGCTGTCCCGCTGTTTCCCTCTGGCTGGCCGTTGCTTCGGCTCGATGCCGCTCACGCTGCACAGACCCCGCGACGCGTACGTCCGGGCGAACCGGGATGGCCCACGCGTTCGGACTGGGCGCGACTGAAACAGCAGGTGGATGGCCACCTGATCCGAGCGGAGTCACCACTCGAGCTCTGTCGCGAATCTCCCGACAACGCCGAGTGCCTTGCGCTCTTCCGTGAACTCAAGAATCCGTACTTCATCGGCGATAGTCCCGTCTTGACACAAACCTGCGAGTGGGTTGGCGCGTGGAAAGCCGAACCGAGTGCGTACGTCGTCGCGGCGACAAAAGTCGAACATGTGGCGGCGGCCGTCAATTTCGCGCGTGAACGCAATCTTCGCGTCGTTGTGCGCGGCGGGGGGCATTCCTATCTTGGCACTTCGAACGCACCGGATTCCTTGATGATATGGACGCGCGCGATGAACGACATCAGGAATCACGATGCTTTCGTTCCAAGCGGTTGTGACGGGATCGTTCCACCCGGACCCGCGGTAAGCGTCGGGGCAGGGGCGATCTGGATGCATACCTATGAAGCCGTTACCGGCGGCGTGGGTCGATATGTACAGGGCGGCGGTTGTGGAACAGTGGGAGTCGCAGGACTGATTCAAGGGGGAGGTTTTGGAACGCACTCCAAACAATTCGGCATTGCGTCGGCTTCACTGCTCGAAGCGGAGGTCGTCACCGCGGACGGTGTAGTCAGGGTCGTCAACGCGCGAAGAGAACCGGATCTTTTGTGGGCCTTGAAAGGCGGGGGCGGCGGCACCTTCGGGGTGGTCAGCCGTTTGACCTTGCGCACGCACGAACTGCCGGACGTGTTCGGTCTCGTATCCTGCGCAGTCGTGGCACGCTCGGATGTCGCGTACCAACGCTTGCTGGGCCGCTTCGTCGCGCTTTACGCCGATTGCCTATGCAATCGCCACTGGGGTGAACTCGTCACGCTGCTGCCGGGCAAGCGCTTGCGCATCGCCATGAGTTTTCAGGGACTCGGCAAAGAAGAGGTCGCCACGCTGTGGCAGCCGTTGTGGGACTGGATTGGCTTGCAGGACGACCTGACCATGACGGCCGCGCCATCGATCGTCGCCGGTCCGGGGAGGATACGCTGGGACGGCAAGGCGCTCGCGCAGTACGTGCCTGGCCTGGTCCGCTTCGATGACCGGCCCGGCGCGCCAGATGCCAATTTCTTCTGGACACAGAATCTCGCCGAGGCCGGTCATGTGATCCACGGCTTCGACTCGCTGTGGTTGCCTGCGGCAATGCTGACGCGCGAGCGCCAACCCGAACTCGTCGATGCGCTGATGGGCGCTACGCGCTATTGGCCTGTCGAGCTTCATTTTCAGAAAGGGCTGGCCGGCGCCCCTGCCGATGTGATTGCCGCCGGCCTGCAAACGCCCGTCAATCCAGTCGTGGCGGAGTCGTTCGCATTGGCCATTATCGCGAGCGAGGGGCCGCCGGCATTCGACGGTCTGACCGATCACGAGCCCGACGTTGCGAAGGCACAGCGAGATGCGAAGTTGATCGGTCTGGCCATCGACGAACTCAGGAAGATTGCACCTGCAGACGGCGCCTACGTCGCTGAGAGCAGCTATTTTCAGCAAAACTGGCAAGCCGCGTACTGGGGGGCCAACTATGCGCGTCTTCTGTCGATCAAGAAACGTTACGACCCGCACGGAGTTTTCTTCGTTCGTCACGGTGTCGGCTCCGAAGCCTGGAGCGACGACGGGTTCACCCGCATGGCCGATTCCGACTAGCCGGCCGGCTGTTTCAAGCGAATCCCGATGCTCGTTGTGTGTCGGTATGAGCGTGTATTGACTCCGGCGAGAGCTCAATGCACGCTAGCGATGCATCGGCATCCGAAGCATCTCTTTCTAGCGAACCTGGTGAAGCGGAGTCGGTAATAAGTTCGGTGCCGTTGCCAAATACAACGTCGTATAAATGACGGAGACAGAAAAGATGACAATACCGAAGAAGATCCCGGCGGCCATGCACAACCCTTGGTGGCTCACTACCGCGGCGAGCCTGATGGCGTCCGCGATCGTGCTGGCCGGCTGCGGCGGCGGCAACGACGACGGACTGCATCCACCGCCGCCGAACAACGTGCTGCCAGGCTTCATCAAAAGCGCGGTGACGACGAAATCTTATGACGGCAACAGCGACGATCTGCTGACCGCAGGCCTCGGCAAGACCGGCCTCGCCTCGGCGAGCGCGCCGGCCATCGCGAACACCGCGCAACCAACGGCCGCCGAACTGCGGCGTCTCGCGATCTGGTCGAACTACCGGGCGCTCGTCGACATGACGGCGAACGGCGGCTATGGACGCTTCTGGGGCCCTAACGTCGACCTGAACGGCAACGACACGCTGGGCGAAGGCAAGATCGCCGGCAAGGAATACCTCGCCTATGCCGATGACGGCAGCGGCGCGCAGAACGTGAGCCTGCTCGTGCAGATACCCACCAGCTTCAATCAGGACCAGCCGTGCATCGTCACGGCGACGTCGTCCGGTTCGCGCGGCGTGTACGGCGCGATTTCGGCGGCCGGCGAGTGGGGCTTGAAGCGCGGCTGCGCCGTGGCCTACACCGACAAGGGCAGCGGCAACGGCGCGCATGAGCTGTCGACGAATCGCGTGACGCTGATCGACGGCACGTTGCAGGATGCGAGCACAGCCGGCAAGGCGAGCCTCTTCACCGCGAAACTCGGCAGCAGCACGCTGGCAACGTTCAACGCGCAGTTCCCGAACCGCTATGCGTTCAAGCACGCGCACTCGCAACAGAACCCCGAGCAGGACTGGGGCAAGAACACGTTGCAGGCGATCCAGTTCGCATATTGGGCGCTCAACGATTCGTTCGGCGCATTGAATGGCACGACCCGCACGGTGCGCTATGCGAGCGGCAGCATCACGACGATCGCCGCGTCGGTCAGCAACGGCGGCGGCGCTTCGCTCGCGGCGGCCGAGCAGGACACGTCGGGGCTCATCACGGCAGTGGTGGTCGGCGAACCGCAGATCAACATGCGGCTTACGACACAGGTGTCGGTCGCGCAGGGCGGCGTGCCGGTCGGCGCGTTCGGCAAACCGCTCGCCGATTACATGACGCTCGCGAACCTGCTGCAGCCGTGCGCCGCGCTCGCTCCGGCCGCGGCCGGCGCGCCGTATCTGACCGCGCTGCCGACCGCGACCACCACCGCGCTGCGCACCGCGCGTTGCGCGTCGCTAGCGGCGGCCGGCGTCATCGCGGGAGCGGATACGGTGACGCAGGCCACCAATGCGCTCGCGCTGCTGCATCAGAACGGCTATCAGACGGACTCGGACCTGCTGCAAGCACCGATGTGGGACTCGCAGGCGGTGCCGGCCGTCGCCGTGACCTATGCGAATGCATATGCGCGTGCAAGCGTCGCCGACAACCTGTGCGACTTCAGCTTCGGCACCACCAGCGCGACGGGCGCTGCCGGCGTGACGCCGGCGGTCTCGCCGATGCTGACGGTGTTCGGCAACGGCAACGGCGTGCCGCCGACCAATGGCATCAACCTCGTCTACAACGCGGGCACCTCGGGCGCGGTCGATCATCGGCTCGCGACCGCCGATGCGAGCTACGCGGGCGCCGCATGCCTGCGCGCGCGGTGGACAAGCGGTTCGTTGAGTGCCAGCGTCGATGCAATCCGCGTGAATGCGAACCTGCATGGCAAGCCGACCATCATCGTGCAAGGACGCGCGGATGCGCTGGTGCCGATCAACCACGCGTCGCGGCCGTATCTCGGCTTGAACCAGGTGGCCGAGGGCGGCGCGAGCAAGCTGGCGCTTTACGAAGTCACGAACGGTCAGCACTTTGACGCGTTCCTCGGCGTCGCCGGTTTCGACACGCGTTTCGTGCCGTTGCACTACTACAATCTTCAGGCGCTCAACCTGATGTGGGCTCATCTGAAGAACGGCACGGCGCTGCCGCCGTCGCAGGTGATCCACACGATACCGCGCGGCGGTACGCCGGGAGCCGCACCGGCGCTGACCACGGCCAACCTGCCGGCGATCGCGGCGAGCCCGGGTGCCAATGCGATTTCCGCAACGAACGGCGCCGTGAACGTGCCGAATTGAGCGGCGCGAGCTGAAGCAATGCGCGCACACAGGCGCCCGCCTGTGTGCGCGTTGCTGTGAGATGACCTGCGTCTGCGCTCAAGAACACATCCCCTCGCGCTCGAGCCACGAACGAAACTGCACGACCAGCTCATCGCCAGACTTCTCATCCGCAATGTAAGTGCAGTAGCTGCGAGACCGCAGACGCGGACCGTCGAATGGCGCGACGAGCCGGCCAGCGGCGAGATCGTCGGAGACCAGCGCGGTCGGTCCCATCGCGATGCCGATTCCGTCGATGGCGGCCTGCAAGGTCAGATAGAAGTGATCGAACGTCAACGTGGCGGCCGGCCTCAGCGCGGCAAGCTGCGTGCTCGCCAGCCAGTCGGGCCAAAGCCGCGGAAGACTCGAGGTGTGCAGCAACGTGTGTTGCCGCAAGTCGTCCGGCGATCGAAGCGGCACCCGCTGCAAGAGCGCCGGACTGCAGACTGGAAGCCTCTCCTCGGACAGGAATGGCCGCATCGAATAGCCGTAGAACGTGTCCGGGCCGCCCCGGATGACGATGTCGTAACTCTCTTTCAAACTCTCCAGCGGTCCGTTCGACGTCTCCACCTTGACCTCCACGTCGGGATGCTCGGCGCGGAACGTCGCCAGTCTTGGCACCAGCCAGCGCAACGTGAATGTCGCGGGCGCGTTGACGGATAGCATCCGCGACAGCGTTTCGGGCACACCGTATCGCGCGGTTGCCTGCGACAGCTGTTCGAACAGTGGGCCGATTTCCTCCAGATAGGCGTTCGCCGCCGCCGTCAGTGCCACGCGCCGGTGGTGCCGTTCGAACAACGAGGCGCCGAGCCATTCCTCGAGCAGACGCACCTGCTGGCTCACCGCGCCGTGAGTCACGTGCAGTTCCGCGGCGGCTTCCTTGAAGCTGCCGAGCCGGCCCGCAGCCTCGAAGGCCCGCAACGCATTGAGCGGAGGCAATACCCGTTTCATTTGCAAGAGTTTTTCTAACGCAGGCGGCCAATTTATCTGGTTTGAGGGGCCACAACAAGATAGATATCCTTCCTGTCGTACCGCTAATGCCATATCCGCTTACTCTCGGCCCCAAAACCCCATGCTTAGTTATACCGGTGGCATCGTGCTTTTTGCCGCGATGCTTCACGCGAGCTGGAACGCGATGCTGCACGGCAACCGCGACCGGTTCCTGTCGATGACCTGGATGAGCATCGCCATCGCGGCGGTCGCCACGCTCGTCGTGCTGGTCAATCCGTTGCCAGCTAGCGCCTGCTGGCCCTACCTCGTTGCCTCGGGGCTCGTGCATATCTTCTACAACGTGAGCCTCGTGCGGTCGTATCGACGCAGCGACCTGGCGCTAGCGTATCCGATCGCGCGTGGCTCGTCGCCGCTGCTCGTCACGCTCGGCGCGGCGCTGTTCGCGCGTGAAGCGATCGGCCCATTGCACGCGCTCGGGATCGCGATGATCTCGGGCGGCATCATCGCGATCGCGTTGCAGGGGCGGCACGTGTCGCGCGCGGGCGTGCTGAGCGCGCTGACGACTGGTGCGACGATTGCGCTCTATACCGTGATCGACGGCATCGGCGTGAGACTGTCCGACGGTCAGCCGCTGACCTACACCGCGTGGATGTTCCTTTTCTATTGGCTGATGCCGCTGCTGTTCGTCGCAATGCGCGGCCTCGCGCCGCTATGGACGCCGGTACGTGCCGAGCCGCTGTCGGTGGGCTCGTCGCTCGTCGGCGGTTTGGTGTCGATCGCGGCGTATGGCATCGTGATCTGGGCGCTGCAGTCGGGCGCGATGGGTGCGGTGTCGGCGTTGCGAGAAACCAGCGTGGTGTTCGCGGTGCTGATCGGGCGGGTGTTTCTCGGGGAAGCGGTCAATGGCGGGCGCTGGCTCGCCTGCCTGGTCGTTGCGGCTGGAGCGGCATGTCTGGGGCTTTGACGAGAGAGAGGAGGCGGGTCGTTCATCGCCGGCTTGCCTTGATGTGACGGGTGGCAAGCAAGCCATGCGCGATTCGTCCTAAGGTTTCCTTCAGCTTTGACTGATAGATAGCGGGTTCGACAATGGCAGAGAAAAACAACGATGCCCCGTGGACCCCGATCCGGCCGACAGGCCGATAAGAACCGTTACCGCTCGACCTATCTGCTCGAATTGGCGCGCGGCAGCTCGCACATTTCGAGCACGCTTGGCGCCGACAGCCGGCAAGCGGCGATCGCCGAAGTGCTGTGCGAATTTGGCCTCCAATACGGCAAGGACAAGTTGCCGGTCTTTCGCGCCCTGCTCGCGGAAAGCCTCGAGGACCGTGACAATCCGGACGCCGCGCGAGCGGTGCTGAGCTTCGCGCCGCGCCGAACGCTCTAGCCGCCGATCAGCTTCAACCCCACCGGCAGCGATTCGCCGAACACGCGGCCTTCGTCGGCGTTATCGAGCGCGACGACTTCGCTGACCATCGTGACCCAGGCGCGCGGCGCGCTCGCCGCTTCGAGGCGTCGCACGACGCTCGCGCGCAGTTCGTCGGGCAGATCGCGCGAGCGATCGCCGGTCATGCGGGCGATCTGCACCGCGGCGAACGCGGCCGGGTCGACCTTCTTCCAGTCGAGCGCGAGGATCGCGTCGAGCCATTGCGCGGCGACCTCGGGTGGCACGACGCTGTGCGCGCTGCCGTAGAACGGCTGGCGCGCGCCGATCCGTCCGACCGCCCACCAGCTTTGATGGTTTTCCGCGGGCTTCTTCAAGCGCGTGAGCACCGCCTCGCCGAGTTCAATCTTGCGTTCCGCCGGAATTCGTTCGAGCGATGCGGACAGGCGCACCATATCGGCGAAGCCGGTCTTCGCGACATCGAACGGCAGCTTGTGACGAGATTGCGCGGCCTTCTGCAGATAGTCCATCGCGTCGAGCACGCGCAACTGTGCGTCCTCGCCGAGACCGCCGGCCGCGCGGCGCCACAGCGTCCACCATTCGGACCACACCTGGCTGTCGATCACGTATTGAATGCCGTCGTCGAACAGCGTCCACAGTTGCTCGACGCGCCATTCATCGAGCGGATAGCCGAAGCCGGGCCGCACGCAATAGCCGGCCAGATTCAGCCACAGCCGCTCGTGATCGGCGGAGCGGCGCCGGCGCCGCGCGCGTTCCCACAGCGCGCCGAACAGCTCGCGCAGCAATGCGCTACCCCAGCCATCGCGCGGGCCGAGCAGATGTTCGAGCTGCGCGCGCAGGCGTTTGATTTCCTTCGGGTCGACGTTATGCGCGCGGGCGCCGAAGCAACGGTCGATCAGTTCGATCGCGCGATCGAGCGCCGGGTGGCGTTGCGGCGCGCCATCGGCGGATAGGTCTACTTGCGCGTCGCCGTGGCGCAGCTGGAATTCGAGCAGCCAGCGTTGCGATGGATCGTCGAGCTCGATGCAATGCACGTCGAGCGTGCCGACCTCGGTCAGCGACGTCGCGATGCGCACCGCGGTTTCGCGGGCGCGCTGGCCGTCGCGCGGCTGGACGATCGTCGCGATCGGCGGCAGGCGCACGAAGTCGCCGCCCGCGAGGTCGACCAGCTCGCCAGGCTGATATGCGGTGTCCGCGCTAGACGACACCAGGTGAAAGCGCACCGGATGTCCGAGCCGCAGTGCGAACGTGCGATCCGCGATCAGAATCTCGTGAGCTTCCTCGGTGCCGCGCGGCAGCAGGCAGATGCCGCGTTGCGCGGGCGCTGCGTCCGGCTCGGCAACGTCTTTGCCGGCAGGCGTTTCGTCGAGCACCAGAAAATAGCTGCGCGGCGAACCGCCGCCGATTTTCGGCGCGAAGCCGGCGCGCGCGAGCGTATAGGCGACCGCGCCGCGCGCGACCGCGACGTCGGGGTTGTCGTTGTGCAGCACATTGAGCGGCGCGCCGCGCCAGCCGCCGAGCGTGTCGGCGAGACGCCGCGACAGTGCATCGGCGCGGAACACGCCGCCGTTGAGCAGCAGCGTGTCGGGAACGGGCAGGGCGGCTGTGCCGGATGGGTCCGGCGTGCTGGAGTGTGCGCCGAGGGCCTTGCGCGACTGCGCGGCGAAGCGTTCGAGAAAGGCCGCGATATGCCGCGTGACCGCCGCATCGGTCGCGTACGGCAGGCCGAATTCGACGATCGCGCCGCGCGGACGGCCCGGTCGTTGATCTGCGGCGACGCGCGGAAAGAATCCATCGACGATGATCTGCTCGACCTCGTCGCGCGTGACCTGCGTGGTGCGTGCGCCGCCGATCAGCTTCGAGCCGGCGCCGAGCAGCGTGACCGGCGCCGCCTCGGGCGCCTGCGCGCCGAGCAACTGCTCTTTCGCGACGCGGCATCGCTCGACCAGCTGCGACAGGCTCGCCGCCGACAGCCGCTGCGGCGCCTGCCCAGCGCCACCGGCACCACCCAACAGGCGCGCCTCGACCAGATGCGCGAGCGCGAGGTCCATATTGTCGCCGCCGAGCATCAGGTGATTGCCGACACCGACCCGCGTCAGGCGCGGCTCGCCGTCGTCGGTCAGGCTGACTTCGATCAGCGTCAGATCGGTGGTGCCGCCGCCGACGTCGCAAATCAGCACGAGCCGGGTGTGCGCCAACTCGTCGGCAAGCGTGTCGCGATGCCGGAACAGCCAGTCATAGAAAGCGGCCTGCGGCTCTTCGAGCAGCCGCAGCGACGGCAGCCCCGCAAGCCGCGCCGCTTCGACGGTCAACGCACGCGCGCCTTCGTCGAACGACGCGGGCACCGTCAGCACGAGGTCCTGCTGTTCGAGCGGCGCCTTCGGAAAGTGCTGGTTCCACGCGGCGCGCACGTGCGCGAGGTAGCTCGCGCTCGCATCGAGCGGAGAAATCTTGCGGACGTCGTCGGGCGCGCCCCACGGCAGGATCGGCGCGACGCGATCGACCGACGCGTGCGACAGCCAGCTTTTCGCGCTCGCGACGAGCCGCCCCGGCACCTGCGCGCCGAGCAGCCGCGCGAGCCGGCCGACCACGACTGGCTGCCCGGCGTCCTTGCCCTGGCCCGACGCTGCCCGAGCACCGGCGGACCACGGCAACTGCAGATCGGCCGCGCTCAGCTCGCCGTCGGCCGCCTGATAGCGCACCGACGGCAACAGCGGCCGCGCGGCGACCTCGCCGGGGCTCACCAGCTGCTCGATCTCGAACACGCGGATCTGCTGCGATCCTGCTTCCGCGTACGCGAGCACCGTGTTGCTGGTGCCGAGATCGATGCCGACGCTGTACCGCTTCATGTCACTCACGCATTCGGGTTGCCGCGCACGTCGAATTCGACTTTCCAGCGCTCGTCGGAGCCGCGCGGGATCGCCTCCAGTTCGAGCGTGCCCGCGTCGGTCACGCGCGCGTGCAGCTTCACCGGCACGACTTCACCGGCGGTGCGGCCGGCCGCCGGCAGCGTCGCCTGAATTTCCTCGAGTTCCTGCAACTCCTCGGGGCCCCAGTATTCGAGCAGCGTGCCGACCTGATCCTGACGACGCACCGACGAGCCGAAGAAGCGGAAATGCACGGGCTCGCCGACGACCAGCCCGAACTCCTGCGCGGGCAGCTCGGCGTCGGTGCCTTCCTCCATGCCGAACGGCGCGACGCACAGCGCCTGCACCGGCGGTTCGAGCCCCGGCACGGCCGGCATCGCCGATTCGATCGCGATGTAGTACGCGCGCGCGGTGCCGCCGCGAATCCGCACGCCGCGGCCGCGTCGCACGTAGCCGTAGTAGGCCGCGCCGCGCGCGACCGCCAGATCGAGGTCCGCGCCTTCGAGCAGACGCGCGCTCGCCGCGCCTTCGGCCGCGAGCCAGCCGTTCAGCGTGCTCATGATGCGCTCGACCAGCAGCGTCGACTTGAACACGCCGCCGTTGAACAGCACCGCGGTCGGATGCAGAAAGCTCGCGTTTTGCGCGGCGGCATTGGCCGCAGCTTCACCGAGCCCTTCGAGTTCGGCGAGCGCGCCGACCTGACGGCCGAGGAACGCCGCCAGATGCCGCGTGATACCCGCGTCCTGCGCATAGGGCAGACCGAGCTGCGTCAGACCCACCCGCGCGCGGCTCACCGGACGCGCGGCGCTGTCGACCTGCGGGAAGAAGCCGTCGAGGATCGTCTGCGTGAGTTCGGCGCGCGTCAGCTCGGTGCGGATCGAGCCGCCGATCAGCTTCGAGCCGCGGCTCGGCACGACGAGCGGCACGGTGTCGGTCGCGGGGTCGCTGAGCAGTGTTTCCTTCGCCGCGCGGCACGCGTAGGTCAGCGCACGCAGCTGCCACGCGTCGGCCTGGGTGCCCTGCGCGGCGAGCTTGCGCGCGACCACGTGCGCGAGCGCGAGGTCCATGTTGTCGCCGCCGAGCAGGATGTGATCGCCGACCGCGACGCGATGCAGTTCGAGATTGCCGTCGCGCTCGATCACCGCGATCAGCGACAGGTCGGTCGTGCCGCCGCCGACGTCGACGACGAGGATGATGTCGCCGACCTTGACCTGCTTGCGCCACTGGCCACCGCTCTTCTGGATCCAGCTATAGAGCGCCGCCTGCGGCTCTTCGAGCAGCGTCATGCGCGTGAAGCCGGCGGCCTCGGCTGCTTCCGCGGTCAGTTCGCGCGCGGCCGGGTCGAACGACGCGGGGATCGTCACCGTGACGTCCTGTTCGCCGAACGG
The DNA here is from genome assembly GCF_040948685.1 of Paraburkholderia sp. BR14374. Classification (NCBI taxonomy): domain Bacteria; kingdom Pseudomonadati; phylum Pseudomonadota; class Betaproteobacteria; order Burkholderiales; family Burkholderiaceae; genus Paraburkholderia; species Paraburkholderia sp. BR14374. Next base: position 17,326 of record NZ_JBFPKF010000033.1, on the reverse strand, counting down.
CGCGTCCGGATGCGCGTGGTCCCACGCCTCGCGCAGGTGCGTCAGATAACGCACCGAGCTTTCGAGCGGCGACACGCGTGTGACTTCGGGCGGCGCGTCGTTCGGCAGAATGCCCGCGCGACGGTCGACGCCCGGATGGCACAGCCAGCTTTTCGCGCTCGACACGAGCCGGATCGGCGTGCCGGCGCCGCGATTGCGCGCGAATTCGCCGACCGCGAATTCGCGCTGGCCGGTCCACGGCAGGTACAGGTCGCCGGAGGCCAGTTCGTCCGGATGCGGCAGGTACAGGAACGATGGCAAGAGAGGCAGAGTGTCGATTGCGCCGGGGCCCGTCAGCTGCGCGATCGACAGCACCTCCTGAGTGGTTTTCTCGCCGTCGCTCGCGTGCGTGTCCACGTAGGACAGCGCGCAGTGCGTGGTGCCGAGGTCGATGCCGATGGAATAGCGTGCGTCGCTCATAGCTCCACCTCCGCCGGTGCGATGACCTTCGCGTTATGGCCGTCCGCGAGCTTCGGCAGACGCACCTCGTCGACGCGCCAGCCGCGATGGCTGATGCTGCCGCTAAACGGCGCGCTGCCGACCACGTTGCCGGTCAGACGCACCGAACTCGCGTCGAAGCCCGCGGGCAGCGTCACGCGGCTGCCTTCGGCTTCGTCGCGCACCGGGCGGATCGTGAAGTGCTCGCGCAGCGTCGCGCGGCAGCCTTCGTGCACGAGGCGCGCGGCTGCGCCGATGTCGGCATCGCTATAGGCCTTGATGTCTTCCTCGACGAAATCGATGAAGCGCGCGTCGCGTTGCAGCAGGCCGAGCAGTTGCAGCGCGGCGTCGGGGGTGGCCTCCTTCAGCACCGGCGCGGTTTGCGGCTTCGGTTGCGGGGCGGGGGCGGGTGCCGAGGTTGCCGCGGCGGCGGTGGCGGGCGCCGGGGCCGCGCCGAACTTTTCGCCGTTGCGCAGGCGCAGCACGTCGGCGGCGAACTCGCCATTGCCGAGAATGCGGAAAAACGTGCTCACGGCCAGCGAAATCCGGCCGAGGAAGGATGGGTTCGAATCGCTCATAAAGGCTCCTGATCTGCTCTGTTAGGGACGAGCGGTCCTCGCCGCGCCACGTGCGCCGGGCAGCGAGGCTGACGGTCCGGGCGGGGCTGTGATGTTGCGGGTCGGCGCGCGGCCGGGGGCGCGAGCCCTGGGCGATGATCATGCAACCGCCGGGCCGCCAGACGGTCCGGGACGCTTCGCGACCGGGTCGGCCGCGAGTGCGGCGCGCGCAAAACCCGTATTTTGCCTTGCGGCGCGCCCGACGCGAGCAAAGCCGGCAATTCTAGCGGGCAATGGGGTGGGATTGGCGGGGAGTTGGGGGAAAGGGGCGGTGTGCGGAGCTGCTTTCGGAGCGGGTTTCGGCTTGCTGCTGGCGGACCGGCGCGAGAGGCCGGCCGCTTGCCAGCCGCTCCCCGCGCAGTCTTGCCGATTACGCGATGATGCGCATGTCGGCGACGTTACGACTTGCTCGGCTCTTTCGGTACACGCTTGCCCGATGGTGCCGGCGCGGGCCCGACCGGCCCGGCGACTTTCATGTCACCTCGGCGCGGTTGTCTGTGTGCGGCCATCGAGCGTCCAGGCCTGACCGAGCCGGCGGCGTGCATGTTGGCAAGGCGCGGTTGCCCGTGCGCGGCTGTCACGCGCGCAGGCCTGAGCGGCCCGGTGGCGTGCCTGTGGGCGCGCGGCGGCTGTCCGTGCGCGGCCATCGCCGGCGCGGGACCGGCTGGGCGCGCGAACGGCGCACGCGCGTCGCCCGGGTACCCCGGCAGATGACCGTCATGGCTCGCCATCACGCGACGCAACTCCTCACGGCGATGGAAAACCTCCGCGCGACGATCGCCATGCGCATAGAACTGGCGTTGCCGGACGCCGTCCCGGCCGACGACCCAGATATACGTATCGCCGCCGACGAATACCACGTCGCGGTCGACCACATTCGCGACGTACACATCGGTGGGCAACGGCTGATACGCGGTCACGGTCGCTTCGGCAGGGCGGTTCGGGGCGCTGACGAGCTGGCCTTGCCCACTGGTCACGCAGCCCGCGAGAAAGCTCGCGCACGCAGCCGACGCCAACAGCGCCTTGGTGATCTTTTTCAACTTCATTCCCCGGTTTGTCTTGTTTATTTGTCGAGCGACGCCCTTTTAACGGCCAGGCGTTTTGCGTTCTTGAGATACGAATCGCTGGTCGGGAAAATTAGTTGATGAATGCGCCGGCGAAAACCGCGCAGGCGAAAACGCATGCGCCATTGCGCGTGCGCAGCCGGGGCTCCGATCCGCGCTTAATTGCCGCCCGGATTGCCTTCTTCAGACTTCGCGTCGTGCCAGTTCATCCGGTGCCGATTGACGGTCTCGGTATGGCGCGCGTCGTCCTCGGTGTGCAGATAAAGGCTGGTCGTATTCAGCGACACGTGGCCGAGATTGTCGCGGATCGTGCGCAGATCGACGCCGCCGTCCGCCTGATGCGAACCGGCCGTATGCCGCAGCCAGTGCGCCGACGCGCGCTCGAGTTCGTCGGCGCGATCGGCGAATTCGGGGCCGCGCGCGCGCAGCCACATCGCCGCGCCCGCGAAGATGCCTTTGATCGCGTCGTGAATCGCCGAGCGCGATAGGCAGCGGTTGCGACCCTTGAAGGGCAGCACGAGCGGGGTTTCCTCGGCGCGGGTCGGCAGCGCGGCGAGGCCATTCAGCGTCCGGTAGCTGCGCAGTTCCTGAACCAGTTCGGCCGACACCGGCACGATCCGCTCCTTGTCGCCCTTGCCGAGCGTTTCGAGCCACCACTGGTCTTGACCGTCGGCGCCGAGCCTTCGGAAGAACTGGCCCATGTGCCCGCCGGCGACCTCGGAAATGCGCATGCCCTGCAGATAGAACAGCGTGGTCAGCCAGCGGCAGCGCGCGTAGTACGCGCGCTGCGCATCGGTATCTTGCGGCAACTGCTCGACGAACAGTTTCACTTCGTCCCACAGCGACGTCGACAGATAGCGCGTGACGCGCGGCGCCGAGCGCTTCGCTCGCTGTCGCAGCAGCGCCATCGGATTGCCGCGCAGATAGCCCGCGTTGACGAGCCACGTGAACATCGCGTTCAGGATGATCAGCGCCTGGCGTTGGCTGGCCGGCGACAGCGGCCCGTTGAACGGCCGCCAGCGCGTGTCGCCGCGCGCGTACTTGCCGCCGTTTGCCGACACCCAGCGCGCGGCCGGCTGCGGATCGGCGATGAACGCTTTGAACAGCAGCAGATCCTCGTGCGTCAGCGACGACAGCGGCTTGCCGAGCTGCACGACGGCCCAGAGCAGCAGCCGCTCGGCTTCCTTGCGGTAGTTGTCGAAGGTGGTTTTGGTGTCGGCGTAATTGGAGAGCCACGCGCGCACGGCGTCGAGGTCGTTGCGCGCCGATAGCTGGGAGTTTTCCGCCGCGCCGCGATTGGTGCCGTCGCGGCCATCGAGTAGTTCCGGCACGACGAGCGATTCGACGGGCTGGACGGTGGCGAGCTCAGCATTCGGGGCAGCTTTCGGCACGGCTTTGGACACGGTTCGGGACACTCCTCGGGCGCACGCCGGTTGGCGTCATTCTGCTCCGCTCAGGCGTTGTCCGAAGCGTTTGCCTGAAAAGAAAACAGCGCCCATTCTGTTGCTGATGAAACGCGAAACCCTATCACACAGTAGGCCGCGCCTGGCGCAAAACAGCGGGGCGCACTCAAGCTTCGACGCAGCGACGATCGATCGGCATACAGTAATGGAACGCGCCGCGCGATTGTTGGCCCCTATAGTCGCCATCTATTACCGGCATTGCCGGATTCGAATTCTATTGAACTTTGCCCTCGCCTATATTCGAATAGGAGTGGCGCGTCGGCCGGAGTCATCTGTTAGAAACTCCGGCTGCGTTTCCTTCAACCCTGGATTTCATGAGTGCACTGCCGAATCATTTGGCCGACTGTCGGGTTCCTCGATCGTCAAAATGCCACGGACGCCTGACAGGATGACAAACGCATAACAAGTACCTTGCATGGGATTGGAGAAAGTGCTTCGCACCGACTCCGATCGACAACGGAGACATCCTCCAAAGGAGAGAACGCATGTCAAACGAAGCAAAGTGCCCGTTCATCCACACCGCCGGCGGCGGGACGACCATTCGAGACTGGTGGCCGAAGCAATTGCGCGTCGATCTGCTGAACCAGCATTCCAACCGCTCCAATCCGCTAGACAAAGACTTTAACTATGCCGAGGCATTCAAGAGCCTCGACTACGACGCGCTCAAGAAAGACCTCGCCGCGCTGATGACCGATTCGCAGCCCTGGTGGCCCGCTGACTTTGGCCACTACGGACCGCTGTTTATCCGTATGGCATGGCACAGCGCCGGCACCTACCGCATCGGCGACGGCCGCGGCGGCGCAGGGCGCGGCCAGCAGCGTTTCGCGCCGATCAATAGCTGGCCGGACAACGTGAGCCTCGACAAGGCGCGCCGGCTGCTGTGGCCGATCAAGCAGAAATACGGCCAGAAAATTTCGTGGGCCGATCTGCTGATCCTGACCGGCAACGTCGCGCTCGAAACGATGGGCTTCAAGACTTTTGGTTTCGGCGGCGGGCGCGAGGACACGTGGGAACCGGATCAGGACGTCTACTGGGGCAATGAAAAGACCTGGCTCGGCGGCGACGTGCGCTATGGCAAGGGCGCGGCCGGCAGGGAAGACGAGGAAGGCGTGCTGGTCGCCGACGAGGAACTGCACGGCACCGAAAAGAGCCGCACCGATCCGCCCGGACGCAACCTCGAAAACCCGCTCGGCGCGGTGCAGATGGGCCTGATCTACGTGAACCCGGAAGGCCCGGACGGCAATCCCGATCCGCTCGCGGCCGCGGTCGACATCCGCGAAACGTTCGCCCGCATGGCGATGAACGACGAGGAAACGGTCGCGCTGATCGCCGGTGGCCACACATTCGGCAAGACGCACGGTGCGGGGCCCGCCGAGAACGTCGGTCCGGAACCGGAAGGTGCCGGTCTCGAGGAGATGGGGCTCGGCTGGCGCAACAGCTTCGGCACCGGCAAGGGCGCCGACACGATCACGAGCGGTATCGAAGTCACGTGGACCTCGACGCCGACGCAGTGGGGCATGGGCTATTTCCACAACCTGTTCGGCCACGAGTGGGAGCTGACCAAGAGCCCGGCCGGCGCGAATCAGTGGGTTGCGAAGGGCGCGGAGCCGACGATCCCGCATGCGCACGACCCGTCGAAAAAACTGCTGCCGACGATGCTGACGACCGACCTGTCGCTACGCCTCGACCCGATCTACGAAAAGATCTCGCGGCGCTTCATGGCCAACCCGGACGAGTTCGCCGACGCGTTCGCGCGCGCGTGGTTCAAGCTCACGCACCGCGACATGGGTCCGCGCGCCCGCTATCTGGGCCCGGAAGTGCCGGCGGAAGAACTGCTGTGGCAGGACCCGATTCCGGCCGTCGATCACCCGCTCGTCGACGACAAGGACGTCGCGGCGCTTAAGCAGAAGATCCTCGCGTCCGGACTGTCGGTGTCGCAACTGGTCACGACCGCGTGGGCATCGGCCTCGACGTTCCGCGGCTCGGACAAGCGCGGCGGCGCCAACGGCGCGCGCATCCGGCTCGCGCCGCAGAAGGACTGGGCCGTCAACCAGCCGGCCGAGCTCGCGAAGGTGCTGAAGGTGCTCGAAGGCATCCAGAGCGAGTTCAACGGTGCGCAGTCCGGCGGCAAGAAGATTTCGCTCGCCGACCTGATCGTGCTGGCGGGGAGTGCCGGCATCGAGCAGGCTGCGAAGAACGCCGGGCAGCAGGTGACGGTGCCGTTCTCGCCGGGTCGCATGGATGCGTCGCAGGATCAGACCGACGTCCAATCGGTCGGCGCGCTCGAGCCGGTCCACGACGGCTTCCGCAACTATCTGGGCGGCAAGTTCCCGGTGGAGGCGGAGAAGCTGCTGATCGACAAGGCGCAACTGCTGACGTTGACGGCGCCCGAGATGACGGCGCTGATCGGCGGCCTGCGCGTGCTGAAGGTGGGCGGTGGCAAGGAAGGTGTGCTGACGGACAAACCGGAAACGCTGACCAACGACTTCTTCCGTAACCTGCTCGATATGGGTACGGAATGGACGCCGGTGTCAGAGGCCGCGGAAACGTTCGAAGGCGCCGACGCGAAGACCGGCGAGGTCAAGTGGACGGGTACCCGTGTCGATCTGGTGTTCGGCTCGAACTCGGTGCTGCGCGCCCTGAGCGAGGTCTACGCGAGCGAGGACGGTAAGGAGAAGTTCGTGCGCGACTTCATTGCCGCGTGGGTCAAGGTGATGAATCTGGATCGTTTCGATCTGGCTTGATCCAGCTACTGCGGCGCGCGTGGTTCCTTGCCACGCCGACGCTGTGTTCGAAGGTAGCTTTGAGTGGTCATCGAGCGCGATTGCCGGGATGCCGGCAATCGCGTTTTTTCTTCGTCTCCTTCCCAAGCATCCACTCAGATCATCTTCAACACCACCCTGAAACGCGCGTGACCGCTCAGCATCCGATCGTAGGCCTGCGCCGCCTCGGCGAGCGGATACTCTTCGATCATCGGCTTGACGCCGGTGAGCGCGCTGAACGCGAGCGTGTCCTGCGAATCGGCCGAGGTGCCGGAGGGCCAGCCTTGCACCGAGTTGCGTCCCATGATGAACTGCACGATCGGCACTTCGATCGGCTCTTCGGAGACGCCGACCATCACGAGCTTGCCGTTCAGGCCGAGACCGCCGAGCGCGGCGGTCATCGCTTTGCCGCTCGTCACCGTGGCGAGGATCAGCTTCGCGCCGCCCAGTGCCTGCAATTTCTCGGCGACGTTTTCCGTTTTGCTGTCGATGTAGTGATGCGCGCCCAGTTGCTGCGCGAGCGGGGCCTTGTCCTGACCGCGCGCGATCGCCACCGTACGAAAGCCCATCTTGCGCGCGAACTGCACGCCGAGATGACCGAGGCCGCCGATGCCGAGAATCGCGACCACGTCGCCGGCGCGCGCGCCGCTATTGCGTATCGCGTTGAAGGTCGTGATGCCTGCGCACAGCAGCGGCGCGGCATCGACATCGGACAGATCGTCGGGAATGCGCGCCAGCGCTTCGACCGGGGCCACCATGTATTCGGCGTAGCCGCCGTCGTAGCTGATGCCGGGGATCAGCGCAAACTTGCACAGCACGAAGTCGCCCCGGCGGCAGTGTTCGCATTTGCCGCAGTGCCCGCCGTGCCAGCCGACCCCGACACGCTGCCCGAGCTGCCAGCCCTCGACACCCGCACCGAGCGAATCGATCACGCCCGCGATCTCATGACCGGGCACGCGCGGATAGGCGAGGTCCGGCCACAGCCCGTCCTTGGTCATCACATCGCTATGACAGATGCCGCAAGCCTGAATCCTGATGCGCACGTGACCCGCGCCCGCCTCGGGCACTTCACGTTGGACCAGTTCGAGCGGGCCGCCGGCCTGCTTCACTTCGACTGCTTTCATCGTGGGCATGATGTTCTTCCTTTCCAGTGGTGAACGGGACAAGAGGGGAACAAACTCAAACATCATAGTCCGCGCCCAGGCGGGTCGCCAGAAAGAAGCCGCCGTCAATTGGCCGATGACGATGACATCCGATGTAATTGGCGCGCCGCGAGGGCGCCGCTAATCTTCGGCTATTGCGCCGCCAATTCGATGGCGCGCAGCAGCTCTTTTCAGTCCATTAAAAGGAGGGCAAAGCGATGAACGTCACGAGTCACGATCCGAAAGTGCAGCCGGCCGATCTCGGTAGTCTATTGCGCTATTGGCGTGACGTGCGCGGCGTGAGTCAGCTCGATCTGTCGCTCGAGGCCGGCTTCTCGCAGCGGCAGATCAGCTTCATCGAAAGCGGGCGCAGCGTGCCGGGCCGCGACACGCTGCTGACGCTTGCGCAAACTCTCGACGTGCCGCTGCGCGAGCGCAATGCGCTGCTGCTTGCCGCCGGTTACGCACCGGTCTATTCGGAAGCGCCGTGGAATGCGCAAGAGATGAACGGCGTGGTTCGCGCGCTCGAACGGGTCGTGCGTCAGCATGAGCCGTTTCCGGCGCTCGTGATGGACCGCGACTGGAACGTGCTGATGAGCAACGACGCGGCGCCGCGCTTTTTCAACTGCTTCATCGACACGGCTGCGCGCGAAGGCCCGCGCAACATGCTGCATCTGATCTTCGATCCGCTCGGCATGCGTCCGTTCGTGGCCGATTGGGATGAGGTCGCGCGAAGCCTGCTGCAACGCGTGTATCGTGAATCGGTGGGTCATGTCATCGGTGCCCACACGAAGCGTCTACTCGATGAACTGCTTGCGTATCCCGATGTGCCACGCGACTGGAAGACGCATCATGGCTCTTCCACGACGCCCGCGACGCTGCCGATGATTCCACTCGGCTTCATCAGCGAAGGCGTGGTGCTGCGCTATTTCTCGATGGTCACGACCGTGGGTACACCGCAAAACGTGGCCGCGCAGGAACTGCGCATCGAATCCATGTTTCCCGCCGACGAGGCCACCGAAGCACGCCATCAGCAACTGCTTGCGAAGCATGCATTGCCGCAACCAAAGCATCCGCCCGGTCGATCGGACAAATCGATAGAAAATGCTGCTCCGAATGAATGGCAGTGACCTTCACGGCAGTCGCAGGCACGCTCGATGCTCCAGCGGGATATGCGCTGATCGCCTTGCGCAGTGTCCCGACGGACGCCTGATCGATGGAAGCCCATCGCTCGCGCCCGCCAAAAAACTGGAAGAACACAACACGAAACCGACCACCCCCTTACTGGCAGTCAGCTTCTTCGCAGCCGATGTGCAGGCAGGCGCGGGACCCTTTCTCGGCATCTATCTGCAAGCGCATGGATGGAGCCCCGACATGATCGACACCGTGCTGACGTTGGGGGCCATCGTCAGCGTGCTCGTGACGGCTCCGGCTGGCGCGCTGGTCGATGCCATTTACCATCGGCGCGCGGTGGTGGTTGCCGCCAGCGCGTTGACGGTCGCCGCCGCAGGCGTGATCTGGTTTTCGCGCGGCTACTGGCCGATCGCGTTCTCGCAGATCGCCACGGCAGTGGCCGGCTCGGTCATGGGCACCGCGCTGATGGGATTGACGCTCGGCATGACCGGCCGCAGAAACTTCGATCGGCAATACGGCCGCAACCAGGTGGCGAACCACGCCGGCAACATCGTGGCGGCGGCTTTGTCCGGCGCGATCGGCTGGTGGCTGGGTATCGTTTGGGTGTTCGCGCTCGGGGCGGCGTTCGGCATCGCGTGCATTGTCTCCGTGCTGCTGATTCCCGCGCGCGCGGTGCATCGGCACTATGCGCGCGGCCTCGCGCACGAGGACGACAAGGATCGCTCGCAGGTGCGCGCGGACAGCGTGCGCGCGCTGATCCGCTGCCGCCCGTTGCTGTTGCTCGCGCTCGCGCTGGCCGCCTTCAGCCTCGGCAATTCCACGCTGCTGCCGCTTTACAGCCTTGCGCAAGCGGCGGCACACCACCGCGACGCCAGCGCGATCACGGCGGCCAATATCATCATTTCCCAGCTCGTGATGCTGTGCGCCGCTGTCTACGCGAGCCGCGCGATCCGCCGCTGGGGTTTCTGGTGGGTCATCCTCGCGACGCTGATCACGCTGCCGCTGCGCGGCTTGACCGCGGCATGGATCACGGCCGAGTGGGGGATCGTGCCGGTGCAAATCTTCGACGGTCTGGGCTCCGGGCTGCAAAGCGTCGCGATCCCGGCTCTCGTCGTGCACCTGTTGCATGGCAGCGGGCGGGTGAACTTCGGTCAGGGCGCGGTGCAAAGCGTCGAAGCCGCCGGCGGTTGCCTGAGTCCACTGCTCGGCGGATGGCTCGCCAGCCGCTTCGGCTACCCGACGGCATTCATTGCGCTCGGTAGCCTCGCGTTCATTTCGCTGGCCGTGTGGATCGCCCAAGGCGCGACGATCAGGCGAGCGTGCGATACGCGCCGCGACGAACTCGAGAAAATGACCGACATCGACGCGTCGGCGTTGTTTTCGTAGCTCGGACGCCGCGGCCCGCAATCAGTTGAACCCACATGCTTGACCCAGATCAAGCCGCCCGCCATGCCGGGGCGCATGATGTAAGCGCGTGACGCAATAGCACGCATCGTGTTTCATTCCGGCCACAGGAGAAGTCCGTCATGAAAGCACTCGTTTATCACGGTCCGGGCAAAAAGTCGCTCGACGAACGGCCGATCCCCGAACTGACGGCGCCCACCGATGCAATCGTCAAACTCACCCGCACGACGATCTGCGGCACCGATCTGCACATTCTCAAAGGCGACGTGCCGAGCTGCGAGCCGGGCCGCATTCTCGGCCACGAAGGCGTCGGTGTCGTGCATCAGGTCGGCGACGCGGTGAGCGGGCTCGCGGCCGGCGATCACGTGCTGATCTCGTGCATTACCTCGTGCGGTCGCTGTGACTACTGCAGGCGCGGCATGTATTCGCATTGCACGACGGGCGGCTGGATTCTCGGTAACCGGATCGACGGCACGCAGGCCGAATACGTGCGCATTCCGCATGCGCAGAGCAGTCTGTACCGGATTCCGGCCGGCCTCGACGAAGAGGCGCTCGTGATGCTGTCCGACATTCTGCCGACCGGCTTCGAATGCGGCGTGCTCAACGGCAAGGTTCAGCCGGGCTCCACGGTGGCGATCGTCGGCGCCGGACCGATCGGGCTCGCGGCGCTGTTGACCGCGCAGTTCTACTCGCCGGCGCAGATCATCATGATCGATCCCGATGTCAACCGGCTCGATGTCGCGCACCGCTTCGGCGCGACCGCGTGCGTCGACAACGCGCATACCGATGCGGTCGCGCAAGTGCTGAAGCTGACGGAATCGGTCGGCGCCGACTGCGTGATCGAAGCGGTCGGCATTCCGCCGACGTTCGAGCTTTGCCAGCAACTGGTCGCGCCTGGCGGAACGATCGCGAACATCGGCGTGCACGGCGTGAAGTGCGATCTGCATCTGGAACAGCTGTGGGATCGCAACATCGCGATTACGACGCGTCTCGTCGATACCGTCAGTACCCCGATGCTGATGAAGACGGTCAAGGCGGGGCGGATCGATCCGACGCGTCTGATCACGCATCGGTTCCGGCTCGACGATATTCTTTCGGCTTACGAGACGTTCTCCAGCGCGTCGAGCACGCGCGCGCTGAAGGTGTTGATCGAAGCGTCTTAGGCGGGGCGCGGCGAGCCGGAGCGGTGGCGCGCATGGTCGCGCGGCAGAGCTCTATACTGTGCGTCGTCAAAACACGAGGCCCGTCGATGGCCCGTGGTTCCGCCACCCCGCGAAATCGACATCGCTCGCCCCGCCCATCCATGGATACTGATTTGTCGTCGCCGCGCCGCTCACGGCTCACGCGCGTTATCGAGGTGTTCAGCGCATTTCTCAAACTCGGGCTGACCAGTTTCGGTGGCCCGATCGCTCACATCGGTTACTTCCGGCGCGAGTTCGTCGAGCAGCGCCGCTGGCTCGACGACGAAGCCTTCACCGACCTGGTCGGCCTGTGCCAGTTTCTGCCGGGCCCCGCGAGCAGCCAGGCGGGATTTTCGATCGGGTTACTGCGGGCCGGGTGGGCTGGGGGCCTTGCCGCGTGGTGCGGCTTCACGCTGCCGTCGGTACTCGTGATGCTGGCCTTTGCCGCGATCGCACCGGACCTCGGCGGAGCGCTCGGCACGGGTGTGATCCACGGCCTGAAACTCGTCGCGGTGGCCGTCGTCGCGCAGGCGGTCTGGGACATGGCGCGGCGTCTTTGTCCGGATCGCCGCCGCGCGGCGATCGCGCTCGCATCGCTCGCATTGCTGAGTGTGCTTGGCACCGTCTACGCCCAACTGATCGTGATCGGCGCCGGCGCCGTGCTCGGTGTCACGCTGTGCCGGACCACGGCGGCGCAAGCGCCACGCGCCACTCCTCTGCGGGCCGGCGATTTTCAGGTGTCGCGCACGGCGGGCATCGTCGCGCTAGTGGTGTTTTGCGCATTGCTGTTCGGGTTGCCGCTACGGGCGGCAAGCGGGCCCTCGCAAGGCCTGCGCGTGTTCGACGCGTTCTATCGCTCGGGCGCGCTCGTGTTTGGCGGCGGGCACGTGGTGCTGCCGCTTTTGCAGCGTGAAACCGTCGCGACCGGATGGGTCTCGCCCAACGACTTCCTGGCCGGCTATGGCGCGGCCCAGGCCGTACCCGGACCTCTATTCACGTTCGCGGCGTTTCTCGGCTGGATGATGGCGCTGCCACCCAGACACTGGAGCGGCGCACTGCTGTCGACAGTGGGCATCTTTCTGCCGGGTCTGCTGCTCGTGCTCGCCGCATTGCCGTGGTGGCAGGCGCTGCGCGCGCGTGCGGCGATGGCGGCGGCGCTTGCCGGCGTCAATGCCGCGGTGGTCGGCCTGCTGGCCGCCGCGCTCTATTCGCCGGTGTGGACGAGCGCGGTGTTGTCGGCGACGGATTTCGCGGTCGCGTGTATCGGCTTTTTGCTGTTGCTGCGCTGGAAGGTGCCGCCGCTTGCAGTCGTCGTGCTGTGTGTGGCGGCCGGCGTTGCTCAAACGGGGTGGCACCCGCTCTGACAGCGCTAATCGCGCACGGACGATCACGCGGCCTCGGTGCGTTTGCCGCACCACGACGCGACGCAACGACACCGATGCGGGTCCGGTGACGCGCACGGGCGAATGACCTTCGTACCGACACGGCCGCGGCAAACGACGCCACCGCTGATGACGCGCAACGCTGCCTTGACGTACGTCAAATCCGCGGTGGATTGCGTGATTAAGCTGGAGACGTCGCGGCACTTCATGCGCTTGGGGGCGTCACCATGCATATTTCCTTTCCATCCTGCATGCCCGAATACTGCGCCCGCGATCTGGTGCTGGCGTTTCCGGCGCACGTCGACGATCGGTCCGTGCAGTGCGCGATTACCGCCGAGGCGCTCGAAGATCCACTTCGGCGCGCGCTCGCTGCGCGAAGACGATCTGGTCCAGGCGTTCCTCGCGCACCGCTATCAGATCGAGCAGGCCGCCAAACAGCTGCTCGAGGAGGTCGGCGCGAAGCCCGTGCTGCTGCACAGCGGGTTCTTCAGGTTCTCCGCGTGACCGGCGGCAATTATCCGGTGCTCTACGCGATTGGCGCGGTGGCGCTCCTTCTCGCACTCGCCGTCGATCCGTTTGCCGCACGCAGCGCGAAATGAATGCGACGGTTTCGTCTGTACCGGCGATCGGTATGGCCCTGGCGCTGCCGTTGATCGGCGTGGCGCACAATGTTGACGAGCTGATCGCGCTGCGTTTGATCGCCGGTCTGGTAGGCGGCTATGCATCTGCTCGCCAACCTGTCGATCGAGCCGATCATCACCGTGTATTCTTCGTGACCGGCGCGCGGCTGATCGCCTGCGGTGAACTTGCGCGCTGGGCGCACGGCCGCGCTGGAGCGTGACAGGCAGGCAAGCCGGCAGGTACATTGAACCTTTTTAACGCATCCGGTGGGAAGGGAACATGAGCACTCAAGCGGACAATCGCGCGTTACTGCGCACGCTCGGCATCCACAAGCCGATCATTCAGGCGCCGATGGCCGGCGTCACCACGCCGGCGCTCGCGGCCGCGGTGTCGAACGCGGGCGGTCTGGGCTCGCTCGGCGTTGCCGCGATGAACGCGGAGAACGCGCGCCGCGCGATCCACCAGACCCGCGAACTAACGACCAAGCCGTTCAACATCAACGTGTTCTGCCATCGCCCGGCAACACCCGATGCGGCCGTCGAGCGTGCATGGCTCGCCTGGCTCGAACCGGTGTTCCGGCAATACGGCGCGACGCCGCCGCAAGCGCTCTCGGAGATCTACACGAGCTTCGTCGTCGACACCGCGATGCAGGCGATGCTGCTCGCGGAGAAGCCGGCCGTCGTCAGCTTCCATTTCGGCTTGCCGCCCGATGCGGTGATCGCGCAACTGAAGCACGCGGGCATCCGTTTGCTGGCGAGCGCGACCAATCTCGACGAAGCGGCGGCGGCCGTCGAAGCAGGCGTCGATGCGATCGTCGCGCAGGGCATCGAGGCGGGCGGTCATCGCGGCATATTCGACACGACCTCGCGCGACGAGCGCCTCGGCACGTTCGCCTTGACGCGTCTGCTGGCGAGCGAGTTCGAGCTGCCCGTGATCGCGGCGGGCGGCATCATGGACGGCGCCGGCATCGCGGCCGCGCTTGCACTGGGCGCGCAGGCGGCGCAAATGGGCACGGCCTTCGTCGCATGCCCGGAAACCTCGATCGACGACGCCTATCGCAGCGCGTTGCTCAGCGATGCGGCGCGCTCGACGACGTTCACGTCGGCCATTTCGGGGCGCCTCGCGCGCAGCATCGTCAATCGCTTCACGGCGCTCGGCGAGGACCCGCAGGCCCCGCAAACGCCTTCCTATCCGATCGCCTACGACGCCGGCAAGGCACTCAATGCAGCCGCCAAGGCCAGGGGTGAGTTCGGCTACGGCGCGCAATGGGCGGGGCAGGCCGCGCCGCTTGCGCGTTCGATGCCCGCCGGCGAACTGATCGCGCAACTCGACCGCGAAACGCGTGAAAGTATCGAGCGGCTGCAATCGGTGTGGAACTGAGCAGTCTGATTTTCATGCCTCGCATCGATCGAAAACATCGGCACGCATCCTCGAAACAAAAAAACAAAGGGAGACAGGCATGCAACGCAAATTCGACGATCTGCTGCTGGGCAGCATCGAGCTCTTCTGTTTCGCGGCGGAGCTCGGAAGCTTTACGCTCGCGGCCAACGCCGCGAGTGTCACGCCGGCGGCGGTGAGCCGCTCGGTGGCGCGGCTCGAGGAACGGCTCGGCGTGCGCCTGTTCGTGCGCACGACGCGCCAGATCCGTCTGACCGACGCGGGGCGGCGCTACTTCGAGCAGTGCCGTCAGGCGTTGTCGCAACTGATGGACGCCGAGCGCGAAGTGACGGGCGAGCAAACCACACCGGCAGGCGTGCTGCGCATCAGCATGCCGACGCCGTATGGGCACTATCGCGTGTTGCCGCTGCTGCCGGCGTTTCGCGAGCGCTATCCGCAAGTCCAGGTCGAGACGCACCTGAGCAACCGCAACATCGACTTCGCGGACGAAGGTTTCGATCTAGCGATACGCGGACGCGCACCGGCCGATTCAAACCTCGTCGCGCGCAAGCTCGAAGATGCGGAAATGGTCGTGGTGGCGACGCCCGCCTACCTGAAACGCGCGGGGGTGCCGAGCACCGTCGAGGACCTGCAGACCCACGAGTGCATCCAGTTCGAAATGCCGAGCAGCGGGCGTCATCTCGCGTGGACCTTCGAGGGCTCGGCTGAAAATGGCGACGTGCTGACCCGGGGAAGCTATGGAACCTCGGGCGATGCGCTCGCCGGCGTGACGCTCGCGCGTGCCGGCGCGGGTCTCTTTCAGACTTATCGCTTCGTCGTGGCCGACGACCTGCGCGAAGGTCGGCTCGTGGAAGTGCTGCGCGAAGTGGGCGGGCGTACGCGGCCATTCATCCTGCTTTATCCGCACGCGCGCTATCTGACTTCGCGCGTGCGGGTTTTCGTCGAATTTCTGATCGAGCAGTTGGCCACGCCCACGACACCCCCGGTGCCCGCGCCACGCACGCGCGCGCACTGAGCGGCGCGCGCGTCTTCATCGCATGGCCCGCTCAGTGGCCCGCGCTCTGGCCGCCGTCCACGTGCAGGATCTCGCCCGTCACGAACGGCGCCGAGTCGAGATAGAGGATCGCATTCACGATGTCGCTCATCTCGCCCATATGACCCACCGGATGCAATGCGCCGAGCGCCGCATGGGTTTCGGGCGCATGCATCGGTGACTTGATGATGCCGGGCGAAACTGCGTTGGCGCGAATGCCGCGCTTCGCATACTCGATCGCGAGCGAGCGGGTCGCGGCGGCGAGGCCGCCCTTGGTCAGCGAGGCCAGCACGGACGGCACGCCGTCGATCGCGTGATCGACGAGCGTCGTCGTGATGCTGAGCACATGGCCGCGCTCATGCTTCTCCATCTCGGCGATCGCCAACTGCGTGATGTGGAAGAAGCCCGCGAGATTGATGCCGGTGATCGTCGCGTAATCTTCGGCCGTGTACTGCGTGAACGGCTTGGCCACGAAAATGCCCGCATTGTTCACGAGCGTATCGACACGACCGAAACGTGCCACCGCTGTGTCGATCACGCGTCGGGCGGTGGCCGGATCGGCGATGTCACCAGCTACCGTGACGAGTTTGGGATCGTCGGACGGCTTGATGCTGCGCGATGTCGCGACCACGTTATGGCCAAGGTTGAGAAATGCCTTGACGGTTTCGGCGCCGATGCCTTGCGATGCACCGGTGACCACGATGACTTTGGGAGACTGACTCATAGTGAACCTCGAAGTTGGTTGGATCAGCAATCTGTGATCGGACTGTTGGCTCCGATGGCTACTAATTTATGCAGTCGTGCTGCGCTTTTGCACACAAGGCGCGGACAAACAGTTGTGAGCCGCAGGAACAAGCGGTGAGTGATGACACGTGTCGGCAGTGGTCCTGCCGGTGCCGGTCGCGATTGTCGCCGGTAGATCAATTCAGTTTTGCACCACATAGCGCAAACGGCGAGGAAGAGCGCTTGCACAAATCTGCATAGTCAAATATATTGAAGTCAGATATCGAGGAGGCGATCGATGGACGATTCGATCAACGAAGACTTCGAGCGGACGCAGAAGCTGGTGTCCGTGCTGGGTCAGGCGCGTCAGCTGATTGCAAGCGAACTCAGGGCAGGGCTCGCGGATGCAGGACTCAATCTGCAGCAGCGCGGCGTTCTGCTCACGCTGGCGCGCGGGAGCGCGAAAACACCGGCCGCCCTGTCGAAATTGGCGGGCGTCCACCCGACCCGGATGACCCGCGTGCTGGACAGGCTCGAAGACAGCGGATTGATCGAGCGCGCCCGCAACGGCAGGGATCGTCGACTCGTCAATGTTTCATTGACGCAGAAAGGGCGGCCCATCGCCGCGCGCCATATACGGGTTGTCCAGGGAGCATGGAGCGAGCGGCTCTCGCACTTCTCGAAGTCGGACTTCGACGCGTTGAACGTGCTGCTGTCCAGACTGCTGAACGACTAGGCGGCATTTTTTTATTCGAATATCTGACATATCAGATATCAGCCCGCAATCGAAGGGCGCTTCGAACCGAGACGAGGAGTTGCAATGAACCCATCGACCAATCCGGCCGCGCCGGCCCAGCTGACTGGCGCGAAATTCGCCATCGGCACGTTCGCCGTAGCGCTCGCGACCTTCATGAACGTGCTCGAT
>NZ_JBFPKF010000032.1:0-38323 GCF_040948685.1 Paraburkholderia sp. BR14374 | reverse complement strand
GTGGCTCCAATACGCCGATCATCGAGTGGCCCGATTGCGCCGATCATGCACTGGCTCGATTGCGGCGATCATCCGGTGGCTCGATTACGCCGATCCCGGAATGGCTCGAATATGCCGGTCAGTGACACCGGCCGATCCATGGAGCGCGCGCCCATCGTGAACGGCGCCGCAGTCGCGATGTGTCGGTTGACGACTGCAGTCCCGACCCGTGGGCCGCAGGATTCGCGCCGTGCGAATCGAGCAGCATCAGCATGGCTGCTGATGCCAGTCCAGTCATTCAGCGACCATTCTAAGCCCCGCGCTTCGTCAGCGAATTGACCCATATCGGATGTGGGCCGGATCGACGCTAGCCGACCAGTCACTGTCTGCCGTTCACCACATGATGTAGAAAATGCGTTACCGGTGCACACGGGGGTGCCGCGGCGTAGCGGATGGTATGGCAACGCCCGCGCCTACGCGTCTTGTTGTTCGAGCTAGTTAGCGGAACGTCGCGGCAGTCCCCAACCACACCGGCCAGCCTCGGTTGCTCAGGCAGCATGACGCGCCCCAAGTCAGTACTGACACGCCAAAGGCAAGAATGGTGCAAAGCATCATCGCTGGCATAGTTTCGCGAGCCTATACTTCGCAAGAGCGTTTCACCCTTGGGCGCTTTGCGATGATGTCATTCGCGATCGCGAACGCTGTAAAACCAGTAGCATTTTCCTTGCAGGGATGCACGTCCCAGGTCGAGCAGCGCAATACGACTTACCTACGCCGATTTTCCCCAAAGGGAGAAGCGCGTGAAATTCCGCCGCGGCGCACGGCGCGAACATGGCACATCCTGCGGGGTAGAGACCGTTGCTCGGCAACGCTGGCTACGCTGTCAGAGTAGTGCTGCGGACAAACGTAGCGGCGATCGATTGCTTTTCTCGGATGTCTGAAGAGGAGAAGCGACCATGAAAATCCTGTGGGTCGATGACCACGAACTTCTTTGCGTCGCCCTTTCCGAATATTTACAAACACACGCTTCGGAACTGAGCGCAACCCCAATCGACGTCACGCCCGTCTTTACGCTTGCCCGCGCGCTTGAAGAAGTCAACAAGGCACCTCCCCCCGATCTGGTATTCCTGGATCTTAATCTGGACGATGAGAACCGTGGCGCCGCGACACTTGAGCATTTCCAGGCCGGAAATCCATCTAAAGTTCCCGTGGTCGTCTGCACAGGACTCACTCCTGGGAACGATCAGGAAGTTGAAATTTTGCGCGTGTGCATGCGTGACTACGCCGCTCGGGGAATCCTGTTGAAAGGAGGCGCGCACAAAAAAATGTTCATTGGACTGAGCAGGATCCTGGGAGGTGAACTCTGGATTCCGGAAGAGGTCCTGCTCCGCTTTGCCCGCTCGACACAAGCGCCCTCAGCTAGCCGGAATGAGCACCATCTTGGGCTTTCTCCTCGCGAGTGGGACGTGGGGCGTTGCATTGCACGTGGCCTCTCGGGGAAACAGATCGCTAGAGAGCTTAACGTCACCGAAGGACATGTCCGACAGGTATCCTGTGTTATCTACGACAAACTTCGAGTCAGAAACCGCGTAGAAGCGGCACTCAGAGTCAATGCTGAGTTGGGCGGTGGAAGCGGTCCAGACAAGGGACCATCATGAAGATCTCTGCTATACCGCGATTTATGTTTCGCTGCGAACACTAGCACCCGCCTTCGGCCGATTTTCCTGGGGCTTATGTTTTGCAAGTAAGGTCAATAAGGTCTGTTCGGAAACCGGTTTCGACAAAAGCTTCATGCCACTGGCGGCAACTTTTTTGAGCACAGCTGACGAGGTGTCCCCCGACCACAGGATCGCCGGGATCGAAGCGTCGGTAGCAGCGCGGACCGCCGCAATCGCAGCAATACCGTCCTCGTTTTCCAGCCGGTAGTCTGAGAGGATGAAGTGCGGACCACTTGCCAGCGCTTCAATGCGCAACTGTTCGATGACGTCGGATGATGATTCCCCCGCCACGACGTAGCAGCCATGCTCGATCAGGCGCATCGATATTTCGATTCTCAGGTCGCTGTTGTCTTCGATGATCGCCACGACCATATCGGTCAGGTCCGCTTCGCCGTCTTCAACCGTTTGAACCTCGCCGAGCAACTCCGGCGATATGCGTTCCACGAAGGGGACCGTCACGGAAAAACGCGATCCCCGCCCGGGTGCCGAGTTCACATCCAGTTTGTGACCAAGAAGGTTCGCGAGCCCCTGGACAATGGCCAGACCCAGTCCGAACCCTTTATCGCGATTCCTCTCGGGATTGGCAACCTGGACATAGCTTTTGAAGATATCCGCCTGTCTATCTTCAGGGATACCGATCCCGTTGTCCCAGACACTTATCCTTACGCAGGTGCCACGCCTCTGGCAACTCACCAGAACATGTCCGTTCTTTCCTCCCTGCCCGGAAGGCGTGTAACGGACCGCATTGGTCACCATATTTCGCACGATCCTGTCCAACGCATGTTGATCGGTGCGGACCAGATAGGGGCGACTATGGAGTCTTAACCTCAGCCCCTTCGCCTCAGCCAGCGGCTGCATATCCGCAACTATGCCGCGTAAAAGGGAAGTCAGCGCTACCTCCTGGATTTCCACACTCCAGGTGCCGGACTCGAGGCGGCAGATATCCAGTGCCCCGTTAATCATCCCTTCCATCGCAGCCACCTGCCTTTGCGCAATTGAGACGTCTACGGCCAGGCTGGTCGATTTAACGCATCGCTCGATAAAACCTAACTTCAGGCCGAGCGTGGTGAGCGGCTGGCGCAAGTCATGGCTTATCGCAGCCATAAACTGGTTCTTTTCCAGCATTGCCGCTACCGCCTGAGCTCGCGCTTCCTCGAGAACAACCTCTTTTACACATATGAGTTGCTGATCGTTGCAGATGTACCAGGCGACGACGCAATAGCCAATTAGTTGAGCCGTATACCAGTCAAACATTCCCGGCCGGTGAATAAAAAACCCCGGTGCCATGTCAAATGCGAATGGGATCGCGCCGACCAGCAGTGCACCGAAAGCCGCACGAAAACTGGGTGCGAGCAGCAGCAACGTAATTGCCTGGCCGATCATAGTCAGTTCCATGAAGCCATACCTGGCAAATCTGAAGTGGTGGCTATGGACGATCACGCCGACTACGTAGGTGGGTGGTATTAGCCCAAAGCTGGCCGCAGCCCACCAGAACGATGTCAGCATGACCAATACAGCCCATGCCCAATGTAGCTGCCCGACCGCGCTGACGCCGGCGTGCTTCGGGAGCATCATTGTTTTTTTCAGTAAGTATGCTGCGAAAGGAGCCGCCAGCCCCCAGAGTCCCATGATCCAGACGACACGGAACCATGGATAGATATCCGACGTTTTGGTCCAGGCTCCAACTATGAACCAGAACGGGCTTACGACCAACAAAAGCGCGATCCAATATACCGACCGGCGGGACAGCGATTGCAATAATTTGCGTTTGACGAGGAGATCCTGTTCAGCACTGAGTGCTGCAACGGCAACCGGTCCGACAAAAAATTTTCTGAATTCAGCGAACCTGCGGCGCGCGATTTCCTGAATCGTTTCACTCACGCCCACTGGTGTTCTGGCCCTGACATTTTCCCTCGCGTCAGAATCACTTGATGTTCGAGAACAGGACGCCATAACAGGCCTCCGGGCGGGAATCAGGGGCAGCTACAGACTATTGTGCTAGCAGTCCGCCAGCAAGTCGATGACAAGTGTGCTGTTTTAGGCCGAACAAATGTTCGTGATCCACGCAGATCGTTCCAACCGCCCGCAGTACCAGCAAGCACGGCTCGCCAGTTGCGATATTGGTCGCTCCATGTATGCCGCGTCGAACTACTTCCGTAACCGGGCACGCTCCTTACTCTGACAACGGCATCATGCCGAACAATCGTAAAACGACACCGAACATTTATTCTCCAGCAAAGGAACATTTAATACCGAACATCAAACTATCGACGTAATTACAACTGACACGGTTTCACGGCGAATTAACGCAACATAATTTGACACAAGGAGGGCGTTAATGACCGCACAACTGGGCCGCCTTCTTCTCCTGTCGAGTGCCTATTGTGAGTACGTCTCCATAACCGGCCGGCGCGGAAAACGCAGTGCGTACGGGCGCCCGTATTGCCGCAGTGCCGGATGGACAACCATGAGGGGGTGCATCATGAAGTGGCTTATCCAGGCAGTTGCACTAGCGGGCGCGATCGCCGCGCCGATGGCGTCTTTAGCGCAATCGGATCAGCCGGTCACGCGTGACCAGGTCAAGGCAGAGTTGCTGCAGCTCGAACAGAATGGCTATAACCCTGCTGCCAAAAACGATGCCCAATATCCCGCGGATATTCAGGCTGCCGAAGCGCGCGTGGCCGCGCAGCGCGCAAATGGCCAGGATACGTCGGGATATGGGGCGCCGCTGGGCGGCTCGTCGCAATCCGGTTCTGGCCAACATCCGATGGTGGTTAATCCGGACGGTCAATGACGCGTGGTGAACGGCCTGCCGTGACGATACCGCCGCTGCGGGTCGTTTTCGTCCTTAGCGCCGCTATGGGACTTGTCCTCGTGGCACACGTTGTTCATTTTTTGCCATCGTCTGCCGTCTATCGTCTGTCGGCACCCGTATTGCCGCAGTGCCGGATAGACCACTATGAGGGGGCCATCATGAAGTCGCCTTACCACGCAGTTGCGAAAACTGTCGCGTTCCTTTTGGTCGCATGCTCAGCATCGCTGGCTGCACCTGCTTTCGCAGGCGCGTACGGACCTTGTCGCTCCGGCAGCGCAGCGACAGCAACGCAAAGCGATAAAACGATGCCGTTGCACCACGCCAGCGTGGTTCACAAGAGTAATGGCGGCGTCAACGGCAGCGTGCCGACCCCGTCGCAGTCCGGCAAACGCGTCCCCGGGGGCGATTCCATCGATCCCATGTATCGAGGAGGTTGATGCGCCCAAGACAGCACTTCGAGAAAACTGGCACGCTGACCAGATGTTTCCGAAGCACGCTACGGCCGGGAATGGTGATAGTGCTTACGTGAGGAGGTCGCATGCGCAAGTTCAAACCCGTAGTTGCGCTCACACTCGTCGCAGTGCTGCTGGGAGTCGGTCTGGCGAATTACGTCAGTCTGGCACACGACTGGCCGCCAGACCCGCTTTTCGTCCGTAACGCCGAGCCGGGGCCTGTCCTGATAAAGGACGTTCTTGATTTTCTGGTCATCGTCGATGCGCACCCGCATCGCCGCAGTACCGGATAAACAACTGTGTGGAGGTGCATCATGAAGTTGCTTTTGCAGGCAGTAGGGCTTGCGGCCGCGATCGTCGCGCCGATCGCGGCTTTCGCACAATCGGAGCAGCCGGTCACGCGCGCGCAGGTCAAGGCGGAGATTCTGCAGCTTGAGCAGAATGGCTATAACCCGGCCAACGCGCTCGATGCCCAGTATCCCGCGGACATTCAGGCTGCCGAAGCGAAGATCGCTGCACAGGACAGCCAGCAGGCGGCCCACAGTGACCTTGGCGGCGCGACGACCAACGCCACTGCACAGGCAAGCCAGCAGGCGGGCAGCAATGACGTTGGCGGCACGACCGTTGGCACCTCAGCTTCCAGCAGTGCCCAGCAGGTGTCGAAGCCCTCGCCATCTTCGTGCGTTGGTCCCGCAAGTTACTGCAACCTTTTCTTCGGTAATTGACCGCTGATGGGCCGCCCGACACCGCGCCGACGATCCGGGTACGGTGCCTCTGGATCGTCGGGGCGTCATGGCTGTACAGAGTACGACAGCTACCAGCTCGATTCGGCCCTGACCAGTCCGCAAAATGAGGACAGTCCATGGACATGAGCACCAGAGAAACCAGCCCGGCGGCATCGACGCAGAGCGGCGTATCTGCTGCACCAAAGGCGGCGACGCCAGATAGTGGGGTTGCGCGATCGTTTGCAATCCTCCTTGGGTTTCAGTGTCTCGGCGAGTTAATCGCCTATGTCACGCAAGCTCCTGTTCCCGGCCCCGTGCTTGGCATGGTGCTATTGCTTTGCCTGCTCTCGGCCAAACCCTCTGTCGTGCCTGCCGTCGAGCAGGTCTCTCGCGGACTGTTGAATCACCTTTCACTGTTTTTTGTACCCGCCGGTGTGGGCGTCATGGTCTTCGCGGCGCAGCTGAAAGGCCAACTGTCCGCACTCGCCCTTGCCATCGTTACCAGCACGATTCTTTCGATGGCGATTGCTGCGCTAGTGACAGGCATGTTGCTGACGAGGCTCGACAGAAAGCAATCACAACACAAGGCTGCGACGGCGCCACGCGCTTAGGCAGATTCTGCCGCCGCAAGCAGGAGGGGCCATGTCAATCGGTGAACTGTCCGTGTCTGTCAATGCGATCGTGGGCGCGTCGCCTCTGCCGGCGCTCACGGCAACCGTCGGCGTCTACATCGTTGCCTGCCGCCTTCACACCCTGGCGCGGAAGAATCCCCTGGCCAACCCGGTAGCGATCTCCGTGTTGCTCATGATCGCGATACTGTATTTGACAGGCACCTCCTACAGCGCATATTTCGCGGGCGCGAAACTGATTCACTTTCTACTGGGCCCGTCGGTCATTGCATTGGCTATTCCGCTACACCATCAGATGCCCAGGCTCAGACGAGCGCTTGTGCCGCTGCTTGGCGGGCTGATCGCGGGCTCGGCCACGGCTGTTGCCTCTGCGATTGTGATATGTGTCTGGCTACATTGTCCGTTTGTGACGGTCGCGTCGGTCGCTCCGAAGTCGGTCACTACGGCCGTAGCAATGCTGATCTCGGCAAAAATTGGCGGTTTGCCCTCGCTCACCGCGACGATCGTCATCCTGACCGGCATTACCGGTGCGACGCTGAGCAACCTGGTCCTGGATACCGTTGGTGTGCGGCGTGACGACGTGCGCGGCTTTGCAATGGGTGTTGCTTCCCACGGCATAGGTACTGCCAGGGCGTTTCAGATCAGCGAAGAAGCAGGCGCCTATTCGGGACTGGGCATGGCGATGAACGGCACCATGTCGGCGTTTGTCCTCCCAGTGCTCCTGCCCATTCTGAGCGGTTGGTTGATTTGACGAACCGCGGATCCCGGCATGCGCCCGCGTTCCTATCGTTACCGGGCGGCGTGTGGCCCGTCCGGTGGACGGGCGTTCAAGGCAGTGGCGGCAGTGGCACTGGCCACGCTATCGCTGACCTGCGTCGCTCAGACAGATGGCAGATACACAACCGCGACCATACGAGGAACGTACGGTACAAAAATCCACGCGGACCTGCTCGGAATTGTCACTCGAACAGCGTCCACCCAGACGCATTGTCCGAAAGAAACGAATGCCTTTGAACGGCTAAAGCGTCCCAGTCTGTGGAGTTGATGTCGAGACGTGATGAGTGATAGTTTCGACGGCCTGCTCAACCGAAACGGTAGCTGTGTCGACTACAAGATGCTCTGATTCCCATGCATCATATCGGCGCTCAAGCACGCTCTTCCATGTCGGCAGGTTGTGGCCAGAGATATCTGCCCGTCGCCCCTCGACTCTCAGACGGTGCGCAGTGGTATCAGAACAAATCAACTCTATCTCGAAGACGCGTGCACCTGCTTCGAGCGCCACACCTCTCCAGTGACTACGCGTGATATGCAACGCATTCACCGAGTCCGCGACGACGGTCAACCCGAGGCGCAAATTGTCTTTCGCAACTGCGTAGCCGGCCAGATAACCGGCAGGTCCAACATCCTTCCCGCCGACCCCAGAAGCGAGAAACGCCTGTTCCAACGTATCAATACGCAGATAAGCTGCGGCGAGTTTGCGAGCGAGTGTTTGCGCTACCGTTGTCTTTCCGGTGCCCGGTAATCCACCGAAAACAATCAACATTTTTCGTGCTCCCTGGTTTCGAATATTTGCTGATTGTCGCGGATTGCTGCCGCGATCTCCAGTGGCCATGGCCGATCGGGTGAAGTCGCCAACGGCCGCTTATTGGCACTCCGGTTCGCAAAAACTGAATTCATTTGACTGACCGGTTTGGAGAAGGTCATCTGACCGGAGGTCGATTTCGGATATTTGATCAGTCTGACTCCGATCACGTTCGAACGAGAGAGGGTGTAGCGACGCGTTGCCCGTCGTCTATTAACCGTTGCAAAGGGTCACTGCTTTACACTAAGAAGCCGCGGCCTCCTCTGTCTGATTCGAAACCGACACCTTGAGAGAGCTTGTGTCGAAAAACAATCCATGGCTCTTTACTTCGACAGACGCAGTTTCTTCGATAGCACGATACCCCGCTGCGGGCTCACCAACCAGATGGCGTGAATGTCGGTGTAAAGGGTCGAGGTTCTTGTCGTGATGTCGGTGGGCTCGTCATTGCTGGGATCACTATGTTCGCGTCGATCGGTCAGGTAAGGCGGCGCCATGCTGCACATCAGCACAATCGCGAAGTCTCCATTCGCTTCGTCGAACGCCGCCTGCGAGAGTGTCACGCGTCCGTGAACCCTGGTTTTGGTCCGTTCACCGGACTTGAGCACAATCAGATCGATATGTTGGATGTACCCCTTAGCCTTCGCCTCTGGCGCCACCACCAGCCCTCGACCGCGTTGTCCGGTAATGGTTTTCTTGAGTAGGATCGCTCCCGGCTTGTTGTCGTCGGATAGATCTACGTCTACCGTCAACAGGTGCGTCTTTGACTGATATCGTATTCCGTAGGGCGCAGGTACGACGAAAGCAAGGTCGCGCTCGAGACTGGCTTTCGGCGAGTCGAGCTCGCTTGGCGCCTTAGGGACAGGGACGTGGATCAGGTTCCTGATGCGATCGCTCAACGAAAGCGAGTCGGCATTGAATCTCTGGCCCGCCAAAGCGTCCCTGATGGCAACCGGGTCGTCGCCGACGAAAGGCCGAGTGGACAGGACATCTGCAGAGGCGGAAGTTTCAGGCTCAATCGCATTGGGAACAGTGGCTGAGTCTGCCGACATCCCGGCGTGCGCCAGGAGCGACATGCAAACAAGGGTGCAAGCGACGTTCGAACGGACCAGCACGGTTTTGAGATCAGCCACGACAAACCCCTCCAGGATCAAGGCAGTCTATCGCAAAGCCTTACATGGGAAACTCGACCGCATCAATCTGAGCGGCCAACGACGCCCGCTCTACCGAGCGGGGGCGTCTCCCCTGTTAATCCCTGTCAGCGTGCCGGATTGCGTGCCATGACGATCCACGCCGCGCCGTCGATCATCACCGACCGCTCGCCGGGCAGGCCCGCGAAGGCGGCACGAACCGCGGCCGAGGCGCGGGCGCGGATGTCGTCAGGCTTGTCAGCGAGCGCGCGCGACAGCGGGCCGACCTCAAGCGTCATCTTCACCGCGTCGTCGATCGCAGCGTCCCGCGTCCCGCCCTCGCCGAACGGGACGGAAGCATCGAAGGGCGCGATAGCGATATCGGTGAAGCCGGCCGCCGTCAGGATGCGTGCCACGCGACCCCGGTCGCCGAACGAAAATGGGCCGGGCGCTTCGGGATCGGGCGCCGCGCTCGGCGGGAGGATGCCCTTGATCGCGCCCATCGGCAGGCGCACCCAATCGTTCTCGGCCGCGCCGCGCCAGCAGACGAAAGCGACCCGCCCGCCCGGCCGCAGCGCGCGTCGCATATGGGCGAACGCTGCGGTCGGATCGTCGAAGAACATCACCCCGAAACGCGAGAACAGGATGTCGAACGCGCCCTCGGGCAACTCGGCGCTGCTGGCGTCGGCCACTCGGAACAGGGCCGGCGTATCCTGTGGCGCAAGCGCGCGCGCCCGGCTGATCAGCGGTTCGGATATGTCTACGCCCAGCACTTGGCCCCCCGGGCCGACGCGGGCGGCCAGAGCCAGACTCGACGCGCCCGCGCCGCAGCCGACGTCCAGCACGCGCTCGCCCGCCGCGGGCGCGGCGGCTTCTATCGCGGCCTGGCCGAACACCGCCACCATAGCGTCGAGCCGGGCCTGGTTGGCGACCCAGCGCTCCCCGCTTTGACCATTCCAGTCGGCCACCTGATAAGCATTTTGCTCTGCCATGTCATCTCCTTGCTCTGATTCGTTCTTAACTAGCTACCCTTTGTTCGAGGCAAGGGGGAGCCGAACCTCACCCGCATCGTAATGACCGAAGAGCCGCGTGCGTTCATGGATGTACTTCGCTTCGCTGCATTGCGTACATTTATCATAGCCGGGTACTTCACGAGGAGACTCGGCCAGTGCCAGACATGTTCCGGGCGCTGCTAACGGAGACGCTTGCTCGCGTAGCCGCAGTCACAGCCCCCCCCCCGCCCCCGACATTTTGATCTGGCTTTGACAAGTGAATGGGCGCCATGTCATCAGCTTTTTAGGGGACTTCCCGAGGGTCGTGACTTTTGGATTGCGTCGTCGTGCCTTGGCGCGTAATGTAAGCGCTAACACGTTTCGAATTGCAGCCTTCATCGGTCCTCATTGCATGTCATCCCTAAAAACATTTGAAAATGTAAGCGCTAACATGCGCTCCACCGAAGCATCTCCCTCGGTCCGGATCATCGTCGCAGGTAGCGCGAACATGGATCTCGTGGTGCACGCGCAGCGTCTGCCGGCGCGAGGGGAAACCTTGCTCGGCGGCGCGTTCGCCACATTCGCCGGCGGCAAAGGCGCCAATCAGGCGGTCGCAGCGGCGCGGCTCGGCGCTTCAGTGGCGATGCTCGGCTGCATCGGAGACGACGACTTCGGCGCACATCTCCGCGCGCGTCTGGACAGCGAGCACGTCGACACGGCGCACCTGCACATGGTGAACGACATGTCGACCGGCATCGCCGCCATCACGGTGGCCGCGGACGGTGCGAATACGATCGTCGTTTCGCCGGGCGCCAACGCCGCGCTTACTCCCGCTCACGTCGATGCGGCGCAAGACGCCATCGGCGCCGCCGGCATGCTGATTTGCCAACTCGAGGTGCCGCTCGACACCGTGCGGCACGCCATTTCAGTCGCGGGAAGGCTCGGCACGCCGGTGCTGCTGAACCCGGCTCCGGCACAGCCGCTTGCGGACGCGCTTTACCAGCAGGTCAGCTATATGGTTCTCAACGAGACCGAGGCCCACTTGCTGACGGACGTGCCCGTCGATGGCCCGGCGTCCGCGCGTGAAGCCGCAGCGCACCTGCGTGCGAAAGGCGTGGAGACGGTGATCGTCACCCTGGGCGCCGAGGGCGTCTGGTACGCGACAACCGGGGAGGAAGGTCACCTGCCCGCGCCGCGCGTCGATGCGATCGACACCACGGCGGCCGGCGATTCCTTCGTCGGCGGCTTCGCGGCTGAGCGGGTGCGCGGCGCGAGCATCCGCGAGGCGATCGATTTCGCTCAGCGGGCCGCGGCGCTCAGCGTCACGCGTCAAGGCGCGCAGGCATCAATTCCGACCCAGGCCGAAGTGCGGGCGCAACCCGCGTTCCCGGCAACGGTTCGATAGACCCGGCCGCGCGGGATCGCAGCCTATCCACAACACAACATGGAGACGACAGCATGAACCCAACCCCCGTATCCGAGCAGGCACCTCCGCGCGTGCGCCGCGCCCAGATCGTGGCGCTGACGCTGCTGATGGTGAGTGGCATCGTGAACTATCTCGATCGCGGCACGCTCGCGGTCGCGAATCCGCTGATCCGCAAGGATCTCGGTCTGTCGCTCGGGGAAATGGGGCTGCTGCTGTCGGCATTCTCCTGGAGCTACGCGCTCTTCCAACTGCCGGTCGGCGGCCTCGTCGATCGCATCGGACCGCGCAGGCTGCTCGGAGTCGGCCTGATCATCTGGTCGCTCGCGCAGGCCGCGGGCGGCATCGTGTCCACCTTCGGCTGGTTCGTCGTCGCGCGCATCGTGCTCGGCATCGGCGAGTCGCCGCAGTTTCCGTCGGCGGCGCGCGTCGTGAGCAACTGGTTTCCGCTGCGTGCGCGAGGCAAGCCGACCGGCATCTTCAATTCCGCGTCGCCGCTCGGCACGGCGCTCGCACCGCTGTGCCTGTCGGTGCTCGTGGTGGAATTTCACTGGCGCTGGGCCTTCATCGTTACCGGCGCGCTCGGTCTCGTGGTTGCGGTGATCTGGCTCGCTATCTATCGTGATCCAAACCCCTCTGCGCTCACTGCAGAGGAATTGCACTACCTCAAAGGCGGCGCCGTGGAGACGAAGCCTACCGAGCAGCTCAGCTTCGCCGACTGGCGCGCGCTGTTCTCGAACGTCACGACCTGGGGGATGCTGATCGGCTTCTTCGGCTCGGTCTATCTGAACTGGGTTTATCTGACCTGGCTGCCCGGCTACCTGACGACAGAGCGCCACATGACTCTGATGCACACGGGAATCGCGGCCTCGGTGCCCTTCTTCTGCGGCTTTCTCGGCGCGCTCTGCGCAGGCTGGTTCTCCGACCTCATCACGAAGAGGAGCGCCTCGCCGGTGGCGAGCAGGCGCAACGCGGTCGTCATCGCGATGCTCGGCATGGTGGCGTTCACCGTGCCGGCCGCACTCGTCGAAAGCAATACGATCGCCATCGTCTGCATCTCGGTCGTGATCTTTCTCGCCAATGCAGCATCAGCCTGCTCATGGGCACTGGCAACCGCAGCCGCACCGGCCAACCGCGTCGGCTCGCTCGGCGCCATCCAGAACTTCGGCGGCTTTCTCGGCGGGGCACTCGCGCCCATTCTCACGGGCTACATCGCGCAGGCGTGGTCCTTCGTGCCGGCTTTGCTGACGGCCGCGGGAATCGCCTTCATCGGCGCAATGAGCTATCTCTTCCTCGTGCGCAAGTCGATCGAGTTCGAGGTCGAACCGGGTACGCCGGCTCGCGCTCACGCCTGAGAAGCGTCATTTTCAATTCTCAAGAGGACAACACCGACATGACCCTCCCCACTTCCCTACCGCGCTCGACGCGCTCGATCGAAGGCATCGTTCCCGTCATGCTGACGCCTTTCGACGACGCCGGGACCATCGACTATGCCGGGCTCGAACGACTGATCGAGTGGTATCTCGCGCATGGCTCGGACGCGCTCTTCGCGGTCGCCCAGTCGAGCGAAATGCAATTCCTGAGCCTCGACGAACGCGCCGCGCTCGGCCGCTTCGTGGTCGAGCGCGTGGCCGGCCGTGCGCCGGTCGTGGTCTCAGGCCATATCAGCGACGATCCGGACGCGCAAGCCGAGGAGCTGAACGCGGCCGCGGCGACGGGCGCGGACGGCATCGTGCTGGTGACGAACCGGCTCGATCCGCGCCGCGAAGGCACCGAAGCGTTCACGGCGAACCTGCGTCGCCTGATGAGCCGCCTTCCTTCCGACATTCCATTGGGGCTGTACGAGTGCCCCGCTCCTTACCGGCGCCTGCTGTCCGACGACGAACTCAAGATGTGCATCGATACCGGCCGCTTCGTGATGCTGAAGGACGTCAGCTGCGATCTCGACACCGTGAAGCGCCGCGTCGCGCTGGCGAAGGGCTCGCCCATGAAGATCCTGAACGCGAATGCCGCGATCGCGTGGGACGCGATGAAAGCCGGCTCGGCAGGCTTCAACGGTGTGTTCACGAACTTTCATCCGGACCTGTACAACTGGTTGCGCAACCGCGCCGACGAGAATCCGGCGCTCGCCCGCGAGCTTTCGACTTTTCTCGTACTCGCGGCGGTGTCGGAGGCGCTCGGCTATCCGGCGCTCGCGAAGATGTATCACCAGCGGATCGGCACTTTTCAGTCGATTCGTTGCCGCGCAATCGACTACGACGTGCGCGAGCGCTTCTGGGCGCTCGACGCGGTGCTCGACAGGATCGTCGAAGGCACCGAGCATTTCCGTTCGCGCATCGCCGCCGGGATTTGACCCAGTCATCACCCCGCCGCGGGTAAGATGACGGGCGTTCTTTTCGAATCACACCGTTGATGCCTCGCTCCTCTGACTCCGCCTCCACTCTCGAAGAACCGTCGCCGACCGGACGTTCGGCCGGCGTGCGCGCCCGCCGCGGCGCGGGCCGCCCTGTCCTGTCGGATGTCGCAAAACGCGCGGGCGTGTCCACGGCGACGGTATCGCGCGTCTACAACGAGCCCGGCAAGGTGTCCGACAGCGTGCGCGAGCGCGTCGAACAGGCCGCGCTGGAGCTGAACTGGTTTCCGAATGCGGCCGGGCGCGCGCTCGCGTCCACCCGCAGTCACATTGCGGGCATCGTGATTCCGACGCTCGACGATCAGGTCTTCGCCTCGCAGGTGAGCGGCATGCAGGCGGAGTTCGCCGCGCGCGGCATCACGCTTTTTCTAGGATGTTCGAACTACAGCCCCAATGAAGCGCTCTCTCAGGTTCACGCGATGCTCGCACGTGGCGTGGAGGCTATCGCGGTCGTGGGCGAGGCGCATCCGCCGGAACTCTTCGAAGCGCTGCGCGTGTGGCGCGTGCCTTACGTCGTGCTCTATGCGTGGCGCGAGGGAAGCCCCCACGATTGCATTGGCTTCGACAACCGCGCGGCCTATGAGCAGATCACCGAGCATCTCGTCGCGATCGGACACCGGTCATTCGCGGTCTGCATCCAGCCGACGCGGGATAACGACCGCGTGCAGGCGCGGCTCGCGGGAATTCGCGTCGCGCTCGAACGCCATGGTCTCGCGGTTCGGCCGGAGCATCTGATCGAGGGTGAATCCACGCTCGATTTTGGGCGGCGGGCGTTGCGCGCGCTCTGGCAACAACCGGGGCCGCGTCCAACCGCCGTGATCTGCGGCAACGATCATATTGCGCTGGGCGTCTTACGGGAGGCGGAAGAGCTCGGCATCGCGATACCCGAGCAGCTTTCGGTCACCGGCTTCGACGATCTCGCGATCGCGCGCGAAGCGCGGCCGCCACTGACCACGATGCATGTGGACACGCGCGAGATCGGCACGGTCGCCGCGAAGCATCTGCTCGATGCGCTGGATGGACGACCGACGCGACAAGGGTATGCCGTGCCGGTGGAATTGAAAGTGCGCGGGTCAACCGGGCCGTGCGTGGGATGAGTGTTGTTGATGTCCTGCAGCCTAGGGGCACGGAGGCGCGCTCTTCGAAGCAGCTCGATAATCTGATCGAACAGCACCATCGTCGCATTACAGCGATGCCTGGATTCGTGCTCGCGGCGCGGTCCGCAGCCGTGCTACCGGGACGCTTGCCGGGGCAGCAGCTCCGCCCGTTGCGTGCGCAGCGGCCTGGGAATCCAGACGGAAGAACGAAACCGCCTGGCTCAGCTGCCGGCCCTGATCCTCGAGCGATTTCGACGCCGCCGCCGCTTCCTCCACCAGCGCGGCATTCTGCTGCGTCACTTCGTCCATCTGCGTAATCGCCTGATTGACCTGCTCGATCCCGCGGCTCTGCTCGGTCGACGCGGCCGCGATTTCTCCCATGATGTCGGTCACCCGCGCCACGGCCTGGGTCACCTCCGCCATTGTCTTCCCCGCCTCGTTGGCAAGCGACGACCCATTCTGGATCTTCTGAACGGACGCGTTGATCAGATCCTTGATCTCCTTCGCGGCACTGGACGAGCGCTGAGCGAGGCTGCGCACTTCGCTCGCGACCACCGCGAACCCACGTCCCTGCTCGCCTGCACGGGCGGCCTCCACCGCGGCATTCAGTGCGAGGATGTTGGTCTGGAAAGCGATCCCCTCGATGATCCCGGTGATATCCGCGATTCTGGTGGAACTCGTCCTGATTTCGCTCATCGTATCGACCACCTCGCCAACGACCTGATTGCCCCGTCCCGCCACTTCGGATGCGTTGGCCGAGAGCGAGCTCGCCTGCTGTGCGTTCTCGGCGTTCTGCTTCACCGTTGACGTCAGCTCCTCCATGCTTGCCGCAGTTTCCTGCAGTGACGCAGCCTGCTGTTCTGTACGCGTGGAAAGATCCACGTTGCCCGACGCGATCTGGCTCGAACCCGTCGCGATACTGTCGGCGGAAGTACGTACCTGACCGATCAGGTGAACGAGACTAACCTGCATCTTGCCCATCGAGGCGAGCACGCTTCCGGTCGGCGCACTGTTCGCCCCCGCCACCGGGCTCAAATCGCCGCCGGCCACGCGCTGCGTCACTTCGACCAGTGCCACGGGCTCGGCGCCCAAAGCGCGTAGGAGGCTGCGGGTGATGACTGCACCTGCCACGACCGCCAGCACGAGCGCAGCCAGACAGATTGCAATCAGCAGATTCCGCTGAGTCGCGAATTGATCGCTCGATTGGCGGACCATTTGTTGTGCGCGTTCACGGGTGAAGTCCTCGTACTCGTTGGACGCCTTGATCAGAGCCGAAAGCAGTGGCCTGCATTTGGTATCAATTGCCGCAATCGCCGCGTCGCGCTGATTACTCACCGCCAGCCTGTTGATTTCCAGGGCCACGGGGCGGTAAAGCGCCTCGATCCTCGGAAGTTCGGCCGCGAGTCTGCGTGCCTTGTCGCTCATGTCGGAAGCGCCCGCTACCATGGCATTGAACTTTTCCAGGTTAGCCTCGACTCTGCGTTCAGCGTCGATGACGGCGGCCTTTTCCAGCTCGATGTCCTCAGGCGTGGTGACCAGCACCAGATTGCGCACCGCCACGGCACGATCATCAACTGCGGTGCGGACAGCTTCAGCCATTGTGGCCCGTGCGTTAATTCCATTGATGTAGCCGGAACAGCGGTCATTCGCGTCGTTCAGCTCCTTCAAGGCGAGTCCTGAAATGATCAGTACTACAACGGCCAATGCTCCGAAAGCCACCGTAAGCTTTGTCTTCACAGACAAGTTATTCAGGATCATTTTTCGCTTCCATTTTCGACGGAAAGACACGTAAATGCAGGCGATCGTTCTTGATGCCCGAGTCACGCACCGGTATGCGCCGGCGTCCGTGAAAACTGATGCGCCTCGCATATGCATTTACGGCGGCAGACTCAATGAACTGAAGCCAGGACTGCCCTGCCTATCGAATCCGCAAACGTTGGCGCGATATTGATTTGTTCTATCGGGGATTAGCTATTGTTTAAGCGCATTTTTATCAGACAAAATAGGATCGGTGAACATAGGAGACCACACCAATTTTGTCTGGCGTTGTAAATCAATCGTGATATTCGCGAAAGCGATTTTTAAAATCGGTTGGCAGTCCAGACATGAATCGGTAGGCGACTTCACGAGAGTCCAAATGTCTTTCTCAGGTTTGCGTCGAGGGGTCCAGCAGGCATGAAGCGACGCAATTTGCTTAGGAGAGAAGCCTGGCCTTTTGGAGCGCGCCTCATTCTCCATGCGCCCAACGCGGAATCGACAATCGTGGTTGCGACGCCATCAGGTGCCGGCGCCTCATCGACATTTTTTTGAATCGCGCGGGACACGATGGCGCGCTCATCGTCATAGGCTGCGATTTTGGAAGCCGCATGCGGTGCATTGAGATCCAGATTGGTCCTGGTATAGGAAGGCTCTACAAGCACCACGCGGATTCCTAACTTGCGCACCTCATGGTCCAAGGTTTCAGACATTCCCTCTACGGCATGCTTGGATGCCGAATAGAGCCCCATGTACGGAGCCGGAAGGAAGCCCAGCACTGAGCTCACATTGACGATTCTTCCCGAACGTTGCGAGCGCATGTGCGGCAGTACCGCTTGTGTTGTGCGCAAAATCCCGAAAACGTTGGTATCGAATAGCGACTGAGCCTCGGCAATCGACGTTTCTTCCGTCGCGCCGAGCAGCGTCACGCCCGCGCTATTGACAAGCACATCGATGCGCGTGGCTTCCGCGATGACGCTCTGGATTGCATGTTGCACGGAGGCGTCGTTACGGACATCCATTTCGACCAGCACAACACCGGGTATCGATTGCGCGGTTGTAGCGTTGCGTACGGTGCCGAATACCCGGCAACCCCGGCTGGCAAACTTCTCCGCGGTGGCTCGTCCGATCCCCGACGACACACCAGTAACAACGACGACTTTAGAATTCAACATGGCAGTTCCGTTCAATGCAGGTGAATGGGATAAATAGCGGATCAGCCGCTCCGATTGATCTTGCAACCAAGGTTCATTGCCTGGCAGCGAGCACGTCCTGCGGCATTTCTTTCGCGGGCTGCGCCGGCTCATGCCTGCCTCTGCGCAGATTTGTCGTATCGACCGGCCGAATCCTGAACCAGATGGAATACATGGCCGGCAGGAACACCAGCGTCAGGATCGTTCCTGCAAAAGTGCCACCGATCAGCGTATACGCGAGCGTCCCCCAGAACACCGAATGGGTCAGCGGGATGAACGCCAGGATCGCCGCCAGCGCGGTCAGGATCACGGGCCGCGCACGCTGCACGGTTGCCTCGATCACGGCATTGAACGGATCCAGCCCGGCCTGTTCGTTCTGGTGAATCTGGCCGATCAGAATCAGCGTGTTGCGCATCACTATCCCCGATAGCGCGATGAGGCCGACCAGCGCATTGATTCCGAACGGCTGCCGGCAAAGGATCAAGGTCGGCACGACACCGATCAGTCCCAGCGGGCTGGTCAGAAAGACCATGACCATCGCGGAGATCGAGCGCACCTGCAGGATGATGATGAGCAGCGTGACCGCCAGCATGATCGGAAAGAGCGGCAACATGGCTGTCGTCGCCTTGCCTGATTCTTCGATCGAGCCGGCCTGCTCGATGCGGTAGCCGTCCGGCAGCTTGTCCATGATGGGCCGAAGCTGCCTCGTGATCGCCGTCGATACGTCTGGCGGCTGCAAGCCATCGGCGATGTCACCGCGCACGGTGATCGTCGGCATCCGGTCGCGCCGGCGCATGATCGGTTCCTCCATGCGCACGTCGACCTTGCCCACCTGCGACAGCGGGATGCGCTGGCCGTTGGCGCCAGCCAGCGTGAAGTCGCCGATCCGCGCCGGGTCGAGCCGGACCTCGCCGGCCGAGCGCGCGATGACCTGCACCGTGCGAATGTCCTCGCGCACGACGGTGACAGGCACGCCGGTGAGCAGGAATTGCAGTTGTTGCGCGACCGCGCTAGATGTCAGCCCCACCGCCTGCAGCCGGTCCTGCTGCAAGGTGAAGTGCAGCGTGGGCGTGCGCGTGCCCCAGTCGGTGTTGACGGTGCGCATCATCGGGCTCGCATCCATCACCTGCTGAACCTGCTCCGCGATACCGCGGAGCTTGTCCGGGTCCGGACCCGTGACCCGGTAAGCGACCGGGTACGGCGAGTAGGGGCCGAATACGAGCTGCGTGACGCGCAGGCGCGCCTCAGGGGCAAGCCCGTCGGCGATTGCCTGGCGCAGCCGCTGTTTGAGTGCCTCGCGCTCGTCCTGGTTATCCGTGCGCACCACGATCTTGGCAAATGACGGATCGGGCAGCTCCGGTCCCATCGAGAAGTAGAACCGCGGTGCGCCCTGACCGACATAGGCGGTGACGATTCTCGCTTCCTTCTGTCTGGCCAGCCAGGCTTCGACCTTCGCTGTGGCGGCGCTGGTCTGAGTGATCGACGTGCCATACGGCATCTGCACCTCGATCAGCACTTCAGGGCGGTCGGAGATCGGGAAGAACTGTTTCTTGACTACCGCCATGCCAAGGACGGCCAGCACGAAGAGGCCCACGACCGA
This sequence comes from Paraburkholderia sp. BR14374, assembly GCF_040948685.1. NCBI lineage: Bacteria > Pseudomonadati > Pseudomonadota > Betaproteobacteria > Burkholderiales > Burkholderiaceae > Paraburkholderia > Paraburkholderia sp. BR14374. The sequence continues at coordinate 18,823 of NZ_JBFPKF010000032.1, read as the reverse complement.
ACCGGCGACGAGCCACTTGCGCGCAATGACGCGCTTCAGCAGTTGACGGAAACCGTTGTATCGCGGCGTGTCATAAAGCGCGTCGTGGCCACCTTCGACTTTCTTGAAGTCGGGCAGCATCTTGACGCCGAGGTAAGGTGTGAACACCACGGCGACCACCCACGATGCGATCAGCGCGATCCCAACGATCCAGAACATGTTGCTCGTGTACTCGCCCGCAGTGGATCGGGCGAAGCCATTGGGCATGAAGCCGACCGCCGTGACCAGCGTGCCGGAGAGCATGGGCGCCGCGGTATGACTCCAGGCATAAGCGGAGGCGGCAACGCGGCTGTAGCCCTCTTCCATCTTCACCACCATCATTTCGATGGCGATGATGGCGTCGTCCACCAGCAGGCCCAGCGCCAGGATCAGCGATCCCAGCGTGATGCGGTCGAAGTTCTTGCCAGTTGCGAGCATCACCAGGAAGACCACCGCTAGGGTCAGCGGCACGGCCGCGGCAACCACGAGGCCCACGCGCCAGCCCATGCTCACGAAGCTCACCAGCATGACCACCAGCAGGGCCGCGAAAAACTTCACCATGAACTCATCGACCGCCGAACTGATGTTGACGGCCTGGTCGGTGACCTTGGTCAGGCTCATGCCGAGCGGCAGCCCGCCGTTGATCGCGCCCACCTCGCGGTCCAGCGCGCGACCCAGGTCGAGGCCGTTCCAGCCGTCGCGCATCACGACGCCCAGCAGCAGGGCAGGTTCGCCGTTGTTGCGGATCAGGAACGTCGCCGGATCTTCATAGCCACGCGTGACGGTGGCAATGTCCGATAGCTTCAGCGTGCGTCCCTGCGCCACGACGGGCGTATCGCGGATCTTCTGCAACGCGTCGAACGCGCCGTCGAGGCGGATGAACACCTCCGGGCCCCTGGTCTCCACCGAGCCGGCGGGCGTCAGCGCATTCTGGCTGTTCAGCGCGGCGAACACGTCCTGCGGACTGACGCCCAGCGTTGCCAGACGGTCATGCGAAAACTCGACATAGATCCGCTCCGCCTGCTCGCCAATGATGTTGACCTTCTTCACCCCCGGCACGTGCAGCAGCCGCTGGCGCAGCGTCTCGGCGTCGCGTACCAGCAGGCGCTGCGGTTCGCCTTTGGCCTTCAGCGCAAACAGCGCGAAGGTGACGTCTGCGTATTCGTCGTTGACCATCGGCCCGATTGCACCAGGCGGCAGGTTGCCTGTCTCGTCGCTGATTTTCTTGCGGGCCTGGTAGAACTGTTCCTGCACTTCCGAAGGCGGTGTGCTGTCGAGCAGGGTCAAGGTCGTGAAGGCGAGGCCCGGCCTTGTGTAGGTCTCCGTACGGTCGTACCAGCGCAGCTCCTGCATGCGCTTTTCGAGCTTTTCGGCGACCTGGTCCTGCATTTCCTGCGCGGTGGCCCCCGGCCAGGCAGTGATGATGGTCATCACCTTGACCGTGAAGGCGGGATCTTCGGCACGGCCGAGCTTGAAGAATGAAACGAGTCCGGCCAGCGAGATCAGGCAGATCAGGAACAGGGTGATGGAGCGCTCGCGCACAGCGAGCGCCGAGAGGTTGAAACGACCTTCGCTCACGGACGGGCTCCCTCGGTTGCGGTCACGGGAGCCTGGCCCGCCACACGGACCAGTTCACCTTCGCGTAGCAGATGCGCGCCGAGCGCGACGATCCGGTCGCCTTGCTTGATCGGGCCGTTGATGCGGACGTCGTCGTCATCCACGTGCTCGACCGTGACCGGCCGCCAGGAGACCTTTGGCGGCTCGCCGGCGACGACCCATACTCCCGGTCCCTTGCCAGCATCGAAAAGGGCGCCAAGCGGCACCTTCAGCGCGCTTTGCACGGAACGATGCGCATCCGGAATCTGGATGGTGACCGTTGCTCCTAGCGGTGCATCGGACAGCGTGCCGTCGAGCACGTACCGAGCCTCGAAGGTGCGGGTGAGCGGGTCCGCAGCATCGGATAGTTGCCGCAATTCGGCGGGAACCGTGACGTCTTGCTTGCCGAAGAGCGTTGCCTGCGCGACGGAACCGACCTCAGGGCGCAGGGTTTCCGGCAACTGGATGACGGCTTCGCGACGTCCTGCGTGAGCCAGGCGCACCACGGTCTGCCCGGCGTTGACGACCTGCCCGGGCTCGGCCAGCGTTTCCATGACGACACCATCGGCGTCGGCCACCAGCTCCGTATAGCGACTCGCATTGAGCGCGACGTCGGCTTGGGCTTCGGCTGCGCTGAGCTGAGCTTTGGCAGCATCGGTCGCGGCCTTGACCTGGTCGTAGGCCGAGGCGGAAATGGCGCCCGTGCCGCGCAGATCGCGGTAGCGCGCTTCATCCTCTGCCGTCTGCTGCGCCCGTGCCCGCGCGGCCGCGACGGCCTGCTGCTGCGCCTGCGCGGCCAGCCTCAGATCGACGGGGTCGATGCGCATGAGCGGCTGGCCCCGCCTGACGCTCTGCCCGGCATTGACCAGCCGCTCGAGCACCTTGCCGGAGACCCGAAACCCCAGATCGCTCTGCACCCGGGCGGCTACGGTTCCGGTAAATGAGCGCGAGGCAGGCGGTGCGTCCCGAACGATGGCGGAACGCACCAGCGGCGCCTCCGTGCGCGGATCGGGCGGTGCTTTTGCGCCGCAAGCGGCCAGCGCAAACGGCAAGGCGAAGACGACGGCTGAGGTAGCGAGGCGGCGCGCAAGCATGAAAGACCCATCGACGAAAGGATGATGGATCCGATTATGGTTCTAGTGACCAATATAGTCAATAGTCACAAATGGTGCACGTTAAGGTGAGAGGCTGCGGAGCACCAGACTGGACAATTTCGCCGGCGCCTCCTCGGTGTAATCGAAGCTGTGCTGCAGGATCAACGGGTTGAGGTACGGGCGTAAAACCAGGTAGATCGCCATCGCGGTCTCGTCCAGCGGCGTCTTGCGCTCGAAGTCCCCGCTTTGCCGCCCCTCCTGGAGGATGTCCTGAAGCAGCTTCTGGATGCGCTCTTCATAGGCGCGCGTCGCCTGCCACTGCTCGGTGGCGGCCGACGCGGCAATCTCGTAAAGCTTGCGGTCCTGGGAGAACAGGCGAAGGCTCGCCTCGACGATCGCCTTGAACATCCGCCGCAGTTTCTCTGGCGGCCGGTCGACCTCTTCGACGGCGGCTTTGACCTCGCTTTCGATCTCGCGCAGGCAGTTCGCGCAGATCATCTCGCCAATAGCCTGCTTGGACTCGAAGAACTTGTAGATATACGCCTTGGAAAAGCCGATGGACTTGGCGAGATCAGAGACGGTCGTTTTCTCGTAGCCATACCGGCTGAAGTGCTCGGTGGCCGCGGCAACGATCTGGTCGCGCACGTCATGGTCGGCTGGGCCGCGGGCCGAAATGGGATAGCTGGCTGCATTTTTCATGGTTCCTAGCTTACCGCCGCCCCCAGAAATCGACAACAAGTGACTAACTTGTATTATAGTCACCTATAGTCACCTTTACTCGTCCTCGTCGCCCGGAAGAAGCTCATGCTGCCCAAACGCACCCTTGCCATGCTTATCGTCGCCAGCCTTTCGGCAGGCTGCGCGGTAGGTCCCGATTACGTTCGGCCCGATGTACCGATGCCGGAGCGGTTCATGGGCCAGACAGCGGTCGATCATCGGCATGCAACGGCCACTGCGGACCTCGTGACCTGGTGGACGGCGTTTGGCGATCCGCAACTGACGCGATTCGTCGCGCTTGCGCTGGAGCAGAACCTTGACCTCGCGCAAGCTTCTGCTCGTGTCGCCCAGGCACGTTCAGCACTTGGAGCGGCGAATGCCGCGCTGCTGCCTTCCGGCAATGTCAGCGGCCAGGCAGCCAGGGTCTACCAGTCCGTTGAAACGCCCCTCGGGCGAGTTTTGAACTCGACGCCCGGTTTCGACCGCTACGGCAACCAGTACGAAGCCAATCTCAGCGCGAGCTGGGAACTGGATGTGTTCGGAGGCCTGCGTCGTGGACGGGAAGCGGCGCTCGCGGAGTACGAGGCTTCGGAAGCCGGCGCCGCGGCCACACGCCTGGCCGTGGCGGCACAGACCGCCGACATCTATATCAGCATCCGCGGATTGCAAGCCCGTCTGAACGTCGCGCGGCGACAAGTGCAGACGCAGCAGGATCTGCTCTCCACCATCAACCTTCTGTATGGCAAGGGGTTGGCAGCCGAGCTTCAGGTAAGACAGGCCGAGGGGGCGCTTGCCCAGGTCCGGGCCTCGGTCCCGGTCCTCGAGACGGGCCTCGACGCGGCCATGAACGCACTGGATGTGATGCTCGGCGCCCAGCCCGGCGTACATCGGGCCGAGCTGCTCGAAGCTGGCGACATCCCCGCCCCCCCGCAGATCGGAGCCACCGGATCGCCGCGCGAGTTGCTCAGGCGGCGGCCAGACCTGATCGTGGCCGAGCGACACCTCGCCGCATCAAATGCACGTATTGGAGTGGCCATCGCCGAGTACTACCCCACGGTCTCCCTCAGTGGGCTGATCGGCAGCGCGACATCCGTGGCCAGCGGCAATCTGTTCTCGAGCGGCGCCAGCCAGGCCGCCGGCGTGCTGGGTCTGCGCTGGCGTTTGTTCGACTTCGGCCGGATCAATGCGCAGATCAGCCAGGCCAGGGGTCAGGAGGCCGAGATGCTGGCTGCCTATCGGCTTGCCGCATTACATGCGACTGAGGACGTGGAGAACGCTTTTTCGGCACTGGTCAAGCGCGAGGAACAGGCTGCTGCGCTCACGCAGGGCGTGGACTCGCTCGGCCGCGCAAGAGCTGCCTCGTTTGCAGCCTATCAAAAAGGCGTGGTCAGTCTGATTGAAGTCCTGCAAGCCGACGACAGCCTGCTACGCACTTCCGATGCGCGAGTGCAGGCACAAACGGAGTCAGCCCGCGCAGCAGTCGCTGCTTTCAAGGCGCTCGGGGGTGGTTGGCAATTCAGCGAATCCGAAGCGACGGTTGCCACCAGGTAGCTAGCGCACGCGCCGAAAGCACGCAAAGCGGCGCCGGAAATTTCGCAATCTCTGTTCTTCGATGGCCATTGATGAGGACTCCGCTTCGCCCGCGCAGCGGAGCGGCTACCCGTCGAAAGGTTCCTGCAGTCACTTGCCATCAGGAATTGGAAGCGCAGCGTTTCGTCTACACCGCCTTATCGCATGTCACGCAAACGATTGACCCGGGAAGAATCCCGCAAAGAGACCCGCAGGCGCCTGCTCGGCGCAGCGGCCTTGAGCATTGCCAGGAAGGGGTTGGCCGCCACGAGCGTAGAGGATATCGCCGCCCGGGCCGGCTATACCCGTGGTGCGTTCTACTCGAACTTCGACAGCAAAAGCGACCTATTCGTCGAACTGCTCCGTCTCGATCACCAGAACATCCAGGAAAACTTGCGGAAGCTGTTAGAGGCTGGTTCGTCCAACCAGGACCTGCGAAAGCAGCTCACCTTGTTATACGCGCAGCGTTATCGCGACGACAACAACTACGTCATGTGGGCCGAGGCACGCCTGCATGCCATGCGTGACGCGAAGTTCCGACAACAGATGAACGTCCTTTGGCTAGAAAAGCGCGAGATGATCGCCTCCTTCATCGAGCGGTTCTGCAAGCACGTCAACATGCAAGTGCCAGGAGCCTGTGCCGCCCAGGCACTTGCCACGATCGCATTGATGGACGACGTCCTCTATTTCACCATTACCATGCCCAACGAGCTGTCGAAGACTTCAGCCGAAGCGGTTGTGAGCAACATCCTTACGAGAATGTTCACAAGTTCATCGTTCTGAGCGAACCTTGATTGACGCAAGGTCCGTTCTAGCTGGTTGATCAATCCGTACCCGACGACGACACAAAGCAGCGGTCTACGCGTACGAGATCGAGTTGGATTTCAGTAATCTCTTCCGCATGTTGGGTGCCAATCGCATCGTCGATGCGCTCGGAGACACGCCGATATAACGCGTCGCGGCGCAAGGTGGAAAGCGCAAACATCTTTGCGCCCCACAATCAGCAAAGGCCTCCCGCGCAAACGTCCCCATTTTCCATGGCTGGCAGCGAATCCGCGCACGCGTGTGGGCCGTTAACCGCGTCTTTCGGACAGGCATAGGCAAACCTCCGAGGCACATGGACTGCTTGCGAAACATGTATCGACGCGTAGATGCCAGAGAGGATCGAGTGCACCATCTGGTGCGCTAATGGCTCATGGTCGAACGTATCGATCCGGTTACGCGGTTCACGCCGCGTAGAAGACCCACTTACCACGGAGATTGGTCGCACCTGGCAAACGGGAAGGCGTCCATACAACTCAGAATGACCGACGTATCATGGCAGGTGACGCATCGGGAGTGGGTGATTCGTTCCTCACCGGAGAAGAGAGGCTTTCACTACCACGCTCGCGTGGAGGTTGAGCGCCGCCCTCAGGACTACGTAGACAATCGCCAAGTCTTTCGCTTCACCGACATCGGCTATTTCGATACCCAGGCTTCCGCAAACGAGCGCGGTGTGGCCTGGGCGAAGGCATGGCTCGACGTCAACTTCTAAGCGTTGGCAATTCCCCTCACATCAAGCAAGTCTCGTCCTCTTGACACGCAGCCGATGCTTTTGCCGGCACGGTTGCGGCGTTTGCGACCTCGACGTTTGCCCAAAGATGCTTCGATATCCGCGATGGCCAGGGAATGCGGCACTCTCCACCTTTGCGAAGACATATCGCGAGCCCAGTGAACGTCGCTGCGGTGAGGACCATTGACGATCCACTGGCGGCCGCCGGTTTGAATGCGTGCCGGTCCGTCTCGGGCATAGTCGTTGCGCCAGTGAGGGCTCTAAACAACCTTTTAGGAGCTCACAAATGTCACAGCGAAAGACGGTCGATGATCTGTTCGTGCACATGCTTTCCGATATCTATAGCGCGGAGAAGCAACTGACGCGAGCACTGGCGAAACTCTCCCGCGCCGCTTCCGACCCGGCGCTAAGCGACGCATTCAAGACTCATCTTGAAGAAACGCAGGGACAGGTCGAACGGATCGACAAGGTGGTGGAAACTTGCGACATCCGCCTGAAGAGAATGAAGTGCATCGCGATGGAGGGATTGATAGAAGAAGGACAGGAACTGATCGACGAGATTGAAAAAGGTCCGGTCCTGGATGCGGGCCTCGTGGCCGCCGCGCAGAAGGTCGAACACTACGAGATCGCCACCTACGGTAGCCTCTGCGCCATTGGCAAGCAACTAGGTTTCACCGAAGCCGTGAAACTGCTGACTGAGACGCTGGACGAAGAAAAGGCCACGGACCTCAAGCTTACCGAGTTTGCGGAAAGAGCCGGTAACAAGAAGGCTACGCAACAGTAAACCATGAGGACACAGCGCAGGCGTACCGGTCGAATGGTCTGCCTGCGCTCGCCATCACGTGATTTACCCTCGATTTGTGCCTGTCACATCGGTCCGTGGGTCCGATGCTTCGATTCATCACTGGCCGTTTTGCTGCTTGCCATCCGTATTGTCGTTCGTGCCGTGGCCGGTGTTGGGACGGGTGCTATTGTTCATCCCGCTCGACCGGTCCCTCGATGGGTTGTCAGGCGCAGCGCCAGTTCCGGTTCCCATACTGCCACCGGTTCCTGTCGCACCCGTCGCCATCCCTCCGGCGCCTCCAGCATTGCCGCCGCCAGCGGCCACGCCGTTCCCAGCTCCGCCTCCGCCGCCGGCCCCGCCCGCTCCGCCTGCGCCACCACCTTGCGCGTAGGCGCCGCCCGACAGTGCCGTCACCAGCGCAAAAGCCAGCATCGCTTTTGTCGTGAACTTCATGGTTCGCCTCCATTCCATTGGATCGATGTCGCCAGCTGTCGGGCGCAACGCCGCAGTCGCTTCGTCACTTGCGACAGCCCGCTACTGCCGAACGTCAGTCTCGTGGCAGCATCACCTGGAATGAGCAGGGGTTATTCCCGGGACCGCACTGGAGGTTCTCCATAAGCCCTCGCTTCACGCCTCCGGCTGAGCACCGACGCATTAAAGCCAAGGAATCCAAATCGGGCATGTCGTTGTGTCGGTGCCTTGGCATGCCGGATGCGCGATCGCCATACATTCGTCGGCATTCAACGAGTCATGTCGCGGATTGCTCACTGCGTGACCATTGGAAAGATCGACCGGCCGGTGCCGCCGGGAGAAAGGATGCCCGTTCCCCGTGGCAAGCGAACAGGTGAAAGATGCTGATCCACATGACGATTCGCCTCGCGGACAGGTCAGGCCTTCTGCTTCTATGCCGGGCGTTGCACGACAGCGATGCGCAACTTGCGGGCAACGTCAGGCAGTTCAACGACCAGACCGTTGAACTGTGTATTTTCGCCACGTGCGCGTCAGACGTGACATGGCTATGCAGAGAACTCGTCAACACACGGCTTGCGGAAAACGTGCTGGTGCGACGACTCGACATCGACCCGACAAGCGGAATCTGATAAGCGCAAACAGCCGCTTTGCGAGTACCCCGCATGCGTCAAGATACTCACGGATTCGACGTGCGCGAATGCCAAGGCTTTCGTGAAGCCAGGTTGCTCCCGATTGCGCACACACCGCCACTGCTCTACCAATTGAGCTAACGGCCCGGCCAGCCAGAAAGTCCCCGCTGCCGGGCAATTCCGGCCTGGGTGCTACCCAATATCGATGGTCCGACTAGTGGAGCGCGCCGGTTCCGTTTTCGGCACGGTCAATGTAAGAATGCCGTTGTCAAACTTTGCCAATGCATGGTCTGGATCGGCATTGTCCGGCATCGGAATTCTGCGCACGAAGCTTCCATAGGCTCGCTCCAACCGATAGCATCCGTCCTCCTCGCTGCGCACGTCCTGCTTCTTCTCGCCGCGCAGCACGATTGCCCCTTCCTCGACGCTCACGTTCAAGTCCTCGCGCCCCATCCCGGGCAGTTCCGCAGTTACGCGAAGCACCGGCCCTTCGTCCACGACGTCGATGCGCGGCTGGAAGCGCGACGAACTGAAGTCGCCAAACCATCGTTCAAACGCACCACCGCCTGCAAATGGGTCACGAAAAAATTCCTCCACGGCCCGCCACGGTTCACGAAGAGATAGTCGTGGAATGTCAGGCCATGCGGCCCGCCACTCATCCGCGCGCCGACCGTCCGTGTCGTCCGCATCGGATTTGCGGGCGGCTCCGCGAAGGAACTTGAAGGGGTTCCATTTTTTCGGATCAGTGTTCATCATGTGCTCCTTTCCTATCAGCGTCGAAACGGGATTCCGGTCTCCGCGCCGCGACTGCTTCGACTCGACAGCCGAAAGCCGGTGGCCGGAGGACAGCATCCAGCTTCTTGCTACTGCTGTCCCCCTCCCCCGGCCGACTTCAGTCGGTACGCACCTCGATGCGGCGCGGTCGCGCTTCGTCGCGGCGCGGTATCGTCAGCTTCAATACGCCGTCCTTCAGATTGGCTTCGATTTTCGACGCATCGAAGTCGGTGCTCATCGAAAACGCCCGCGCGAAGTGAGGCTCACGGATCTCCGCATGCTGCAGGCGCAGTTCCGCCGGTGTCGGCACCATCGCCTCTGCTTCGATGTACAGGTTGCCATCGTGGACCTTGACGTCCAGCCGCTCCCTGGTCACGCCCGGCAGATCCGCCCACAGCGTGATGCCGTGGCTGTCCTCGAAGATGTCGACCGGCGGCGTCAACGTGATCCGACGTTGCGACGCATCGCCGTCGCGCTGGGCCACCGCCGTTTGGTCCTTTCTGGCGAGTTCAGTCGTGTCGTTCATGATGTCCTCCATAGTTCTGCCAGCCGCTCACTGAACGGTGATCGCCCGCGGCTTTGACGCCTCGCTTTTGCCGATGCTCACCATCAGGCATCCATTGGTGTACCGCGCGCTGACCTTGCCAGGGTCCGCGTTTTGCGGGAGTTCGACCACGCGCCGGAACGCGCCAGCGAATCGCTCCTGTGCATAGGTGCGCGCATCGTCGCCGCGGGTTTCCGGTTGCGAGCTCGCGCGCTCGCCGCTGATGGTCAGCAACCCCTTGTCTAGCGATACGTCGAGCTTGGCCGGATCGACCCCGGGCGCGAACGCGACGATCTCGATCGAGTCGTCGGTCGAACCGATGTTGATCTGCGGGAAGGCGCCAGCGCGGCCTGAACGGATACTGGAAGGGAAGCCGCCGAAGAGGCTCGCCATCTGCCGTTGCAGACGGTCGAACTCACTGAACAGGTCGGTCCCGAAGTAAAGGTCACTCATGATCGTTTCCTCCTTGGATGCAGCACGGAAACGAACCGGCCTACGCGCTCCAGTCCGTCTGCCGGGCTGCGGCAAACAAATCGAAACACGCAGCGCGCCGCATGGCGGGCGCGGCTGCCTGAGCGGAATTTAGAATAGTATGCACGGAGAAAATTTCAAGATGAGTAGCGCAAGTTCCATGCCCTTAGCCTCGACGCTTGCCCCGCCGATCGCAGATTCTGAAGCGACATGCACCGGCCCTGACAAGCTCGCAATCGCTAACGAGCGGCATTCGTGGCACGCCGGTTGCGCACCCACGATGCCGCGCATTGCGCGCGGGCATGGTGGCAATGCCCGGTCGCAACAGTGCGCAGGAGAGGACCACTGCAACCGCGCTCAATCTGCCACCACCGCTCCAAGGATGACGGATGAGTCAAGGTCGGGCCAACACAAGCAGCGCACGGGCCGCGTACCCTGAGACCCGTTCTAGCGACGATCACTGCGATGTCGGGCGCACGGAACCGGGCGACACGCGTATGCATCGCAAGATCGCGCTGGTTGCCAGCGCCATCGCCGGGAGTGCCGCCGCCGTGGCGCTGCTCCGCTACTGGGGGCGCCTGCGTCAAACGCCGGAGCTTACTGAGGAAAGCCGGCTCTCTGGAATTCGAGGGCGCTGGGTGCAGGCGGGTCCTTACAGGATGTTCGCGCGGACCGCAAGCCCGACCGACGCCACCGCCACGAATGCATTTGCCGCTCGCCCGCCAGTGATACTCGTCCACGGTCTCGTCGTCTCCAGCCGCTACATGGAACCGCTCGCACTAGCTCTAGCCAGGTGGTTTCCAGTGTTTGCTCCCGATCTACCTGGCTTCGGTGAAAGCGCATTGTGCGGCCGCTGGCTCGATCTGCCCGGTCTCGCCGATGCTTTGCACCTGTGGCTGGTTGCCACCGGGCTCCGACCGGCCGTTCTTGTGGGCAATTCGTTCGGCTGCCAGATCCTGACCGAACTCGCCGCGCGTCATCCCGGCGACGTCAAGGCATTGGTGCTGCAAGGGCCCACCGCGGATCGCCGGGCCCGGCATCTGCCGGTCCAAATCTGGCGCGCCCTGGTCAACGGGCGCCGCGAGCGGCCTCATTCGCCGGCTGCGCCAGGGCGCATCGATTACGCCAAGGCCGGACTGCTGCGCGCACTGGCCACGATGCGCATCATGATTCGTGATCGCATCGAGAACCGGCTCCCGCTCGTTCGCGCTCCCGTCCTCGTAGTGTGCGGCTCCCGGGACCCTGTGTCGCCGCGCGAGTGGGCCATCGAGGTGACCGCGCGGCTGCGCCGCGCGCAACTGGTCATCATCGACGGCGGCACACACACTCTGAATTATGTGTATCCGCACAGTCTTGCGCTGGCGATCCGTCAGTTCGTCGACGCGTTACCCGGCGAACCTTCCGGGCGAATGGAGCAGCCATGAGCAGCGCACCGCGAGGAATTGCGCGATTCGATTCGGCCGCCGCGATGGTCGGTGCACTGGGCGCCTGCCTGCACGGCAAGCCTTTTAGCAGCCCGAGCGGGTCACCACTGCTCGACCGCAGCATGCCGCTGATCAATCTCCTGCCTCGGTTCGCTCGCGAATGGGCGTACTCCATCGGCGGCGCAACCGAGGCGATAGGTGAGCGCGCGGCGCGGCGCCTTGACATCGAGACCATAGCGACGTGGCTTGCCGATCGTTATCCGCGCCGCCAGTACCCGGCCGCCTTCGTTGGCTCGTCCAACGGCGCGCTCGTGCATCTGGCCGCCGCCATGGGCGTGCCCTGGCTGCCGCAGACCTTTCTCTGCCCCGTCCGTGCGCCCGGCAGCGATCCCGATGATGCCGCAGCAGGCCTGCGCGACGGCAGACATGCGCGCGAGGCGCTGCTCGCGGCAGACGGACGAATCGCCATTCACCACATGCACGATCCAAATCAGGACCGGCTCATGTTGCGTACGATGCGCTACTACCGCATCAAGCAGCGCTCGCTGGCACTCGGGTTTCGCGAGTTCCTGCTACGCAGTCTGCCCGCCGGCGCGACGCTGTATGTAGACATATGCACTTTGCAGTGGCCCGTCACGCGTATCGGCGAGCGCGCCTTCTTTCAGTTTGGCGCGGCGGGTGGCGCGACACGCGAGGAATACTTCAGTGGCGGCCCGCGTGTGCGGGAATACCTGGCCCGTTATGGCAGCGCCCGCACCCGCTGGGATCCGCCCTCGCCAGATGCGCTCGCGCCTGAAGCCGAATGGGGCTTCGACATGAGCCTGCTCGACTCTCTGCGTGCCCTCGCGCAGCAGGCCGACTGGCGCCTAGTCGAGTTTCGCTTCGAGGAACCCGAATCGCTGAGCTTTTTCGCGTTCGACACGCTGCGCGAATGGTACTGCGATGAAGGTATCGAGCCGCGGCATCTCGTCGTCGATAGCTTCGTGCTGCTCGATCCATACACGACGATGCATCTTGGCGCGTTGCCGTTCTGGCTGGTGTTCTGCACCGAGCCATCGGCGCGAAACCTCGCGCGGCTGCTTCAACGGGAAGGCCGTTTCGAACACATTGACCTGATGCTGTTTTCGCACGGCACCGAAGGCGTCGGCGTGGTGCCCGCGCGCGAATGGCAAACGATCATCGCGTCGGCCTCGCCCGACGCGCGTCTGTGCGGCGTCGATGCGAAACGCTTTCCTCGCGACTTTGCCACCTTTGTGCGCTTCGACGAAGCACTCGCTCGACGCGGCAGCGAAAGGCCACGCATGCCCCTACCGGCGCCGCTGAGCGTGCAAGCATTCGACGCCGCCCTGCTGCGTCACGGGAGCCGGTATGGCGTCGCCGCGACGCTGCCACGCGCCGAGCAGGTCTCATGACCGGCGCCACCGCGCTGCTGGCCTGGTTTTTCGGGGCCTGCGCCGCGACATACGGCGCGGCGGCCGCTACACTTTTCTGGATGCAGGGACGCCTGATTTATCCGGGGGAATGGCGGCGGCGTGAGCCGAACGAAGCGGGGCTCGCCGACATGTCGGTAGTGACCGCCACCACAGCCGACGGGCTCGACCTGCACGGCTGGTACAAAGCGCCGGCGTCGTCACGACGCTTGACTGTCGTGCTTTTTCACGGCAACGGCGAAGACCTCTCGCAACGCGGGCATATCGCGCGCGCACTGCTCGACTGCGGCTACGGAGTCTACCTCGCCGAGTATCGCGGCTACGGAGGCAATTCCGGCATACCTGACGAAGCGGGCCTTTACGAGGATGGGCGCGCAGCACTTCGCTTCGTCGAGCGTACGAATGCGCGCATCGTTCTGCACGGCTATTCGCTCGGCTCCGGCGTGGCGGTGCAACTCGCCGCCGAGGCACAGTCTCCAGGTCGGATCGAAGGCCTGATCCTCGAAGCGCCCTTTACACGGATCGCAGATGTCGCGGCACGGGTCTTCTGGTTCATGCCAGTGGGCCTGCTGGTTCGCGATCAGTATGACAATCTCGCGAAGATCGCGCGGGTGCGGGTGCCCGTCGTGATCTATGGCGGAACAAATGACAACGTGATCCCACCGCAGCATTTCGCCCACCTATATGCGCACACTGCCGCGCCGCGGCGACTATTGATGCTGGAGGGTGCAGATCACACCAATTGCTGGGAACGCGGCGGCGGCGAAACCGTACTGAGACTTCTCGAGGATATCGAAAAGGCTTCCGGGACAGGCCGCTAGCAGCACAGGACAGGACCTTGTGCGCTCCTAGGCGGCCCTGCGCGCTCGCCGGCTCGAATAGCTGCGCATGAGTGAGTCCGCTCGAACTCGCCACCGGCGTTCCCGAGCCCACCCCGCAGTCGCCCCGGTCGACTCGCTATTCCAGAACACTCTCATTCGATGATGCCCCGCGAGCCTGTTTGCGTGATGTTCAGATTCGTTCCGTCTGGGCAATGCTTGCTGATCCGCCTACGAAGCGGCCGCCTTGCGGCAGCGGTCCTGCCGCGAGAGTGCGCCTCTCGGTGGCCCTGTCCTTCCCGGTATTCCGGGAAGGACCGCTCATGCGTTGTCTGCGAACTGGCCGCTCACGCGGGAACGAACGATGCTTTGGCATCGCTGTGCTCAGCGGGAGCGGGACGGATGAAAAAGCTGTTCGAGATTTCTCTCGGCATTGTGACGAGCGTTGGGGGCTTTCTGGAGATGGGGTCGCTGTCGACGGCGGCGCAGGGAGGCGCCGCGTTCCGTTTCCAGCTGGCTTGGCCGATCGTCGTCGGCACGGTATGCATCGTCTTTCTGACCGAGATGTCGGGACGATTCGCCGCGGTGAGCAGCCATACGATCGCCGACGGAATTCGTGACCGGTTTGGCATCAAATTCTTCCTTTTCCCCTTCGTCACGACCCTCATCGTCAACGCCCTGGTGCTGTCGGCGGAGATCGGAGGCGTCAGTGTATCGCTCGAACTGGCCAGCGGGGTAAGACACGAATGGTGGGCCTTGCCGGTTGCGGTGCTGGCATGGTTTGTCCTGTGGCGTAGCACGTTCGGGCTGATCGAAAAAGGCATGTCGCTGCTCGGCCTCGTCACCTTGAGCTTTGTCGCGGCAGCAGTCGTGCTCAGGCCCGATTGGCATCAGGTAGCGTTGGGCGCGATGCCTGGCTTGCCGCGTAACGATCCGGCGAACTACTGGTTCACTGTCGTGAGCATTCTCGGCGCGTCGATAACGCCATCACTGTTCCTGTTCTATTCGTCCGGGGCGATCGAGGACAGCTGGGACCGGAGCTATCTTGGCGCGAACCGCGCGATCGCCGCCCTCGGCATGGCGTTTGGCGGCGTCATATCGCTAGCCGTGTTGATCACTGCCGGATGCGTGTTTCGCGCGTACGGCATCACGCGCGTCGACAGTTATCACCAGTTGCCACTGATGCTCGTCGCGGTCTTCGGCTTCTGGGGATTCATTCTGTTCATCGCGTCGCTGTCCTTCGCGTGCTTCGGCGCGACGCTGGAGATCGCGCTCGAGCAGGCGTACTTCTTTGCCCAGGGCTTCGGCTGGAACTGGGGCGAAAACCGCAAGCCGCGCGAGGACCCGGCATTCGGCCTCGTCTACACGTGTGCGCTTGCGGTCAGTGCGATACCGATCGCGGCCGGCATCGACCCGCTCAAGCTAACCGTATTCTCCATGGCTCTGACTGCACTGAGCTTGCCGCTCACCGTGATTCCGTTCCTGGCGTTGATGAACGATGAGAGCTATCTCGGGCGTCACTGCAACGGCGTATTTTCCAATCTTGTTGTCATCGCGATCGTCGCGCTCAGCTTCGTGCTGGCGATCGTCACAGTGCCACTACAGATACTCGGAGGTGCGTAATGGATCTTGTTCGAGACGTGCTCGATAAACAGCTTGTCGATCGCTATGGTGCGAAGATGGGGCGGGTCGACGGTATCGTCGCCGAACTGCGGCCGGGACGGCCGCCAGAATTGATTGCGCTCGAGACGGGTTCAGTCGCGATGGCGCGACGCATTGGCGAGCAAGCCGGGCGTCGGGTCGCGCGACTCGCTGGCAAAATCGGCGGCGCGCGTTACGTCGAACCGTACTGGATTCCCTGGAGTCGGGTCCGTCGCTTGGGGGTCGACATCGAGGTGGACCTGGATGCGCGCGATACCCCGCTTGGCAACTGGCAGCGCTGGCTACGCGAGCACGTCGTCGAGCGCATTCCGGGATCGCGATGATGGCGCAGATCAACATCGATCTGATCGTCGGTCGGCAAGTGCTGACGCGAGACGGCTCATCACTAGGCCGGATAGAGGCAATCAAGCTCGTTCAGGACCACGACGCCTGGATGATCAGCGAATTTCACATCGGTCCGAGTGCCTTGGTCGAGCGGCTCGCCGTACGCTGGCTGCCAGGGCTGTTGCGTGACGTGGCGCAGCGCAAGGGGCGCTGGCGGCATCATCGGATTGCGTGGAACCAGATCGACGTGTCCGATCCCAGGCACCCGCGCCTGCTGTGCGATGTGGCTGAGATTCAGGGACTGGCGTAGCCGCTGAAGATATCGACCGGAGGCCGGAACGCGGCACGGAGCGTGCTTCCCGCTTAAGCGATAGAAAAAAGGACGGGGCGCCAAATGGCCGAGTATCTGAGCGCAATCTTTCACTCGTATCGCGATGCTTCCGACGCACGCCAGGCTCTCGCTGAGTCCGATTTATGTGAGCTGGACGTGTTCGTTTTCTCACTCGCGGCTTCGCCTGGCGCCGCGAAATGGGTGCTCCCGACGCACGAAATGGATCATGCGGAATATGCGGCTCACGGGGAATCGGGGTTGATCGCCGTCAACCGGTTCATCGAGCCGCAACCCGACTGTTTCGTGGCGAGCCTGCGTGAGGACAGCCGTGCCGCCCACGCATTGCTGGTCGCCGCCGATCCGCCGCCAGCACTGCTGGTACAGATCTGCGCAAGGCTGAAAGACTGCGGGGCGTTCGCCCTAAGGCCGCCGGGATCCCGCTGGCGGCTTTGCAACTCGCACTGACGTCCGAAGGCCAGCCGCCCTTCTGCGCAAACACATGAAGGGTCGGCTGTGCGCCTTTGTTGTCGCCACCGATAGGAAATGGAAAAAGTGCCTGGAAGTTCTACGGTTTCATCACCACCTTGATGCAGCCGTCTTCCTTCTCCCGAAACACGCGGTACATGTCGGGCCCTTGTTCGAGTGGAACCGTATGGGTGATCACGAACGACGGATCGATATGCCCATCCTGGATCCGCTTCAGCAGATCGTCGGTCCAGCGATTCACGTGCGTCTGCCCCATGCGAAACGTCAAGCCCTTGTTCATCGCGGCGCCGAACGGGATCTTGTCGATCAGGCCGCCGTACACGCCCGGAATCGACAGCACCCCCGCCGGCCGGCACACGTAGATCATTTCGCGCAGCACATGCGGACGGTCCGTTTCCAGCATCACCGCCTGCTTTGCTCGGTCGTAAAGCGCATCGAACGAGCGCGTCGCATGCGATTCCATACCGACCGCGTCGATGCATTTTTCCGGACCCTTGCCGTGCGTTAGTTCCTTCAACCGGTCGAGCACGCTCTCGTCCTCGAAGTTGATCGTGATCGCGCCGACGGCGCGCGCCATGTCGAGGCGCTCGGGAACGCGGTCGATCACGATCACCTGCTTCGCGCCGAGCATGATCGCACTGCGGATCGCGAACTGGCCGACCGGGCCCGCGCCCCAGATCGCGACAGTGTCGGTCGGCTGTATTTCGCATTGCACCGCGGCCTGCCAGCCGGTCGGCAAAATATCGCCAAGAAACAGCACCTGCTCGTCGGTCAGGCCGTCGGGAATCTTGACCGGCGTGACGTCCGCGAACGGCACGCGCACGTATTCGGCCTGCCCGCCTGGATAACCGCCCGTCAGATGCGAGTAACCGAACAGGCCAGCGGTGGTATGGCCGAACACCTTGTCGGCCATCTCCTTGTTGCGATTCGAACGCTCACACACCGAAAAGAAGCCACGCCGGCACTGATCGCACTCGCCGCAGGCGATCGTAAACGGCACGACTACGCGCTCGCCCACTTTCAGCCTCGCGTTGCCGGAGCCGACTTCGACGACCTCCCCCATGAACTCATGGCCGAGGATGTCGCCCGACTTCATCGACGGCATAAAGCCATCGAA
The DNA here is from genome assembly GCF_040948685.1 of Paraburkholderia sp. BR14374. Taxonomy (NCBI): domain Bacteria; kingdom Pseudomonadati; phylum Pseudomonadota; class Betaproteobacteria; order Burkholderiales; family Burkholderiaceae; genus Paraburkholderia; species Paraburkholderia sp. BR14374. The sequence goes on along the minus strand of NZ_JBFPKF010000032.1, from coordinate 1,012 downwards.
CAGATGCAGGTCCGAGCCGCAGATCGCGCAACTGGACACCTTGACGATCGCATCGCGCGGATGCTCGATGACCGGGTCCGGGACGTTGTCGACGCGGACGTCTTTCTTGCCGTGCCAGCAAAGGGCTCTCATGTCGTGCCTCGTAGTCGATGGGCCCGTCGCGCGGGCCAACAGGGTCGGGATTCGCGGATGCGCGTGCGACGACGCGGCGTGTCGATCGCGCCGACGCCATCGCAAGCGCCACCGTGTAGGAGCAACGGACGTGCCGTCGTCAACCCGGCTGTCCGAACCTATCGCACCGCAGCGACGAAAATCATCAACATCCCCATGTCTCGCGCGCGTGGTACAGCCATTGCTGGTCCGGCTTATTCATCAACGGAGGAGTCAACATGGCAGGCGATAACTCTTTCAAGCCCGGCGAGATCGTCAAAACGTCCGGCATCTATTCGGTTGTCCATGACGATGGCAAGGGGACTTTCGAAGTAACGTGCGTGCAAGGAGAGCATTTTCCCCCGACACGCAGCGGCAAAGGAGCTCACTACGAGCTCAAGTACGCGGCGACGCATTCGCACCGGCACGCTGAGCTGAAAGGCACCGAGCAGCGCGGCAGCTAGCGCTTCATGCCCACGGCGCGGCGCATTGCGGCGGTGATTCCCTGCCGCGTGCGCCAGTAGTCTTCCCATGGATCGAACTTCAGGGAACGCTGACGTTCGATCGCCTTGCGCATGGTCCATTCGTCGCCTCGGCCGACCCGCCGCAATTCGTCCCACGACACCGGCATCGAAACCGCCATTCCGGAACGCGCCCTGACCGAGAAAGGGGCAACGGTGCTCGCGCCGCGGCCATTGCGAAGATAGTCGATAAAGATTTTGTCGATGCGGTTCTTAGAGCGTGTTAGGAACTTCGATTGAGACCTGTTATCCTGGCGGGATGAAAAGAACAGACCGCAAAGGGTATCCGACTGATGTGTCGGATGAGGAATGGAGTTTCGCGGCGCCGTATCTGACGCTGA
>NZ_JBFPKF010000031.1:0-44151 GCF_040948685.1 Paraburkholderia sp. BR14374 | reverse complement strand
GCTCCAATACGCCGATCATCGAGTGGCCCGATTGCGCCGATCATGCACTGGCTCGATTGCGGCGATCATCCGGTGGCTCGATTACGCCGATCCCGGAATGGCTCGAATATGCCGGTCAGTGACAGCATTGGCCCCGGGCCGTTTTGCGGAATGCTGTTCTCCGATATGGGCGCTGACGTCATCCGTATCGACCGCAAGGGTGCCAATGCAGGTCGTATGTCCCGTCTAGAGATCGACCGGCGCGGCCGTAGATCGGTGTCACTTGACCTGAAACGCCCGGAATCTGTGGCCGCCTGCCTCGCACTCTGCGAAGCGGCGGACGTGGTATTCGAAGGTTACCGGCCAGGCGTTATGGAGCGGCTGGGCCTGGGTCCCGATGAAATGCTGAAGCGCAATCCGCGCATCGTCTACGGACGTATGACGGGCTGGGGCCAATACGGCCCGTATGCTCATCGTGCAGGTCACGACATCAACTACATCGCGATCACCGGCGCGTTGGACGCGATCGGCACGAAGGACAGGCCCGTCCCGCCGCTCAGTCTGGTAGGAGACTACGCCGGTGGCGCAATGATGCTCGCCGTTGGTCTGCTGTCCGCGGTGCTTCATGCACGATCCACCGGGCAGGGCCAGGTAGTGGACGCGGCAATCAGCGACGGTTCGAGCTACCTGATGGCTGCTTTCTACGGGCTGCGTGCGCAGGGTCGGTGGCAAGAGCAGCGCGCCGCGAACCTAATCGACGGCGGTGCACCGTTCTACGACACTTACCGCTGCGCTGACGGTCGGTTTATCGCAATCGGCGCGATTGAACCGCAGTTCTATTCCCTGCTGCTCGAGAAGATTGGCCTGGCCGGCAAACTGCCGAACGAGCAGATGGATCGCGCGGCGTGGCCTGCGATAAAGGCCACATTCGCTGAGATCTTCGCAACCAAAACCCGAGATCAATGGGTCGAAATCATGGGCGACGCCGACACCTGCTTCGCCCCGGTCCTGACGGCAGATGAGGCAACGCAGGACCCGCACAACGTCGCGCGGTCGACTTTTGTCGAGATCGACGGCGTCCGCCAACCCGCGCCGGCGCCGCGCTTCTCGCGTACTCCGGCAGCGATCCAGGCCTCGGGCACGTCCGCCGCCGTCCGCAGTCTTTTGCAGGATTGGGGGCTGCCCCAACAGTATGTGGATCAACTGGCGGACACCGCAAAAGTCTGACGACTTATGAATCGCGTTAGGGCTGCGCTGAACAAGGCGCCAAATTATTGATCTTTCCGTAAATCATGAGTCACCGCAACGTCGCCTGAGCCCGGTGCGCAATGATGATCGAAAGACGACGCTGTGCTCGTGAGCTTGTTGCGAGCGGTATGCAATTCGTTGAGGTTGTACGGCACAAAAATTCGCAATTGCGTGACGCTTAAGCCGAAAGGTATCCGATAGGATTTGTAGTCCTAAACATATTAGGTTGGCTAGCTACATCAGGCATAGCGAAGTTGAAGGAGAAGTCGATGGGTAGGGTGGATAGGCCTTTGCGTTTGCTGGTCGAAAAATGGCTTGGGCCGACGCGGGCTATGTCGGTTCGGATAACACGGTTTGGTCGCATGCCCTCGAATCGGCGACGCTATGTATGCGTCGAGGCATTGCGGCCAGCAGGCGCATTGGCGATTTATTTTTTCCTCCACGAGGACGGTACGTGGCGCGTGTTTCCGCCTGATGTCGAACGTCCGGCGATGAGCGTTTCATGGCGTGCTGGGTGATTGCGGTAGCTGTGCGTGCTGGGATGCAGGCTAGTCTCTGGTGATGTCATGAATTATGGAAGTCTCAATAGTGACTGTCAGCGATTTGAACGTCTCCAAGTCATGAAGCCGAGCTCGAGCCGTCGCGTCTCGGCCCTTTCGGGCCTTGGGCGGGCACCTGCCCGCTTTTCGCCCACTATGGGCGTACCAATGCCATCAATTGCTTGCGCGACAGATAGACGTTGGCCAGCGCGAGCGCGACGAACGCCCGGTTATCCACTGATGCTCAACGCTAGCTGGGGCACCGGCGGATGTGGCATGCAGGCACTGGAAGGCGAGCAGGCCTAGCTTGCACTTGTTGCGGCCCGAGAAGAGCAAGGCGAGCTCGGCAATGACGAAGGTTTATTTGGAAAAACTGGTTCGCTATACCCGTCACGGCGGAGTGCATGTATTCGGTCACGCTCATGGCACGCCAGTTCAAATTTACGAACGCGACTGTACGGTACAGCGGCGCAACAGAAGGCTCTCGAGCTTGCGCCGACGCCATAACTTGATTGTTCGGTTCGCGCATCGAGCGGCCACGCATTTCGGCGTGCCCATTCACGTCGCGCTGTTACACAACAGCGTGTTCGCACGGTCGCGCTGCTTCGCAAAGGCCAGCAGTAGGGTGAGTCGTCGACGAAGGGGGTGGTCGCCCCACACGAATGGAAGATCGTTCGACGGAAACCGGTGCACACCTTTGCCGTATATCGTTCGCGCGTGTGCGGTCGAACCGATCGCCCGTGCGGCAGATCGCGCCTCCGCACATCGCCCCGCTATTTCAATCTGCTTTGTTGGGTGACGCCGGCGCACTCGCGCCAGCCGGTTGCTTGCGAGCGACGCGTCGCAGCGTACAATGTACAAATTCGCGCGATTTCCCTCTTTTTCTATAGACATCCCCGGGATTATGGCTACCACCACCGCCCAGAAGGCTCGCCCCTCTTCAGAATCCAAACGACCATACGGAACCATCACCCCGGACACGCTGGTCACGGCAGCGTTGAAGATCATTGCGAAAAAAGGCACGGCGGGCCTTTCCATGCGGGCGCTTGCCGAGGAACTTGGCGTCTCGTCGATGGCTGCATATCACCACGTGCCGAACAAGACGGCGCTTATGCACATGGTGCTGAACAGCGTCCTCAAAAAGCGCGACATGTCGTGGGTGGACTCAGCGGAAACGCCAGATGAAGCCGCCGAGAGAAGTTTTCTCAGTTATTTCAGGCACATGCGGCAGTACCCGGGGCTGACGCTATTCAGTCCGCAGCACGCCACGGCGAGCGAGGCCGTACGGCAGCGGACTGAAAGCGTCGAGCGACTCCTGCAAAGCAACGTACCCGCTGATCGCGTAGAGACTGCGTACTGGGTCATGCGCATATACATGTATGGTCTACTTCAAATGTGCGCACTGCCCGAGGGAAAAAGCATTTCGGACGAAGCCGTGTTAGCCGGTTATCGGCTCATCATCGACGGCGCCAAATGCGAGTCTGCGAAAACTCCACCCGACAGCGGGCGCATGGCACCTAAGCAAAACGGCAAGCGCACCACGCGGCAATCCAACCCTAAGTAGCGCGCGACCAGTGTTGCTAAGAGGTAGCTGTACGCCAGAACCTCTCGTTATTTTCTTGCGGCCATCGACCGTTGGTCGGCAGCCACCTCGTCACCGGCACGAAATGGTCCACATTGACACGCTGCCTCACGCGGCAAAGGTGGGGCTTTTCAATCAGCGCTCCCATCCCGATGTGAGTTACGCGCAAGAATGCGCGGGACCTAGCATGCAACAGCGGCTGAGCGGTACGCCGTCGCCGTCAGCGATGGTTACCTCAGCATTCGTTCCAGTCGTCGAGATCGGTGATCAAGAGATGGTCGTTGCGCGCGAGCCTATAGGCGCGTGCATCAGACAGAGCCAAGAGCGTCGTCGCAATCGACGCCTCATCACGATTGACGGTGCACATGCCCAACGGTGTCACGCTCAAGCTCGAATGCAGCGCCCATGACGCACCGCTGATATCGGCCATGATCGAGACGCTGGGACGGTGCGATGTTTCTGCTGGACGCTGAACTCAAGGTCTATGTGCATCGCGATGCCGTTGATTTCCGCAAGAGCATCAACGGGCTTGCGGCCATTGTCGAGCAATCGATGAAGCTTGATCCATTCGAGCGTGGAGTATACGTGTTCAGTAATCAGCGTCGCGATCGCATCAAGATGCTGCTATGGGATCTAAATGGCTTCTGGCTGCTTATGAAGCGGCTCGAGCAGGACCGCTTCGTATGGCCGCGCAAGGAGCCTGTGCTTAAGCTCCGAACGGAACAACTGCACTGGCTGCTCGAGGGTATCGACATTGAAGCGATGCGCGCACATCCGACGCGATATTATCGGCGCGTGACTTGAAACGCGAGCCAGCATCGCTGGTCTAACCCAGCGATGCCGCCACCATCCTCATCCTCCTCCGACGAACTAAAGACACTGCGCGCAGAGCTCGCTGCCATGAAGAGCGAGTTGCGTGTGGTGACGGTCGAGCGTGACTTGCTGCGCGAGAAGCTCAAGGCATATCAGCGGCAACTGTTTGCGGCCAAGAGCGAAGTGCGTGGCGCCGAGCAACGCGATCTATTCCTGAATGAAGCCGAAGCACTTGCAACCGGATGCGAACCTGCGCACGAGAGCGACGCACAGCAGCGCATTGAAGTTGGCGCACACGAGCGCAAGAAGCGCGGGCGCAAGCCGCTAGACCCGATGCTGCCGCGCGAGGTCGTGCGGCACGAGTTGCCCGAATCGGCACGTGTTTGTGCGCACGACGGGCATGCGCTCGTCGAGATCGGTGCCGAGATCAGTGAGCAACTCGATATCGTGCCGCAGCAGGTGCGCGTCATTCAGCACCAGCGAATCAAGTACGCGTGCCCTTGCTGTGACTTGGGTATCAAGGCGCGCGCGCCTGGTGACGCCGGCGCCAACGCGCATCATTCCCATCTCCTCTGCCTCGATCATGTAGCGACGTGCGTGCGAACACCGTGAACTGCTTCGCGAGATATCCGTACAGTTCGGAAAGATACTGAAAACGTGGCGTATCGACGATCTGCCGCTCGCTCCATTGCTGGAAGGGATGCGTGCCGCCGCCGCACAGACCGACGTTCAGATGGTCGGCCGCGGATACCAGCGTGTCACGAATCTTGCGCAGATCGGCATCAATACCGCATTTGGTTTGATGCCGGCGTACAGCGACGCGGCTTGTGCCGTGCTGCGTGTCGGGCTGTAGCTGAACAACCGAACCGGGGGACCGGTGCCGCTCATCTGCGCCCACATGTAGCTCTTGCGCTGCGCAGCGCGTCCCGGCTCCTTCAGCACCTGCACTGTCGTTTCATCGCCGTAGACGATGTCGGCGTCAAGCAGGTGATCACGCATCAGGTTGATCAGCAATCTGCCCAAAGCACAGCGTGGCCGTGATCATCCCGTGAGCGAATTCATTCGGCTGATCGGGCAGCTCTTTGCGGTCGAATCTCGCTGCGAGAACATGACGCCGGCGGATCGGCTGCCGCTGAGGCAACGCGAGAGTCGCCCGGTGCTGGAACAAATTGAAGAACGGCTCTTGCGCGAGTTGCACGCCGTGTTGCCGCAAAGCGCCTTCGGCAAAGCATTGCACTACCTGCAGAGCCAGTGGTCCAAGCTCATCCGCTACGTCGAGAACGGCGCCTGGCCGATCTCGAACAACGTCTGCGAGAACGCCATCAGGCCGGTTACCGTCGGGCGTCGCAATTGGCTGTTCTATGACACGGTTGCCGGTGCGAACGCCGCAGCTAACCTGTATTCGCTCATCGAAACCTGCAAGGCCAACCAGGTTGAGCCGTACAAGTATCTCGTCGCGCTGTTCAGGGCCCTACCGCTTGCTGAAACAGCGGACGATTACGAGGCCTTGTTACCCTGGCGACTTACCGCCTCGGACTGACGCCATATCCGTTCGCTTCCCGCAAGCCACGTCGTCTATTGCGCGCTTATGCGCGCGTGCAGGCCCACGCAGGAATCGAATCGGCGCGTTTCTGGCTCAACGAAACGATCCTGACACTGCCTGCCGGGAAGTCCCAGCGATATCAGGAGATGGCGGTGCGCGGGCAGTATTTCGCGCGCCTCGCCGAGCGTCTGAACCTCACGCCGGCGGAAATGGATCAGTACCTGATCAGCAATGCGGTCAAGGAAGTGCAGCAGTTCGATCTCTTCTCGATGGCCGCGTGAGCGGTCTCATCTCATTCACCCTTGCGGGGCACGCCCCCGCAAGGGGCTGCTCCGCGCATCCATCTGGAGTAGCTTATGTACCTTGAAGCAGCTGAACCCGGCATGCCGGTTCGCCAGCGCAACGCTCATGTGGACGAAGACCTCCTCGTCCGGGTCGGTATCCCGCACAGCGGTGGCCGACTCGCATACCACGCGTTTAACGAAGGCTATGCAGGGATGGTTTCCGCTTCGGCTTTCTGGAATCCGAAAACTGGTCGCTTCCGCATCCCTGAAGCGACGGACCTGACAGAGATGGATTTCGCTCTGGACAGCGCGGGATTTACCGCAATGCGGCTCTTTCAATCGAAAGGCCGGCAGCGCGGCATCGCTGGCGTATATCCCTGGACGATGGAGCAATATGTAGAACTCGCCGCGTTTTCCGGGGCGACGTGGGTCTCTCAGCCCGATTTATGCTGTGAGCCGGAGATTGCCGCGGATCGGGCTGCGATCGACTATCGCATCAACGCGACGGCGACGCTTCTGGAGGGAATGCTGCGTCTTGTATATGCGTGGCAGGATGAACTGTCGAAGACGATGAGCGCCCGCGAAGTCCAGAATGCAGTCCGCATTCCGGTACCGGTCGCGCAGGGGTGGTCCCTTGATGACTACAGACGCAGCATCGATCTCATGATGCAGGTGTGGGAGCGATGGATGCCCTGGATCGCGCCCCCCGTTCTGATCGGCCTTGGCTCCGTCTGTCGGCGGCACCTGACCGATCCCCGGCATGGGCTATTTGCGATACTGGAAGGGCTGGAGGGACATCTTCCAGATGGGGCACACGTCCACTGCTTCGGCGTCAAGGGGCAGGCCTTATCGAGGGTCAAGATGTATCCCTGGGTGGCCAGCGTCGATTCGATGGCGGCGGATTTTGCTGCACGTGTGAAAGCGCGGCAGGCGGGGATCTCCAACACGATTGCGCACCGCGCTGCAGAAATGAATCGCTGGATGGCCGCCGCCTCACGGCGCGCTGCACCTGCAACTGGCGACCAGTTCCGGCTTGGCTTCAACGTCTGAAGGCAGCATCCATTTTCTCGATACCAGCCCGCGCGTTCTCATGAACCGCGGGCTTTCTTTCTTTTTGGGCTTCGGCATTATTGCGCCGTGCTTGATGCATGCTTTCTCGATAGATAGCTGGCTGCAACACTTCCTTGCTATCGCAGAGCCGCAGCTATTTCCTTCGGGACAGGAACAGGTTTCGCGTGTGCGGTATGGACGCGTGCCCGCCCGGCGATGACGGAGTCCGTGCGGATTGCAACGCGTTCGGAGAACCTGCCTCGGCCCGTCGTGACATGGGTGGCGTCGTACGGATTGCCGCGCGCGATGTAGTCGTGGATGTCGACCTCAATGGCGAAGAGGGCCAACGTCTCGCCGTCCTCAACGACGAGCCTGATTGCGTTTAGCGCCACGCCGCGTAGATAGACATCCAGGATGCGGTTCAGCACGTGGTCTCGAACGATCGAAGAATTCAGCGGACTTTGATGGTCCGGGTTGACGTGGCGCAGTTGAATGATCCCAAATCGTTCGGGCGCTTCCGTGAATGCGATCCGGAATTGAAGGGCACATGGCCGTGCAGATTCGTCGGGATAGGTCAGGTCTAGAAATGCTGTCCGGTAGGGCATGCCACGCTCCGCTCGAAGGTTGCGCCGGTCGGGACGATCCGGCACAACCCAGCCTACGGAGCAGCGCGCAAAGTCAAGGCGCTGCAGAAGCACATAGCCATTCGCCGAACTGCTCAAAGATGCGACAGGCAGCAGCCGCGTCGAGGCGGAGCCGGACATGTCCGGCTGGCTTCGGCCAGTCTGAGACGTTCGACATTGGGGCCTGAATCGTCGACAATCGGTGGCTGCACCCTGTGTTACCTCCGGACCTCGGCTACAAGCATGCTCAAACTCGCTTATCTCTTTCTCTCGATCACGCTCGCTACCCCGCTCTCGGCCTTGGCATACGGTGGTGATAATTCAGACTACGATCAATGCATTCTGCATTCGTTGGCAAATAGTCAGAGCAGCTTTGCGGCTCGCGAGATTAGCAACTCGTGCGACGCGCTTTACCGAAATGGCGCAATGCTTCTGCCGCGCGAAAGGGCGTATCACTTGTGTGTTCTGCAAAATGTGCAAACCGTGAGAGGAGCGTTCGCGGTCAACGAGATACTGCATGCATGCCGACGTCAAAATCAGATGTAGCACCGACGTCGTTGACGATTGCAGCGCTGAGATTCGCAAGATTCAGTTTCGATTGTTTCGTTGACCTCGCCCCGTCGTGACGTAGCGTGACCGTGGCATGGACGGCTGCTTTCGGAAGGTCCCAAAGTCCGCAACAGGTCGTCATGAACCGGTCGCCGTCGGGCTCTGTGCGGCCACAAGCTGCCGGTCACATGCGCCGCCGGCAGGCCGCTCAGGCGTCGGCTCTGCTTCGCAACCGGCCATCTGAGTGTCACAAGGCGAGCGCTCGTTCGTCGGCCGGAAGGGACTCAATCTGAGCGGCCAATGACGCCCAGCGCTACCGAGCAGCGGCGTCTACCCTGTTAATCCCTGTCAGCTTGCCGGATTGCGTGCCATGACGATCCACGCCGCGCCGTCGATCATCACCGACCGCTCGCCGGGCAGGCCCGCGAAGGCGGCACGAACCGCGGCCGAGGCGCGGGCACGGATGTCGTCGGGCTGATCAGCGAGCGCGCGCGACAGCGGGCCGACCTCGAGCGTCATCTTCACCGCGTCGTCGATCGCAGCGTCCCGCGTTCCGCCCTCGCCGAACGGGACGGAAGCATCGAAGGGCGCGATAGCGATATCGGTGAAGCCGGCCGCCGTCAGGATGCGTGCCACGCGCCCCCGGTCGCCGAACGAAAACGGGCTGGGCGCTTCGGGATCGGGCAGCGCGCTTGGCGGGGCGATGCCCTTCAGCGCGCCCATCGGCAGGCGCACCCAATCGTTTTCCGCCGCGCCGCGCCAGCAGACGAAAGCGACCCGCCCGCCCGGCCGCAGCGCGCGTCGCATATGGGCGAACGCCGCTATTGGATCGTCGAAGAACATCACGCCGAAACGGGAGAACAGGATGTCGAACGAGCCCTCGGGCATCTCGGCGCTGCTGGCGTCGCCCACCTGATACAGGACCGGCGTATCCTGCGGCGCAAGCGCGCGCGCTCGGTCGATCAGCGGTTCGGATATGTCTACGCCCAGCACTTGGCCCCCCGCGCCGACGCGGGCAGCCAGAGCCAGGCTCGACGCACCCGCGCCGCAGCCGATGTCCAGCACGCGCGCGCCCGCTGCGGGCGCGGCGGCTTCTATCGCGGCCTGGCCGAAGGCCGCCACCATAGCGTCGAGCCGGGCCTGGTTGGCGACCCAGTGCTCCCCGCTTTGACCATTCCAATCGGCGACCTGATAGGCGTTTTGCTCTCCCATGTCATCTCCTTGTTCTGATTCGTTCTTAACTAGCTGCCCTTTGTTCGAGGCAAGGGGCAGCCGAACCGATGCCAAGGTGCGTATCGTCTCGAACAAACCCGCCTCCACCTGCGATAAGCGGATGCGGTATCCCATGTGCATGATCCGGCGCGGTTATCGGGCCAGCCCGAATGACTTCCTCAGACTGGCGTCGAGAGGACCCGCAGGCATGAAGCGACGCAACTTGCTCAGGATCGAAGCCTGTCCGGCTGGCGTGTGGCGCATGCGCCAGCGGCCGAGTGCCGCCTCTATGATCGTGCGGGCCACGCCGTCGGGTTCTGGCCCGTTCTGGACACTCTTCTGAACAGCCCGGAGGGCGAGATCTCGCTCGTCGTCATAGGCCGAAATTCTGGACACCGCGTGAGGTGCATTGAGGTCCAGGTTGGTGCGGGTGAAGGACGGTTCGACGAGCGTCACGCGGATTCCGAATTGGCGAGCCTCGTGATCCAGAGTCTCGGACATGCCTTCGACCGCGTGCTTGAATGCGGCTACTCAATGTATATACTGAACCTAGTTCAACGAGGGCTCTCATGTTGACGAAAACCAAGGCAAGCAAGGCTTCGGCGCGCTCCGCCGCTCCGGTCGGCTCGCGCCGGCTTATTCCCTACTACCGTTTTTCGTCGAAGGCGCAGGAGGACGGCGACAGCCTGCGCCGTCAGGCGGAGTACGCGAAACAGGCGGCGGCGAAGCACGGCTACGTGCTCGACGAAGCGATCACCGACGCGGGTATCAGCGCATTCCGCGGCAAGAACCACAGGAAGGGCGCGCTGTCCGTGTTCATCGAAGGCATCAAGTTCGGGGACATCAGGCCCGGCGACGCGCTGCACGTCGAGAGCTTCGACCGGTTGACGCGGGAACAGTCGCTGATCGTGGCTACTACAGCGGGCCTCAGATCAAGGAGTGCGCAGACGCGCGAATTGCGGTCATGTTGCCGAAGCCCACGACCTCAGGCGCAAAACATCATGGCAGATTCGACAAGGCAGACTTTATCTACATTACGCGGGATGACGAATATCAGTGCCCAGCTGGAGAGCGTGCCATTTACCGCTTTACGCGAGAGGAGCACGGCATGCAGATACGCCGTTACTGGAGCAGCGCCTGTCCTGGTTGCGCCATAAAAGCGCGATGTACGCCAAGCGATTATCGGCGTATCAGCCGATGGGAGCACGAGTCGGTGCTGGAGGCAGCCCAACGTCGGCTGGACAAGGCGCCTGATGCGATGACAGTGCGCAGGCGGACCGTCGAACACGTCTTTGGAACGTTCAAACACTGGATGGGCTACACGCACTTCCTGACCCGAAGGTTGCCCAATGTAGGTACCGAGATGAGTTTAAACGTACTCGCCTACAACCTCACGCGAGTGTTGAGAATTCTGGGCTTTAAGAAGACGATGAAGGCAATGCGGCTGGTGGGTGCGTGAGCACTCGGCAGGTATTGAAAAGAAGCCCTTAAACTCATCTGGAACGCGTCAGAGAGATTTAGCTTCTCGTCGGCGTCGTGATGGCTGCGAAGGCAGTCGAACGCGCCGCTGGGCTCCGGTTCACGCGCCGCATCGTTATGCCATCGCGTTTCCACACGACCTGGGTCGAATACCGCTTCTTCGACTTCACGATCCGCAGCAGGCGATCGTGTGTTTCGTACGATGGGCAATGCATCTGCATGCCGATGCGAAGCAGCCGATTGAGGTTCAGGATGCTCCCGGTCGTTTCGATTGACGGGAGCACGCCCGCAACGGGTGTCAAACCCGTCGGGGTGAATGAAGAGAGCCCACGTGCTGCGGGCATTCTGTCGATGCGTCAGTGACGCGGTAGGTGAGTCGATCGTATCGCCAACGGCACGGCACTGCGACCGGAATGACGTCGAAATCGATGCGGCTTTCGGAGAAGACTCACGTGTCCATCGCGGCAAGATATCCACCGTTTCGCTGGATAAGTCTGTGGATATCCGGGCGCGCGTGCCAGCTGACAAGGCACGCAAGCCCCTGTTCAATCCGGAGGCACGTGGCCCATCACGTCGCGCTGCCGTCAGCCGGCTAACGGCCCCAACCCGGAAAGCTCGACTAAACCATATAGCTTTCGCCGGAAATTGATCTGCTGGAAAGCTCGCGCAAACGCTTGAGCTTTTGCGCCACCCCGGTTCCTACCCGCGCCCGACAATGAGAAATGCCCGCGCGCGGGCGCCCCGGAACCACGCCTTATGTCCGAGCCGACCGACAACACGCACCAATCCGACCATGCAATTGACAAGGGCAAGCCACCGCGACAACCGTAAATCGGACGGCTACATGAAGCTGAAATCAATTTTCGCGACTGCAGTGCTCTTATCGTCGGCGAGTTGTTTTGCTGCCGATCTGCCCGATCCGAGGCTCACTCCGGGCGCGATCAATCCGGACGTGACGCAGGAAAACATCGGCAACACCATCTGTGTGAGAGGCTGGACAAAAACCGTGCGACCGCCCGCCTTCTATACAAACAGGCTCAAGAAGCTCCAGATCCGGCAATACGGATACACGGATACCAACCCACGCGACTTCGAGGAGGACCACCTCATTCCGCTCAGCGTCGGCGGCAATCCGACCGATCCTCGCAATCTGTGGCCGCAGCCGCGCAAGTCCGAATGGAACGCGGATCGCAAGGACGAGTTGGAATTCGCACTTTACAAGGGCGTGTGCAACGGCGAAGTCAGCCTTCACGATGCACGCCGCGCATTTGCGACGGATTGGATAGTGGCATATCGCCAGTACGGCGCACTGCTTCAGCGGTATCGGTACGGCTACACAGACTGACGGCGGCAGACGCACCGCGACCACACACGGCGCCGGGTGGCAGTTCGGCCCGCCGCAACCCAACGAACAGGAGTCACCGTGCAACAGATATCCCAGATCCTCCAGGACATCCTCAACCTGACACGCTATGCGACATCACCCTTCGTGCTTAACGGTCGACCCGATTCTGTGCGCCAATGGCTTCTCGCGCTGCAGGAGCATTTGAACGCCGTCAGACTCCGGGTCGACAACGCGCTCGCGTCCCTCGATGAATCGAAAGTAGGTGAGCTCGGCGATTGGACTGACGAGGAACGCATCCTGAGCAACGAATGGGTGCTTCGTCACTATCCCAACGAGTCTGAAAACATCAGGACGGCGTTGCGTAAAGCGTGGTGCGACGGACAACGACTACCCTACAAGTCACAGATGGCCTCTCCTGCGACAAACCAGAAATTCACGGATGGCTTTCTGGTTCAGAGCATTGAGGACCTCGGGGCGATTCAGCGTGATGACAGCGGCAGCGTTGCGCTGTTCATAGATAATCGTTTCGAACGATTGTTGTGCAAGTGTCTGTTCCATGAGTCTGTGGATTCCACACGAATTGTTCAACTCGTGGACAATTTCACCACCACCGCGATTGCCGGTCACTCACTATCTACGCACTAATCCGCCCGATTTTCCCGTACCGTAATCAAGTCGACGATGGGAGAATCGAACGGAATGCAGTTCAGCGGGCGAAGTCTCGATGGCATGCACCGGCGCTGCCCATACGAAGTGCCAGGCGAGTCATACTTTGGTGTAAACCGATCACACCAACGAACACTCTTCATTGCTTGGCTCGCAGCCTGGTACCGATGCACGATTGCGTAGCGCTCACTGAGCAAAGCTAGTTGAGGGATCGCTGCATGCGTCCGCCCCAAGTCGTTTCCATCGTCGATGACAATGAGCCTTTCCGCTCGGCGACTGCGCGCCTCGTGCAAGCATTCGGGTGGATCGTGCGGGCATTCGATTCCGCGGAGCAATTCCTGGACTCAGAGGACGTTCACAACACGGCATTCCTCATCTCGGACATCAAGATGCCGGGTATGTCCGGGTTGGCGATGTATAGCCGCCTTCTCGAACTGGGATTCGCGCCTCCCGTCGTTTTCATCACCGCGGGTCCAACTGCCTCTCTGCGCGCCGAAGTTCTCGCGACCGGCCCGTTTGCCTTGCTCGAAAAGCCGATGGACCCCGACGAGCTGGAGCGGTGGCTGAACCATGCTTTACGTCAGCCTTAGCCTTCCTCGCGATCCTGTAGTAAGGATTTCGCTACAACGCCGCAATCCGGTACGCAAACTCGTCGAGGCTAGCGCCTATACTTCTTGTGGCGGCGTGGCAGCCCTTTTCCCACCCAAACCAGAGGATTCGCTCATGAACGGCATTGGAATTGCAGAGGTCGCGCGGTGGTCGACCCGTGACCTGCCTGCCCCCCAACGCCTTGACGTCTGGGCGGATGTGCTGACCTCGGCAATGATCCCCCTGTATGTCCGGACAAGCAATCCACGCGAGTTCGAAGCGAACATGACTGTGGTGGCCTGTGGTCCGCTGACGGTCGTGCGGCAGTCGGGCACTCCGCACACCTGCGGCCGGGGACGCAGCGAACTGGCGCGCAGCGGCAAGCGCCAGTATCACTTGATGATGAGCCTGAATAACACCTATCACGTCTTGCATCGCAACGATCTGTGCCTCGCGCCCGGCGACCTCGTACTCGTCGATTCGGACCTCAATTGCGGCATTGATCTCGTGCGCTGGTACGAATTTCTCAACATCGGCGTTCCCGTTGAGTGGCTCAAACGTTGGATTCCCGACGTTGGCTCTCTTGTTGGTCGGCGCATTCCGGGTAATTCCAACTGGGGCGCCGCCCTTGCCGCCTACCTGGTCCAGCTGTTGCCTGATGCGGTTGCGAACGCGCCTATCCCGCACAGCGTGCTCGCCGATCAGGTGGGCGCCCTGCTCGCGCTCATCGCCCATGAGATGAGCGGTCAAGAGCCCCACAGCAAGCCTGCCGAGCGATCGTTGCGGGATCGCGTGAGCGACTGCCTCGCCCAGCGCTGCCACGAGCATGGTCTGACCGCCGAAGCTGTCGCCGACTCGCTCGGCATCTCCGTGCGCACACTACATCGAGCGCTAGCGGGATGCCAGCAGACCTTCGCCGATCAGCTGCTCGACGCGAGGATGAATTGTGCGCTACGGATGCTGGAATCGAAGATATTCGCGCGGATGACGGTGGGTGAAATTGGGCGCCGCGCTGGCTTTGCGGATGCGTCGCACTTTACCCGCGTGGTGCGCAGAAGGATGGGTGCTACACCGCAGCAATTGCGTATGCGCAGCGGCGCCGTTTCGAGCGACACAGCCGCCCGAAATGCCGCTGAAAGCGACGAAGATCAATAGTTATCCTGCGGGTCCCAAGCGACCCAAGCAGGCTTGCCTTTTGGCGTCTCTATGCCAAGCGCTGCACTCATTCTGACGAGATCCGCGACCGAGCGCGCGGCCATTTTTCTCATGACCTGAGCTCGATGAATTTTGACGGTGATTTCGCTGAGCTTCAACTCGCTGGCGATTTCCTTGTTCATCAGTCCATCCACGACGAACAGCATCACCTGCTGCTCCCGAGGCTTCAATGAATCGTAGCAAGCGCGTAGCGCGGCTAGCGCCCGTTGGGACGCGAGCCGTTCGTTATCGCAAGCCAACGCGTCGGTGACCGCGTCCAGCATGTCCTGGTCGCGGAAAGGCTTAGGGAGAAAGTCCACTGCGCCGGCTTTCATCGCCTTCACCGACATGGCGACGTCGCCATACCCGGTCATGAAGATGATTGGCATCCGAATACCGCTCTTCACGAGTTCATCCTGGAATGCGAGCCCAGTCTCACCGTGCAACCTGACGTCCAGAATCAGGCAACTCGGTACGTCCTCCTTATGGCATGCCGAAAATTCGCGGCAGGACGGGAACGCCTGAGCGCGTAGCCCGATTGAATGCAACAGGTCAACGAGCGCAATGCGCATCGCCTCGTCGTCGTCGATCACGTATACCATCGAGACCAGACCGTCGGCAGGGTTCATGTTCGTAACAGCCGAAACCGGCTCAGCATGCATCTCGTTCTCCCGCACCGGCAGCAACTGTGATACGGCCCAACGCAGCCCCAGCGCGGCCTCGGGACAGTTACGCCGTTCGCTTACCGAACTTGATCGCTCATCCCCTGACTTGCGAACCGCCACGCTCGGCATCTCCACTCACAGGCAAACCGATTCCACGTTACCGGCGCAGCCGCGCCCCGTATTGGCGAATGCAACGGTCCCGTATCGTGAGAATATCCCTGGCCCGACGGTCTGGATGGTCTGAGCATGCCATTCATGGTCGAAAATCCGGTCTGCACGCGCCATAGCAAGGTGTCTCGGTTCGCTTGGCGGGAAATCGCTGCAGCAGCGAACCTTCATTCCGCACGGTTATACGAACGTATGATTCACCTGGCCTATCACGTGATCTCCACAACCGATCCCACATTTGTAACCAGAACGCCTCTACGTTACCTTTTATCCGGTACGAATCGACATGGATGGCTCGAACCTTCGAAAGGGTTTTCATCGAGGTTCGGACTGAAGTCCGGAGCGGAGAGACGACTATGGATTTGTTGAAGAGCATGCGGATTTTTGAGCGTGTGGCCGACGGCGCAAGCTATACGTTGGCGGCTCGGGAGCTGAACATGAGTACGGGTTCAGTCTCGCGGCTCATTTTCGACCTCGAGCAGCATCTTGCCACGCGACTCCTGCATCGCACGACGCGGCGGATTGCCTTGACGCCCGCGGGCAAGCGCTATCTGGCGCGTTGCCATTCGATTCTCGAAGCCCTGGACGAAGCAGAAGCTGAAGCCAAATCGATTCACATCAGTCCCACAGGCTGCCTTAGGGTTCACGCCTCCCAATCGCTTGCGCAACACTATTTGGTGCCCGCAGTGAGATCCTATCGGGAACGGCATCCGTCCGTGCAGGTTGGGCTGACGCTATCGGACTCTCCGGTCAACCTTCTCGCCGGTGAATTCGACATGGCCGTCGTGGCGACCGAGGTGCTGCGCGACTCTTCGCTTATCGGTACGCGTCTTGGCAGCTCCTACAGCGTGATGTGCGCGTCTCCAAACTATCTCGACGTGCATCCGATGATCAACAGGCTCGCGGACCTTTCGAACCATAGTCTCGTTTGTCTCGCCCCCTCCTGGTCTGACAACGTCGAATTGACGTCGCAAGGCTCAAACGGCTGCGAAACGGTTTCCGTTCAACCCGGGCTGTGCATCAGTTCGCAATCTTCGCTTGCCAATGCCCTCGAACTCGGGATGGGAGTGGGCTTACTGCCGCTGCATGCAGCCGTTGATGCGTTCCGCAATGGACGCCTCGTGCACATACTGCCTGCCTGCCAGTTTGAACACGTTGACATTTACGCACTCTTTGCGTCGAAGATGTTTCTCGACGCAAAAGTGAGAACGTGGGTTGAACATCTGAAAGGCAGTTTTGCTCAATCCAGCAAGAACGATCAACTGGTTCTCTACAACACGAGTGATTTGCAGGTGGCGTGAGCCTGCCGCAGACAGGCGGTCCGGCACGGCGATAGCGCCTACCGCAGCTTTCGCTTCATTGAGAGACTGCGTCTGGTATGGCCGTCTCGCCCCCTGCCAGAGACCCAGTTGTCGATGATCGCGTCGACGGTCAGTTCGACCATCATGCAGGTGTCGGACCAACGCTTCGTCGGAGTCGTTCGAGGCACGAGCACCACACCGTAGATTGCTGCGATCAGGGTGTCCCCGGCAAGCCGATTGTAACGGCGGCTCCGGCAGCGCGTCGAATAACGCGTCAACGGCATGATAATAAACATTGAGCGCTCGCATAACGACGGGCGACTCGCCGAAGCGCATTTCGTCTTCGTCTGCAACATCGGTTTTTTTCCCGGCCATCGCAAACAGGAAGTCGAACTGCTCGGGACGTGCTCCGCCACCCAATGACAACTCGCCCGCAATGAATTCATAGCCATCCGAATCGTACCGGCGCAACCGGGCCGAAACGTGCAACTCGTTTTTCTAACCCGGAACGACTCCCAACATACACATGTATGATCCCACTACCCTTCTGGGGGACTACGCGAGCCGTTGGTACGATTTTCTTGTTTTCGCAATTGCGACATGATGATATCCGCTCCGGGTGCTGCACGGCTCTCGTGGCGCCGGAGGTCAATTGCTATCACCTGCATTTGGACTGCTTATCACTTGTTGAAATTGAAACCGATCACACTCCAGATCTATCCAATCCGCCACTTGGCAGCCGCAAACGACTGATACTCGGAATCGCAAACGAGTATTTGATCGCCGAAGACTGTGCACGGGCATTTCGCGAAGGAATGGAACCATGAATGCAAAACCGCTCACCGCGGGCAATCGTTGTCCGCAAGATCGCACGAGCCGGGTCCTGATCTGGGTTTTCATCGTGGTCACCGCGCTCTGCTGGGTGGGAATGATCCTGGCAACGCGCGCCACCTATCAGCAGGCAGCGCCACTGCCACAGCAGATGGTCGCGCCCAACCGCGCACCGGTGATGAGCTACGCCGACATCGTCGCGGGCAAGTCGGGATTTCAGCAAGCGGATCTGATGGATTTCGGCAGCCTGTATGGCATGGGGTCCTACTTTGGCGAAGATTTCACCGCCAAGTACCTCGTCGAGCTGGCGAAGGAGGTGCGAAACAATCTGGCGTTATCTCGCTACGGCAAGTCGTTTGACGCCGCGACGGCCGATCAGCAGGCAAGCGTCACGCGTACCATGCAGGCACAACTTCAGGGCATCGACCTGAGTCAGCAGCAGGTTGTGCTTCCGGACAGCGTGGCTCAGGCGATGCAGACGTTGCGGCCACGCATCAGCGCAGCGCTGCTCAGCGACAACCTTGCGCAAGGCTATACAGGGGCACGTTCGCTCGACGCATCCACCGCCACGCAAACCGCGAGCTTCATCCTGTATTCGTCGCTCACGACCGTCGCACGCCGGCCCGGCAAGGACTACTCATGGACCATCAACTGGCCGCCCGAGCCCCTCGTCGGTAACTCGCCCACCGCTGCCACGTTCCAGTGGACGTGGATTTCGTTCACGATGATATTCTTCGCGATCGGCGCGATCCTGATGATCTTTCGCCTCTGGATCGAGCCCAAGGCCGGGACCGAAACCTTCGAACCGGTGCTACGAGGCTTCAGGGAACCCACGCCCAGCCAGCGTGCGCTCTGGAAGTATTTCCTGGTGGTGGCCGGTGTCCTGCTGGTACAGATCCTCGCGGGTTCGATCATGGCGCACTACTACACCGATCGCACCAGCTTTTACGGCATCGAAGTGGACAAGTGGCTGCCGTTTGCCGCCTTGCGCAGCGTGCACCTGCAGGCGCCGATCGTGTGGATCGGCGTGAGCTGGATCGCCGGGGGCCTGTTCCTCGCGCCCTTGATCGGCAAGCGTGAACCTGCCGGGCAGCGTGCGTTGGTGAACCTCATTTTCTGGGTACTGGTAGTTATCGTGGCTGGGGCGCTGATCGGCGACTACCTCGGTGTGATGGGCGTCATCCGTGCACACTGGTTCTGGTTCGGCAATCAGGGACTGTCGTATCTCGAACTGGGCCGCTTCTGGCAAGTTCTCTTCTTTGCTGGTCTCGCCGTCTGGTGTCTGGTATTGCTGCGTGCATTCTGGCCCACCCTCAAGGCCCTGTTCAGGCAAAGCGGCGGAACGCTCTACGGCCTGTTCCGCATCGAGCATCTTCTCTGGGCCGCCACGCTGAGCGTCACGGTGCTCTATGTATTCGGCATGATTCCGTTCGGCTCGCCCAACCCGTCTTTCTCGATCACCGACTTCTGGCGCTGGTGGGTCGTGCACCTCTGGGTCGAGCTTGCCTTCGAGTTGTTCGCAGCAGCGGTGACCGGCTACTTCCTCATGGCGCTGGAACTGGTGTCGCGGCAGATGGTTGAGCGCGCAGTGCTGTTCGAATGGATCCTCATTATGGTCGGCGGGGTGCTCGGCACTGGCCATCATATGTACTGGGCAGGCGAACCGAGCCTCTGGGTGAGTTTCGGCAGCATGTTCTCGTTCCTCGAGGTCTTGCCGCTGTTCCTGCTGGTGCTGGAAGCCATCGAGCAGCAGCGTCACATCCAGCACGAAAAGGATTTCCCGTATCGACTTGCCTATCTCTACATTCTCGGCTCTGCATTCTGGAACTTCGTGGGCGCCGGGGTGTTCGGCGGCGGCACGCTCAATGCGCCGCTGGTCAACTATTACGAGCATGGCACCTTCCTCACGCTGAACCACGCGCATACGTCAATGTTCGGCGCCTTCGGGCTGCTCGCCATTGGTCTGATCTACATGGTCCTGCGCTATTTGAACGGCCATCGCGCGTGGAGCGACCGCTGCGGCGTATGGGCATTCTGGCTCTACAACGCCGGCCTCGTAATGTGGATCGCGTTGAACTTCTACCCGGTTGGCTGGCTCGCAACTGCTAGCGGTTTACACGCACGGCTATGCGTATGCGCGAAGCCTCGAGTTCTACAGCACCACCACCTTCTGGCAGTGGATGCGCATGCCGGGAGACATCGTGTTCGCCGTGGGTGCCCTGTTGATGGCCTGGGACTTTATTGTCAAGATTCTCGCGCAGCGCGCAGCGGCCATTGCCGAGGCACCGTCTGCGACCGTCGCATCCGAGCAGTCGCTGTGAGCAGCCTTGACCTGTTGGGTATCGCCCGGAGCGGATTGCAAAATCCGCTCATCTGCTCGTCGCTCGCCGCCTGTGTTCTATCCCTGGCGGCCTGCACGAGCACTTCGGATGTCGCCGCTACCGACAAGCCGAATGTGTTTACCGTCACCGCCAATACGCGGGGCGCTCGACTGTCGTAGGTCAGCGGATATCGAAAGACCGTCAGCAGCGCTAGTGACTACTGCGCCAAACGCGGCATGCAGGTCGGCACCCGGTTGAATTTCATACGCAGCGGGCACGAACTGGAACAACAAGGAACGGAACTGACCTTCGAGTGTCACCCGCCATTCTGACCGGCCGGCGGGAATGATTCAGGGGGTATGATGTGTTCGGGGCAAGGCTATTTGTCACAAATGACCGCCGTCATGACGAGCGGCATGACTTCCCTTACCGTCGCCGGGCTACCCGTTTCGCGAAAGCGTTCGCTGACCGCCTCTTTCCCTGCCATGACGACGACACCATAGACGAGATGGGGCGTTTCACCTTCTCTGATTTTCTGGATGAACATGTCGTCGTTCGGGGAGAAGCCGAAGACGGCTCGCACCTTGAATCCGAGTGCCGTCAAGTTCTGATTCGGCCTGAGCCGGTACGCGTTGACCGAGTTGGCCGACACCTTCATGGGTACAGGATCGATCTCCTTTTCATCGACCAATTGCTCGATGAACGTGTGGGGACCGAGATGGCAATCGAGGCTGGCGCCGATCTCCTGTGCATAAATCGCATTCGAGACGAACGCTGCGCCGAGGGCGACGCATCGAGGCAAATGAGAGACTTTCACGAGCATCTTCTCCTTGAACAATCGGCTCGCCGGCTCGACCAGCAATAGAAGCTTAAGCGCAAAGCGGTCCGCAACTCAACTGCACAATGGTGTTAGCCGCTTATCCATGTCGATGGAAGGGGCGCGAGCGCCGGGCCGAACGAGTCGCGCATCCAGTCTGATCAAAATCGGTATCCAACCCCCACGAACGTAATCCATGGATTCGCAGTGATTCGCGTCTTGTTCGTGAGCGCAGGCTGTCCATTGGCGGCATAGGCCGTCACTGTCGCATTCGTCTTGAGCGGCAAATAGGTGACCGACGCCGTAGCGTACCAGTTCTTGCTGAAATTGTATGAGGCGCCCGCATTGAACGCTGGATTCCAGGAGGGACTCAAGGAACTCTCGACATGGCTGCCCGGCCCGGCGAACTGCTGCAATGCGCCGCTAAAAGTCGAGTTGAGTTCGGTATGAGAATACCATGTGTAATTCACGCCCACGCCCGCGAACGGCCGGAATTTCGACTGCGCATCCCCAAGGTAATACTTCACGAAGAGGATCGGCGGCCATGATCGCGTGGTGGCGAGCGGCTGCAGGTTGCCCAGGTCGAGCCCCGGACCGCTCGGCCCGACTGGCGTCACCCTGCCCTGCGCATAGAGCTTGAGCTTGGGCGGTATGCCGCTCGCCAGATCGAGCGCGATGTGGTCCGTGACGAAATACGTCATCGAGAGTTCGGCGGTGAACGTATTGTGGATCTGCCCGCCCGTGCCCGGCGAAGTATAGGTGCCGAACGCCGTGGTGCTTGTCATGGGCGTCGCCGACGATTGCCCGAAGTCGAGCCATGCCCCGCCCACGCTGGTGATGAGGCTGCCCGCACTCTGGGCCATCGCGCTACTGCATATCGCCCCGGGTATCAGGGCGAGACATACGAATTTCTTCACTTTCATTTTGATGTGGATTCCGAATTGAATTCAACGGAGGTTTTCTGAAAATTCCGTGCAACTGCTTTACAGCTGTTCGATGACGACCGCGCCCGATGTGCCGGCCTTGATCGCCTCCAGCAACGCAGACGCTTTGGGCAGGATCTTTTCCGCGTAGAACCGTGCGGTGGCGAGCTTCGCTTGATAGAACTCCGGATCTTCCTGCGCCCCCAGCTTCTGCGACGCCACCGCCGCCGCGCGCGCCATCTGCCAGCCGCCGGGCAGGCTCGCGTAGCGCGGCGTGTTCAGACGGAGATCGGCCGTAATGACCGCGGGCAGGTCGACTTCGATCGTCTCCAGGCCGCCGTCGATCTCGCGGGTCACGACCGCCTTGCCGCCTTCGATCTCCACCTTCGAGGCGAACGTCGCCTGCGGCCAGTCAAGCAGCGCAGCCAGCATCTGGCCGACCTGGTTCGCGTCGTCGTCGATGGCCTGCTTGCCGAGCATCACCAGCTGCGGCTGCTCCTTGTCCACCAGCGCCTTCAGAATCCTGGCGACGGCGAGCGGCTGCAGCTCCACGTCGGTTTCGACGAGAATGCCGCGGTCGGCGCCCGTCGCCATCGCCGTACGCAGCGTTTCCTGGCAGCCCTGCACGCCGCAGGACACGGCGACCACTTCCGTCGCGGCGCCGGCATCTTTCAGGCGAACGGCCTCCTCCACGCTGATCTCGTCGAAGGGGTTCATCGAGAACTTCACGTTTGCGACATCCGCACCGCTGCCGTCGGCTTTCACGCGCACTCTCACGTTTGCATCGACGACGCGCTTGACTGTTACAAGTACTTTCATTGCCTGCTCCGCTCCTTTAGATCGTCCAAATGGTCCGTAGAACGAACTGTTCTCCCTGCTTCCCAAGGTGGGGCCTTGTGCGCTGCAACGTAATTCGTCGCGCTCAACCGCACCAGCTTCGTAGCGGTTGGGCTATCATTTTTCCGTCCGCTTCATTAGATGCCATGGTCTCTCAGGCTGACGCGGTGCAATATCCCCCATACAGGGGTGATCCATCGAAAAACAGGGGACGCAGCCGGGGCGAACCCGCTGACACGGAGCAGCCCATGCACGTGACCGAAGCGTCAGGAGCGGTGACTGGAGGGGCATTCGCGGCCAGACCTCCACTTTTGCTCGCGACGAAGATCTTTCCGCCCCGGTTGCCCGCGGGCCTGATCGACCGTCCGCGCCTGGTCTGCCTCGCCGGGGAGGCCGAGAACAAACGTCTCACCGTCATCAAGGCCCCGGCGGGCTTCGGCAAGACCTCGCTTGCGCTGACCTGGCTGGAGCGCTTGCGCAGGGAGGGTGTACTGGTGGCGTGGCTGTCGCTCGACAGCGAAGACGACGAGCCCGCGCGCTTCCTCTATCACCTCGCGCAGGCCCTGCAGCAGGCGTGCGACAACGTCGGCGCGTCGGCCATCGGGCTCACGACAGCGGCGTCGCTGGTGCCCGCGCAGGCGATCGTCTCGACGCTCATCAACGAGCTCGTCGAGGTCGCCGACGAGGTCTGCATCTTCCTCGACGACTTCCATCTGATCAGCCTGCCGGCCATCCACGACGCGGTGTCGTTTCTGGTCGAAAACGCGCCGTCGCACGTCCACGTGGTGATCTGCACGCGCACCGACCCGCCGCTGCCGCTCGGCCGCCTGCGAGCCCGCAACAGCCTGCTGGAGCTCGACGCCTCCACGTTGCGCTTCGACTTCGACGAAACGCGCAGCTTTGTCGAGCACGAATGCCCGGGCAAACTGCATGCGTCCAGCATCAAGTCGCTCTTTACCCGCACCGAGGGATGGGCCGCCGCATTGCGCATTTCCGCGTCGGTGCTGGCGCGCGTCGCTCACAAGCCGGGTGCGGAGGTCGCGCCGGCCTCGGGCGCATCGCGCCCGTTTGCGGCGTATCTGGAGGACATGGTCAAGCGCCTGCCGGGCGGCATGGTCGAGTTCATGCTGCGCACCTCGATACTCGAGCGGCTGAACGCGCCGCTGTGCGAGGCGCTCACCGGCGTCAGAACGAGCCAGGCCATGCTGGAGTCGATCGCCGCGCGCCAGTTGCTGCTCGAACCGCTCGATCTCGACGGCAGCTGGTTCCGCTTCCATCATCTGATGGGCGAATACCTGCGCCGTCGCCTGCAAACGCAGCACCGCGACGAGGTCGCCGACCTGCATCGCCGCGCCTGCCAGTGGTACGCGCAGGAGGCGCAATGGACCGACGCGGTCAGGCATGCCATCGCCGCGGGCGATACGGAAGAGGCGGTGTCGCTGATCGGCCGCTGCGCCATGGCGCTGGTGACGAAAGGCGACCTGCTCACGCTGCTCGGCTGGCAGCGGCAGTTCCCGGCGCACCTGATGCGCTCGCAGATCAAGGTCACGCTCGCCATCGCCTGGGGCATGGCGCTCGCCATGCGCTTCGACGAAGCGCTCGCCATGCTCGACACGATCGAGAAAGACGCCGATGCGTCGGGCGCCGATGCATCGAGCACCGATTCCGGGCCAGTTCATTGGGAATGCCAGGCAATCCGCTCCGTCGTGGCCGCCCTTCAGGACGACGCGCACGCCTGCCTCGCGCTTGCGCAAACCTGCCTCGAGCGGCCATCGACCGATATCTGGACCACCAACGTGGCCTCCAACGTCGTGCGCTTCGCGCACTGGAAAACGGGCAACCTGGAAGCGCTCTACGCGGTGCCATGGGTTCCGTATTCGATCGAGGAAGACTCGCGCAACGTGTTCGCGTCGGTCTACCGGCTCACGCTGCTGGGCCACGTAGAGATGCAGCAACTGCACTTCCCGCTGGCCGAGCGCTATTTTCAGGAAGCCATGCGGCTCGCGGAGCAGCATGCCGGCCCGAAGTCCATCGCCGTCGCACAGGTCGCGCCGATGATCGGGCAGCTGCGCTACGAGGAAGGCCGGCTGGACGAAGCCGAGGCGCTGGTGAGCGACCTGATGCCCGTGATCGACGCCGCCGTATTGCTCGACAGCGCGCTGATGGCTTACCGGATGCTGATCCGCACCGCCGGGGCGCGTTCGGACACCGTGCAGGCCTATGCGTTGATTGATCGGGCGCAGGCATTGGCCTACGCGCGCAAATGGGACCGCCTGAGCGCCGGCGCCCTCGTCGAACGCACGCGGCTCAACCTCGCCGAGGGCCGCATCGTGGAAGCCGCGGCCAGTGTGGTGCAGCTCGACCGGCTCGCGGATGCGGCCAGCGCTGCCGCAACGTCCGCGGCTCCCGAAATCGCCACCTACCGTGGGCTCGCGCGCGCGTATCTCGCGATGGGACAGGGCCGCACCCAGGACGCCGCCGACACATTGACGGCCTCGCTGCAAACCATCGAGTGCCGGCACGGCTGCTATCTCGCGCTGCGCCTGCGCACGGTGCTCGCGCTCGTCTGGATGGCGGCAGGCGAGCGCGCGCGGGCCGTCGAGACCTTTCGCGAAGTCTTGAAGGCCGCAGCGCCCGCGAGGCTCTACCAGTCCATCGTCGATCAGGGGCCGCAGATCGTGCCGTTGCTACAGGCCGTGCGCGAAGCGCTGCGCGGCGAGGCGCAAGCGAAGGCGCTGCTGGCCTACGTCGATCGTTTGCTGGACAGCAGCCGCGCACTGTACCAGCCAGGCGACAAGCGCGCGCGCAATGCGGAGCGCGAGGCGCTCACTGCGCGCGAGCGCGACATCATCGGGCTGATTGCGCACGGCCAGTCGAACAAGGAAATCGCGCGCACGCTCGGCATCGCGCCGGAGACCGTCAAGTCGCACGTGAAGAGCATCTTCGTGAAGCTCTCGGTGGACAAACGCGCGCAGGCGGTGGCGCGGGCGCAATCGTTGGGGTTGGTCGGGAGCGTCTGAATCGTCCGGCGCGTCACATCACAATGACGAGCGCGAGCCCATGCAGCAACACGCCGACCATTCCGCCCACCAGTGTGCCGTTGATCCGCACGTATTGCAGATCGCGGCCGATCTCCGCCTCGATCTTGCCGCTGACCTCCTGCGCGTTCCAGCCCTTCACGACGTCGGTGATCAGCGCCGAGAGTCGATGGCGATAGCGCAGCACCAGCTCGCGCGCCAGTTCCAGCCACCACGCGTTGAGCTTGTGCTGGATCGCGCTCTCCTCGCTCACGCTCCTGCCAAGCGTTGCGAGCACGCCTGCCAGCGCGCCGCGCACGATGGAATCGTCACGTTCGACATCGGCGATCACGCGCGCGCGCACGTGGTCCAGCAAGCGCGGTGCATAGGCCTCGTTTCTGAAATGGCGGAGACAGTCGCGCATCAGCGACCGGCCGAAACGCCGGTACACGGGCGAACGCTGTAACTGGACGATCAGGTCCTGCACCGCTGCATCGAACTGGTGTCGAAGCGCGTGCTCCCGGCTCGCCGCCACTTCATGCAGCAGCGCGACGATGCCCTCGACGAACTTCCTGACGATATACGCATCGAGCGGTGCGGGCGTGTAGCGCGACGCTTCGCTGAACTTGGCCTTGATGAGGTCCACATTGGCGGCGAGCCATTGCTCCAGTCCTGCCAGCCCCCGGTCCAGCAGCGGCTGGTGACGATTGCCTTCGGTCAGGACTTCGAGGACCTCGCCGATGGCGCGGGAAACGTCGAGCGTGCGCAGTTGCGGCGTGGCCACGCGCTCGAAGAATTGCTCGACCTGTGTGTCGTCGATGCCGTTCAGCAGGCGCGGCAGCGAGTCGGCCACCACGTCGCCGACGGCGCGGCTGTTGCGCGGCTCGGCGAGCCACAGGGCCAGCGCCTGCGCGGCGTTATGACCGGTCAGGCGGCCTGTGATGAGCTCGGGCGCAAGGAAATTGGCCTCGACGAACTTGCCGAGGCTCTCCGCAATGCGCTGCTGGTTTTGTGGAATGATCGCGCTATGCGGAACCGGCAGGCCGAACGGCCGCCGGAACAGCGCGACCACCGCATACCAGTCGGCGATGGCGCCCACCGTGCCGGCTTCAGCGAATGCCCTGAGCCAGGGAAGCCCGGCCAGCCACGGATATTTCGCTTGCAGGAAAACGCATGCGAGCAGCACCGCGAACACGACCGCGAGCAGACTTGTCGCGGTGCGCTGCATCCGTTTGAGACGCCGCGTCTTGCTTGCTGCCAGCGCCCGGTCAGCCGCATTCAGCGGGCTCTCGTCGCCGTCGGGCATCGCGCTGACTTGTTCGCTGACTGACTCGTTCACGCCAGTTCCTCGCGCAGGAAACGGCGCACTACGGGCGCGACTTCCTTCGCACGCGCGATCAGGAACAGGTGACCGTCGTCGATCACGTAGAGCGTCGAGTTGCGGATGCGGGCCGCCAGGATTTTCGCGTTGGTCAGCGGCACGACGGGGTCGTCGTTGCCGTGCATCACGAGCGTGGGCTGACGCAGCGCACCGAGCCACGGCAGGCTGGTCCAGCCGGACGCGGCCAGCAGCTGATAGAGGTAGCCGCGGCCGCGCGGCGGATGGATATGCCGGCTATGCTCCTCCAGCAACCTGGGATCGCGCCGGTAAGCACCGCCATAAATTTCGGCGCCCACCTGCTTCATATAGCTGCGGTCGGTGTAGCGGCGCGGTCCGATCATCTTCGCGAGCACCGAGAGCCGCGCCGGCACCATGATGACGCCCGGCGACGTCGCCGCGAGAATGAGCCTGCGGCAACGCGTGGGGTAGAGGCGCGCGAACTGCTGCGCGAGCGCCCCGCCCCACGAGACGCCGAGCACATCGACCGGACCGTCGTAGCCGAGCCGCGTCAGCAGCCTGTCCGCGAGCACGGAAAGCGTCGAGAAGCGGTACGGCACGAGCGGCACGGGCGACCCGCCGACACCGGGCACGTCGAAGATGACGACGCCCACGTCCCCCAGCGCCTCGACGAACGGCTCCACCAGCTCGAGATTCGCGCCGATGCCGTTGAAGAGGAGCAGCGGCGGGGAAGCGTCGCTGCCGTGACGGACGCCCACGCGCAGGACCTGACCGTCAATGTCGACGGTCTGGATTTGCATGCTGGCCGGGCCACCGCTCGAATCGGGACTGCAAGCCTCTGCTCTCATCTGCTCGATCTCTTGCACGGGTGTCCCGCTGCGGGACGCGTCATTGGAAACATCGGCGCTTTGCATCGCCGTACCCTCTTACTTCTTCGGCTGCAGGAGCGCCTTCAGCTCCTCGACGTGCTCGGCCACACGCTTCGTCACGACCGCGATGCTGTCCGACTGCGCACGGTAAGCCGTATCCGCGAGTTCCTGCATGTCGACGAGCGCCTTATGCAGCGCCTGCTGCACGACTTCGCCGGCATTCGCACCCGGCGCCGCGCCTTGCGCGCCCAGCTTCGCCACGAGCGACTGCAGCTCGGTCATGGTCGTGCGCAGGATCTCGGCCTGCTTCAGACCAAGCGACTGCACGCCCGCGAGCGCCGCGCTGTTGGCCTGGGCCAGCGCCTCGATGTCCTTGCGGCGCGATTCGAGAATAGCGGCCACATCGACACCCGGCAGCTTGAACTGGCCGAGAACCTTCGTGTATTCGGCGAAAAGATGAGTCGGATTGGTAGATTCCACGATTAAAGCTCCATTAGTACTACGTTGAAAAAACAATGCACAGCGTAAGAACGACGGGCGTATATCAGGCCTCGGTCACGTACGTTCCCGGTGCGTCGGCGAGCGCAGCGTGACGCTCGTTGCCGAGCGATGCCGGCGCGCTGCGGCGCTCGCCCGAGCGGCTGGCCAGCCACTCGCGCCAGTTGCCCCACCACGAGTCCTTTTCGGGCGTGGCGCTTGCGAGCCAGGCATCCGCCTCCGCAGGCAGTTCCGGGTTCATGAAGTACTTCGCCTTCGGATTGCCCGGCGGGTTGATCAGGCTCTGGATATGACCGCTCGAGCTGAGCACGAAGCGCGTCTTGCCGCCGAACGTGCGCGCCGTGTTGTAAACACCCTTCCATGGCGTGATGTGATCCGTCATGCCCGCCACCACGTAGGTGTCGCACGTGACCTCGGAGAGATCGATCGGCGTACCGAGCACCGTAAGCGCGTGGCGCTTGCTGAACAGGTTGCCCGTGAAAATGTCGAGCAGCTGGCCGTGAAACCGCGCGGGCAAGCGGGTCGTATCGTTGTTCCAGTAGAGGATGTCGAACGCGGGTGGCGCCTTGCCCAGCAGGTAATTGTTGACCCAGTAATTCCACACCAGATCGTTGGGCCGCATCCACGCGAACACGCGCCCCATCTCCTCGCCCGCGAGGACGCCGCGCGCAAGGCTGTTCTGCTTGGCCGCCGCGATCGCTTCGGGCGTGCAGAAGAGGCCAAGCTGCGAGTCGGCGGTGCTGTCCAGCACGGCAACCATCAGCGTCGTCGCGTTGACCGTCTTTTCGCCGCGGCTCGCGAGATGGCCGAGCAGCGCCGAAATCGTCATCGCGCCGGAACATGCGCCGTGCAGGTTCACGTCTTCGCTGCCGGTGATGTCGCGCACCGCCTCGATGGCTTCCAGCAGCGCAGAGACGTAGGTATCCATGTCCCAGTGGCTCTGGGCTGCCGTGGGATTGCGCCAGCTCACCGCGAACACCTGGAACTCGTTCTTCACGAGGTAGTCGACGATGCTCTTGCCTTCGGAGAGGTCGAACACGTAGAACTTGTTGATCTGCGGCGGCACGATCAATTGCGGGCGGCCATAGACCTGCTCCGTGGCCGGCTTGTACTGAATCAGCTCCAGCACCTCGTTGCGAAACACCACCGCGCCCGGCGAAGTGCCGAGGTTCTTGCCCACCTCGAAGGCGCTCTTGTCCACCTGAGCGGGCATGCCCTGATTCTTCAGCATGTCGAACATGGCGTTCTTCAGGCCGCCGATCAGGCTTGCACCTCCCGAATCGACCGCTTTCTTGAGCGCCGCCGGGTTGCCGAGCAGCGTGTTCGTGGGCGAAAGCGCATCGGTGAAGAGCGACATCACGAATTGCGCGCGCTCCTTGCTCTTCGGGTCCAGCGCTGAGCGGTCGACAAACCCGCTCAGCGCGTCGCGCCACACCAGATAGCCCTGCAGCGCCATGCGATACCACGTGTTGTCCTGCCACGCGGGGTCTGCGAAACGCTTGTCGCCTGCGGGCGGTGCGCTCTTCGCGTTGCCACCCAGCACCGCGACGAGATTACGCACGAGCGCCGCCTCCTGTTCGACCAGCAGCGCGGGCTGCCGCACGGCCTGCGCGCCGATCTGCTGCGCCGTGGCCAGGATATCGCACGGCCGCAGTCCGACAAACGGATTGGGGCCAAGCATGCCTTCCGTTGCCGACGCTGAGATATCGTCAATCTGTTCGTTATGCGAATTGTCTTTCGCGGTTGCCGCCATTTTCTTGCTCCTTGTGCGACGCATTGCGCGTCCTTGAACGCCCGAATTACGCCACGAGCATCGCGAGGGTCTCGGCGACCAGCGCGGGCTTCTCTTCACCTTCGATCTGCAGTTCGTTCATCGTCTTGACGATGATGCGCCCGCCGCCCTTCTTCTCCACCGACACAAGGCTTACGCGGTTGCGCACCCGGGCGCCCGCCTTTACCGGCGTCATGAAGCGCACCTTGTCCAGCCCATAGTTCAGGCCCGCCGACGCGTCTTCCGGAATCAGGCCGATCTCCATGGCGAGCGCGGCCAGCAGCGAAAGCGTCAGATAGCCGTGCGCGATCGTGCCGCCAAACGGACTCTCGCGTCTGGCGCGCTCGACGTCCACATGAATCCATTGCCGGTCGCCCGTGCAGTGTGCGAACGCGTCGATGCCTGCCTGATCGACGACGACCCAATCCGATACGCCCAACTCGCGGCCCACGAATTCGTCGATCGTGGCGATGCTGTATCCCTTGATGCTCATGGTGAGTATTCCTCTTTTAACCCTTCTCAATGACCGATCAGGCGAACTGCTCGCGCAGCCACTTCTTGTCGATCTTCCCGACGCTCGTCTTCTTCAGTGCATCGACGAACTTGACAATCTGCGGCACGGCGTACTTCGAGATCCGGCCCGACGTGGCGAACGTCATAACGTGCTGCTTGATGTCGTTCTCGCTGGCTTTGGCGCCGGGCTTGAGCACGACGAGCGCCACGGGACGCTCGCCCCACTTCTCGTCCTTGATGCCGATGACCGCCACTTCGGCCGCGGCTGCATGCAGCGAAATCAGGCTTTCGATCTCGAGCGAGGACACCCACTCGCCGCCCGACTTGATCACGTCCTTGATGCGGTCGGTAATCTGCAGATTGCCGGTCGGGTCGATATTGGCGATGTCCTGCGTATGCAGATAGCCGCCGGCCCAGAGCTGCTGCGAGGCCTCGGGATTCTTCAGGTAGCCCTGCGTGAGCCAGGGGGTGCGCACGACGATCTCGCCACTGGTCTTGCCGTCGCGCGGGAGGTCGTTCATCTCCTCGTCGACGATACGCAGATCGACGAGCGGAACCGGGAAGCCCGTCTTGCAGCGCAGACGCACCTGCTCGTCGAGATCGACCGCCTCGCTGCCCATCGGCAGTTGTGCGAGGCTCAGCACGGGGCCCGTCTCGGACATGCCGTAGCCGGCGAAGATGTCGATGCCGCGCTCGAGCGCACTACGCGCGAGACCCTGCGGCAAGGCTCCGCCGCCAATCACGATCTTCCACTTGCTCAAGTCGACCGACTCGGACTCGGTGTTGTTGAGCAGCATGTGCAAAATCGTGCTCACGCAGTGCGAGAATGTGACGCCTTCGTCGCGCACCAGGTGCAGCAGGCGCTCCGGCATGTAGCGGCCCGGATAAACCTGCTTCACGCCCATGACCGTCGCGATATAGGGCATGCCCCACGCGTGCACATGGAACATCGGCGTGAGCGGCATGTACACGTCGCCGCGATGGAAGCGCTGACCGGACACGGGACTCGCCAGCGCCGCCATCAGCGTGAGCGTATGCAGCACGAGTTGACGATGCGAAAAGTAGACGCCTTTCGGCAGGCCGGTCGTGCCCGTCGTGTAGAACGTCGTGGCGCGGGTGTTCTCGTCGAAGTCGGGAAAGTCGTAGTGCGCTTCGCTCTGCGCCAGCATCGCTTCGTATTCCGCCACGAAGTCGATCGAATGTGCGGCGGCCACGCTGTCCGGCTCGTCGATATAGACGAAGGTGTGCACGTTCTCGAGCTTGTCCTTGATCGATTCGACGACCGGCAGAAAGTCGGTGTGCACGAGCAGCACCTCGGCGCCGGCATGGTCGATCGTGTACGCGATTTCATCGGGCGAAAGACGCACATTGACCGTCTGCAGGACGGCGCCCATCATCGGCACGGCGAAGTAACACTCCAGATAGCGATGGCTGTCCCAGTCCATTACAGCGACCGTGGTGCCATGCTGTACGCCGAGCCCCTTCAGGCCGCTGGCGAGGCGCGCGATGCGCTCACGAAGCGTCGAATAGGTCATCCGCAGCTGCCCGCGGTAGACGATCTCCTGGTCCGGCGCCTGAACGCACGGCGTATGCAGCAGTTGTTTGATCAACAGCGGATAGGCATGGGCCGAAGTCGCCGCTTTCTGGTCGTCGTCCTGCATCAATCTCTCCTTGAGTCTGAAAGGGGATGGCGGGCTGGCACAGATTTGTCGTACTACTTGGTGGACAGTGACATCCCGAATGACGTCATCTTCGGCTCAGACAAGGGGGCGGAACATCCCCTGAACGGGGGAGCGAGGGGGTGAGGCGAGGAAAGAAAGGGGCGGACGAGGGCACCCCAGGGGGACGCGCGCGCAGACGTGCCGCTGTGCGTGGCGGCACCCGCGAGGATTTCAACGGGATTCAGCGGCGTGAACGTGCTGGACACGTCGCACGCGTTCAGCGAAGGCCCGATCAGCAGCGCACGGCTCTGGGGTGTGCTCAGGCGCTTCTTCCTGCTTGCCGCGCAGGCTATCGAAGCCAATCATCCGCCGCTGGCGGAAAAACTGCGTCGCGCAAGTCCCCACTGGATGCGCCATACCCACGCGACGCACGCGCTCGGGCGCGGCGCGGAACTGACCACCGTGCGGGACAACCTGCGGCACGCGTCCGTGTCGACGACGTCGATCTATCTGCACAGTGATGAGGTGAAGCGGGCCAGGCAGATCGGGGAGGCTTTTGCTAGTGACAGACGCCGGTAGTCAGGACGCAACCGGCGTTGGAAACCACTGGCTTCCATCCAGTCCGAAGCGGCGCGCTATGACGTCCAACTCGCCAACTTCGCCCGCGCCTGAAATGCATAACCTGTGCAAGAATCATCGTGACCTGATCAGAACCGCCGTCCTTGCCTCCTATGGAAACCGTCGAACCTGAACCGCAGGTGCTCGCCAGTCGCCTCGGCGTGACATTTTCTCTCGTCCGCCAGAACCGCCCGATCGAACGCATGATCACGATCACGGCGTTGACGGCAGCGCGACGGCCACATAACCGTGCTCGGCTTCGAGGAGCACTGTTTTGGCAACACGGTCGCCGGGAATATCCTTTCAGAATCGCTTACCGCCGTGCAATCAGCACCCCGGCACCGCCGCCGTAAATCCGCCGTACAAACCGGCGCATTACACCAATCCTGCGCGTCGAGCGCTGGACCTTTCCTGTTGTGCCTCAAGGCGTCGCCGCTTTTATTGTGGTGCGTCACCGTCGCGATGCACGGGCTGCGTCTCTTTCAGGCTGTTCGCGAGGCGCGACGCCTGCACATAGCCGGGATTCGCGGGACGCTTCAGGTAACGTCCGGCGCCTCGCCGCGCCCGCAGGTCGCCGTCTACCCAAACGAGTTCGCCTTGCGAGACGGTGTGGGTCGGCACGCCGCGCACCGTCATGCCCTCGAACACGTTGAAGTCCACGTTCTGATGATGCGTTTTGACCGAGATGGTGCGCGTGGCCTCGGGATCCCATACGACGAGATCGGCGTCGGCACCGACGGCCACCGTGCCCTTGCGCGGGTAGAGGTTGAAGATTTGCGCGGCATTGGTGGAGGTAACGCGCACGAATTCGTTCGGCGTGAGCCGGCCGGTGTTCACGCCTTGATCCCACAACACCGCCATGCGATCCTCGACGCCGCCGCAACCGTTCGGGATCCTCGTGAAATCATGGCGGCCCATGGCTTTCTGCGAAGCGCAGAACACGCAATGGTCAGTCGCGGTGGTATGCAGCAGCCCGCCCTGTAGTCCGCGCCAGAGCGCGTCGCGATGCTCCTGCGTACGGAACGGGGGGCTCATCACGTGGGCGGCGGCGCGCGTCCAGTCCGGGTCGCGATAAACGGCTTGATCGATCACCAG
This sequence comes from Paraburkholderia sp. BR14374, assembly GCF_040948685.1. Lineage (NCBI taxonomy): Bacteria > Pseudomonadati > Pseudomonadota > Betaproteobacteria > Burkholderiales > Burkholderiaceae > Paraburkholderia > Paraburkholderia sp. BR14374. The sequence goes on along the minus strand of NZ_JBFPKF010000031.1, from coordinate 10,213 downwards.
GTGCCCCGCGAGCACTTCGCCGAATACGCGCTGACCTTCGCTGCGCGCGCGCGTGATCGCCTCGAGCGCGTCTCTCGCCGACACATGCACGATGTACACCGGCACACCCAGTACCTGGGCGATGCGGATCGCGCGATTCGCTGCCTCGCCTTCGACTTCGGGCGGCCGCGACAGCGGGTGCGCCTCCGGACCCGTGAAGCCGCGCGCCAGCAACTGGCGTTGCAATTGAAATACGAGCTCGCCGTTTTCCGCATGCACGGTGGGCAGCGCGCCCAGTTCGAGCGAGCGGGCAAAACTGTTCACGAGGATCTCGTCGTCCGCCATGATCGCGTTCTTGTAGGCCATGAAGTGCTTGAAGCTCGACACGCCGTGCTCGTTCACGAGCAGCCCCATGTCGCGATGCACGCTTTCATCCCACCACGTCACCGCCACGTGAAAGCCATAGTCAGCAGCGGCTTTTTCGGCCCAGCCGCGCCACTCGCGAAAGGCATCCATCAGCGCTTGCTTCGGGTTGGGAATCACGAAGTCGATGATGGATGTCGTGCCGCCCGCAAGCCCCGCCGCGGTGCCCGTGTAGAAGTCGTCGCTGGCGGTCGTGCCCATGAAGGGCAGTTCCATATGCGTGTGCGGATCGATGCCGCCAGGCATCACATATTGACCGCCGGCGTCGACCACGGTCGCGCCCGCAGGCGCGTCGAGGTTTTCACCGACGCTCTGGATCACGCCGTTTTCGCAGAGCACGTCCGCACGCCAACTCTTGTCTGCATTGACGACGGTGCCGCCTCGAATCAGGATCGCCATGATGCCAAGTCTCCTTCAGTTGAACATTGACGCTTGAAACGCTCACGCGCTCGCCACGCTCGGGCGCCGGCTCCGGCCCACTTTCATCATCACGCCGTAGACGAGCGCCGCAATCGCGAGCCCCACGAACCACGCATAGGTATAAATGCTTTTGAACGCGTCGGGCACCGAGGCAAACACATTCGGGAACGCGACATTCAGAAAGCCCGGCAGGTTCGGCAGCACCCCGGCGATCAGCGCGATCACGGCCGCCGGGTTCCAGCCGTTCGAGTACGCGTATTCGCCGTTTTCCTCGAAGAGCTGGGTCGTATCGAGGCGTGTGTTGCGAACCAGAAAGTAGTCGACCATCAGGATGCCGGCCACCGGTCCGAGCAGCGCCGAATAACCGACCAGCCAAGTGAAGATGTAGCCCTGCGTGGTCGCGAGGATCTTCCACGGCATCATCGCGATGGCGATGGCCGCGGTGATAAGGCCGCCCGTCTTGTACGAAATGCCCTTGGGCCACAGGCTCGAAAAATCGTAGGCAGGGCCGACGAGATTCGCGGCGAGATTGCAGCACATCGTGTCGAGCGTGAGGATCACGAGCGCGATGCCCACACCGACGCCCTCCATGCGGCTCGTGAGATCGATCGGGTCCCAGATCGCCCTTCCGTAAATCACGACCGTCGCCGACGTCACGACCACGGACACCACCGAGAGCAAAGCCATCGGAATGGGCAGGCCGATCGCCTGGCCCACGAACTGGTCTTTTTGCGTTTTTGCGAAGCGCGTGAAGTCGGGAATGTTGAGCGCGAGCGTCGCCCAGAAACCCACCATGGCCGTGAGGCTCGGCCAGAACGTCGCCCAGAACAGGCCCGCCTTCTTGCCGCCGGCAACGAACTGTGACGATTGCGACAGCATCGAGCCCATGCCGCCCGCCCTCGAACAGGCCCACCACACGAGCACTGCGCACATCACCACCTTGATCGGCGCGGACCAGCTTTCGAGCCAGCGGATCGAATCGGTGCCGTGCAGGATGAAGTACAACTGCAACACCCAGAAGATGAGAAAGCAACTGGCCTGGCCGATCGAAATGCCGAGAAACGGCATTGCGTCGCCCACCAGCGCGTTGTGCGTGAGGATGTTGGCGAGCGTATAGATGGCGCTGCCGCCCAGCCATGATTGAATGCCGTACCAGCCGCATGCCACGATGGCGCGCAGCATCGCGGGCAGCTTCGCGCCCTGGGTGCCGAACGATGCTCGCACCAGCACCGCATAAGGAATGCCGTACTTGGTACCCGCATGACCGATCAGCAGCATCGGCACGAGCACGATCAGATTGCCGAGCAGCACGGTGAGCACCGCCTGCCATGGCGACATGCCCTGCTCGGTGAGGCCGGCGGCGAGCATGTAGGAGGCGATGTTCATCACCATGCCCACCCATAGTGCCGCGAAGTGATACCAGCGCCATGTGCGCTGCGCGACGCCGGTGGGCGCGAGGTCATCGTTGTATAGATCGCTTTCGGCGCGGCGCGCAGTGGCGTCGACGGCTAAGGGTTGGCTCATGAAGTGGGTTCTCCGTCGCTTGTCGTGGGTTCGGCTCGGTCCGGCTTCAACGTGTCAGGCGGCTTTCGGGTCGGCGACACGCGCCGGGTTGTTCGGGTGCGTGGTCCAGTTCTCGTAGCGCTCGCCCGAATCGACGCGCTCCATCGTGATGCATTGATCGACCGGGCACACATGCATGCATAGATTGCACCCGACGCAGTTCGCATCGACCACCTCGAAGTGGCGCTTGCCATCGCGCGTGGCGGTGATCGCCTGATGCGAGGTGTCTTCGCAGGCGATGTGGCAGAGCCCGCACTGGATGCAGCGATCCTGATCGATGCGTGCCTTGATGTCGTAGCTGAGGTTCAGGTATTGCCAGTCGGTGACGTTGGGCACGGCGCGGCCGCGAATCGTGTCGAGGCTGGCGTAGCCCTTGTCGTCCATCCAGTTGGACAGGCCGTCGATCATGTCGCCGACGATGCGGAAGCCGTAGTGCATCGCGGCGGTGCAAACCTGCACGCTGCCCGCTCCCAGCACAATGAATTCCGCGGCGTCGCGCCAGTCGGAAATGCCCCCGATGCCGGAGATGGGCAAGCCATTTGTGTGCGGGTCGCGCGCAATCTCCGCGACCATGTGCAGCGCAATCGGCTTCGCGGCGGGGCCGCAATAGCCGCCATGCGTGCCCTTGCCGTCCACGGCGGGCAGCGGCGCCATCACGTCGAGATCGACACCTACGATCGAGTTGATCGTGTTGATCAGCGAGACGCCGTCCGCCCCGCCCTTCATCGCCGCGCGCGCGCCGTGACGAATGTCGGTGACGTTCGGCGTGAGTTTCACGAGGCAAGGCAGGCGCGTGCCTTCTTTCACCCAGCGGGTGACCATTTCGATGTACTCGGGCACCTGTCCGACCGCTGCGCCCATGCCGCGCTCGCTCATGCCGTGCGGACAGCCGAAGTTGAGTTCCACCGCGTCCGCGCCGGTCGCTTCCACCTGCGGCAGGATCCACTTCCAGTCATGCTCGTTGCAGGGCACCATCAGCGAGACGATCAGCGCGCGGTCGGGCCAGTCCCGCTTCACCTGCGCGATTTCCTTGAGGTTCACGTCGAGCGGCCGGTCGGTGATCAGCTCGATGTTGTTCAGGCCTGCGATCCGCTGGCCGCGCCAGGTGGTCGCACCGTAGCGCGAACTCACGTTCACCACGTGCGGGTCGAGCCCGAGCGTCTTCCAGACCACGCCGCCCCACCCTGCCTCGAACGCGCGGTTGACGTTGTAGGCCTTGTCGGTGGGTGGCGCGGAAGCGAGCCAGAACGGGTTCGGCGATTGAATGCCGGCAATCGTGCAGCGCAAGTCGGCCATGATGCGACTCCTTCGTTTTAGCTGGATTCGATGTAGCTTTCGCGCGGCTCAAGCGGCTCTCGCAGACAGGTTCGCAAGGAAGCGGTCGATCGCGTGCGCGGCGAGCTTGCCGTCCTGCACGGCCTGAACGGTCAGATCGGTTCCGGCGTGGCCGGCACAGTCGCCGCCTGCGAAAACGCCCGTGAGCGAGGTGGCGCCGTTCGCGTCCACTGCGATGCGCCCGCCACCCTCGGTGAATTGCAGCCCGTCGAGGCCCGCGGGTAAGAGCTTCTGGCCAATCGCTTTCAGCACCATATCGGCCTCGACGCGCACGATCTCCCCGGTGCCGAGCAACGCACCGGTCATATCGAGCTTCGTGCGCTCGAATTCCACGGCCTGCACCGCGGTGTCGTCGCCGACGATTCGCAACGGCTTCATCCACTCGGACACGGTCACACCTTGGGTACACGCGAATTCCAGTTCGGCCCAGGTGGCGCTCATCTGCGCCGCGCCGCGACGATAGGCGAGCGTCACCTGATCAGCACCCAGCTTGCGGCTTTGCACGGCGGCGTCGATTGCCGTATTGCCGCCCCCGAGCACCACTACCTTGCGGCCGACGGGCACGCCGGACAGGTCATCGGCCGCGCGCAAGCCTGCGATGAAATCCACCGCATCGAGCACGCCGTCGAGCAGTTCGCCTTCGATGGACAGCGTGTGCGTGCCGCCAAGTCCCACGCCGATGAACACCGCGTCGTACGCTGCACGTAGTTCCGCCAGCGTCACGTCTTGCCCCAGCCGCTGGCGCTGGCGCAGTTCTATCCCGCCGATTGAAAGCAGCCACCGCACCTCGCGCTGTGCGTAATCATCGACGGTCTTGTACGCCGCGATGCCGTACTCGTTCAGACCGCCCGGATGTTTGCCCGCATCGAAGACGCTCACGCGATGCCCGGCCAGCGCGAGCGTGTGCGCGCAGGCAAGACCCGCGGGACCCGCGCCGACCACCGCAACATGACGGCCTGTGTCGCTCGCGCGCTTGAAGAGCGTCGGCGCGCCGGCGGCTTCGCGCGCCATCTGGAAGTCGGTGGCATGACGTTGCAGCACGCCGATCCGAACCGGCTCGCCATCCTGATGATTTCTCACGCAGGCGCCTTCGCAGAGAATTTCGGTGGGGCACACTCGCGCGCACATGCCGCCCAGCGGGTTCGCGCTCAGAATGTCGCGCGCCGCGCCCCTCAGATTGCCGTTGCCGATCTTGCGGATGAAGCCGGGAATGTCGATGCCCGTGGGGCACGCGTTCACGCAAGGTGCGTCGTAACAGTAATGACAGCGGTCGGCCGCGATCACGGCCGCGTTCGCGGAAAGCGGCGGCGCGACGTCGGCAAAATTGCAGCCGAGCTGCTCGGCGTTGAGACGGCCTGGGGCGATGCCGTCGGCGGCATTCGAGGTGGTCTGGGACATCCGGGTGCTCCTTGCGAGGCAAAACACGGGTCCGCCGGCCGTGTGCGTGATGCGCGCGGCCGGTATAGGGGAATCGTTGGAAAGACAGCGCGGCGCTGAGACCGCTCGTGTTCAATCGTTGGGCGTCAGCCGGGTTCGCTCGCGCGTTCGAGCATCGCGTGCAGCAACACGTTCGCGCCGGCTTCGATCCATTCGATCGTCGCGTCCTCGACTTCGTTGTGGCTGATTCCGTCGATGCACGGCACGAACACCATCGAGGTCGGCGCGACCGTCGCGAGATAGCACGCGTCGTGACCTGCACCCGACACGATGTCGCGGTTCGAATAGCCGAAGCGCTCGGCCGCCGCGCGCACGGACTTCACACAAGCCTCGTCGAACGGCACGGGCGCGTAGTAGAAAATCTGCTCGACGTCGGCTTCGAGCTTGCCCAGTTGCGCGATCTTCGCGATGCCTTCGCGCAGCTCTGCGTCCATCTGCGCCAGCACCTCGTCCTGCGGATGGCGAAAGTCGATGGTGAAGAACACGCGGCCGGGAATCACGTTGCGCGAATTCGGATGCACCTGCATCATGCCGACCGTCGCGCACGCGAGCGGCGCGTGACGCAGGCCGATTTCATTGACGAGCTGCACGACCCGCGAGGCGCCTAGCAGCGCGTCGCGGCGGCGCGGCATGGGCGTAGGCCCCGCGTGCGCTTCCTGCCCCGTGAGCACGACTTCGTACCAGCGCTGGCCTTGCGCGTCGGTGACCACGCCTATCGTTTTGTTCTCGGCCTCGAGTATCGGCCCTTGTTCGATGTGCAGTTCGAACGCAGCGTGAATCTTGCGACCGCCGCACGGCACTGCGCCCGCATAGCCGATCCGCTGCAATTCCTCGCCGATAGTCTTGCCGTCGACGTCCTTGCGCGAAAGCCCGTACTCGAGCGTGAACACGCCGGCAAATACGCCGGAGGCGACCATCGCCGGCGCGAAGCGCGAGCCCTCTTCGTTGGTCCAGATCACCGTTTCAACAGGCCGCTCGGTTTCGATGCCGTAATCGTTCAGCGAGCGAATCACCTCCAGCCCGCCGAGCACACCATAGATACCGTCGAAGCGGCCGCCCGTCGGCTGCGAGTCGGCGTGCGAGCCGGTCATCACGGGCGGCAGGTCGTTGTTGCGCCCCGCGCGGCGCATGAACACGTTGCCCATCTGGTCGACACTCACCGTGCAGTTCGCCTCTTTCGCCCATTGCACGATGAGATCGCGGCCCTGCTTGTCGAGGTCGGTCAGCGCGAGACGGCACACGCCGCCCTTGGGGGTGGCGCCAATCTTCGCCATCTCCATCAAGCTGTCCCACAAGCGCTGGCCGTTCACGTGGACCGCGGTCGTCAGCGCGGCTTCGCTTACTGCGTTCATACGTGTCCTCCTGTCCGTGTTCGTCAAACGTGCGTGCATGCCGCCGCGTGGGGCGCGAAGAGCCATCGCGGTGCACGCCTGGGTAGGACTGTGCGGTTCCTGAAATCCCGCCCTTCTAATCCTGTCCGATTGGACAGGTTTTAGACGATAAACTTCGCTAATTCAATGCGGAGTTACGAGCGAGAACCGTGCCATTGATGCTGCAGTGCGCGAAAAGCACGCGGACGTCCTACTTGCGCGTTTCTGCCGATGCGGGTGAATACGCGACGCACTTGCATCGTGGCTACAATGAAGCCGGCACGCGCGCGGCCGACGCGCTTCTCATTTCTTTCGAATGGACCGAACACCATGCGCAACGACGAACCCACCGCGCGAGCCGCGCCCCTCGGGACGCGCGGCACCACGCCGGCGCTGCCAGCCGCTGACGCAACGCACAAGCGCGGTCGGCGCAAAGCCTCGATTCGCGCGTCGAATGAATCCCACCTGCTCGCCTGTGCCGAAGCCGTGTTCGCCGAACGCGGTTTCGAAGGCGCGAGCACGGCGCTGATTGCAGAGCGCGCAGGCTTGCCGAAAGCCAATCTGCACTACTACTTCCCGACCAAACTGGCGTTGTACTGGCGCGTGCTCGACGATGTGTTCGAGGAATGGAACGCGGCCGCGGACCTGTTCGATGCAAGCGATGATCCGGTCGAGGCGATAGGCGGCTACGTACGCGCCAAGATGGCCCTGTCACGGCGCCGCCCGCTCGGCTCGAAGGTGTGGGCCAACGAAATCATCAGCGGTGCGGCGCATATGCAAGAGATCCTGCTCGAACGCGTGAAGCCGTGGATGGACACACGTGTGAAGCTGATCGAGCGATGGATTGCCAAAGGCTTGCTCGCGCCCGTCGATCCGCCGACGCTACTGTTCATGATCTGGGCAACCACTCAGCACTATGCCGATTTCGAGGCACAGATATGCGCGCTCTCCGGCAAGCGCGCGCTAGCGCCGAAGCGCTTCGAGGTGACTACGGAAGAAGTGGTGAGCATGATCCTGCGAGCGAGCGGAGCGCGATCGCCGGCCGAATGACGACGACAGCGGTCTTCCGCAAGGAAGGGTTGCGCACGCGCATATCCTCGATCATGCGTCGACGTAGCGGTGTCATGGTGGACTCCGCTCTGAATGGTCAGGACAGCAAACTGCACCGCCCCCATCCCGCTCGAAAGGATGCACCCGACTGATGGGCGACGAGGTGGTAGGGCGAGTTGCCTTGGGCTAACGCCACCGGCCCCGCACTAATCTCATAACCTTTCAGGCCCGGCAGTGTCTTCGCCAGTGGCACATGGGTCGACGCGTAGTAGTTATCGAACGCCTTGCATCCGTTTGCTTCTTGTAAAGTGTCGTTTCGACTCGGTCGACGCCATCAAGTCGGCGTTTGACCCGCCCGAAGGCCGGGCGACTGCGGCAGATCTCGGCAACTTCGCGCAGGCAGGTGTAGATCTTCTGATCTTTGACACAAAAGAAGCGTAGTCCTGCCTCGCGCTTCCAGCGCCGCGGTATGCTGCATGCAACCACGCATGAACAAGGAGTATCAGCCCTGATGCCTCACGCTCGACTATCGTGGTGCGCGGGCCGCCGCGTCGTTCCATAGGATCTGATCCGGACAATGGCCCGGTGCATCCTTCAGCTCACATTCCAGAATCGACTCCGACGGCGCGCGTCTGATCAGACTGCAGTTAGCTGAGCGACGTGTTCACGGCTCGCAAATGAACGCGCTTTCATGGAGGCGTGCAAACCGGTGCTAACCGATTGCATCTCGCCGCGACGGGCCCTTTTGCCAGCTGGTTTTGGCGCGAAGCCCGAGAATGGTGGTATGGCGAACTTCGCGACATTGAATGGCTCCACGGAAACCTTATGAAAAACTGAAGCAAATCACGTTTGATACCTGGTGAATACGATACGGACGACTACTTAATGGAAAGCGTATGCTGTAGCGGCGGATTCCACTGTTGCGGACGCATTGACGAAGCTCGACATATTTCAACGATCAAAGGAGGTGGGCGATGCGAAGGTACATTTGGGCAAATGCAATGGCGGTTGCGTCGGTGGCGGTCGTTATTGCGGGCTGTGGCGGCGGGGACAACCTTACAAGCGGGCCGCATTATGTATCGGACATTGCCGTGCCGAACATCAAGACCGGCGTCAACTTTTCCTTTGATATCGGCGTCGTTTCCGGTAGCCATTACTTTTTTACCGACAGAAATAACGCTTCGCTGGATCAGATCGACATTCCGTCGAAGTCGTTCGTCAAGGCAATCCAGGGTAGCGGTCCGCTCGCGTTTACGGGACTTGGACCCGGTCCGAATTCGCAGGCCGGTCCGGACGGCGCGACGCCTGTCGGCAGCCTCATCTATGCGGGGGACGTGAATTCTGTGAAGATCGTCGACCCTGCAGCAGGGGCAGTGATAAGCAAGATAGTGGTCAGCACAACCGGCGTGCGCGCAGATGAAGGTTGTCTCGATTCGACCCATGGCATCTTCATGATCTCGAGTCCGGAAGAGAACCCGCCCTTCGCGACATTCATCAACACGGCAACTCAGACCGTCGTGGCAAAGGTCACATTCACTGACAACGCGGGTAAACCCACTGCCGGACTCGAAGCCTGCCGGTACGACGCCACGAGCGACAACTTCTACGTGAACGTAGACGGCAGCACGACGAATCCTCATGGTGAACTCGTAAAACTGCCGGGAGCATCTGTTCGCGCAATACCAAACGGCGGGACGCAGAACTATACAACCCTTGCGGGCGTCGCAATGTATGGGGAAGGTAACTGCGATCCTACTGGGTTGGCGCTCGGGCCTGGGAACGATATTGCGGTCGGTTGCCGAGAAGGGACGACTGGCGCACCGTTGCTCATGCAGATTATCGATCGTTCAAACGGCGCGCTCCTGGCGTCCCTCAACGCGGGTGGAGGTGATCAGCTTGAATACGATGTGTCCACCAATCGCTACTACAACGCGGCAAGCCGTTGGACTTCTTCCGGCAATGCCTCGACGAATGGCGCCTGCTCGGCCGCATCGCCGTGTACGCCGGTATTAACCATTGTCGACGCCGGTTCCCGCAGGGTTGTCACTCGCCTGAACACTGGTAACAATGCGCATTCGGTTGCAGTCGACCCGGCGACAGGGCTGATTTTCGTTCCCTACTCTTCGGCGACATCGCCAGCAGGATGCCCGAGTTGCGCCGCAAATGGATTCGTCAATGGCGGGGTCTCGGTGTTCGCCGCAAGGTAGCGTCGATCCACACGCGCTTCGGCTTTGCGGGAGCTGTCGACCCGTGTGCTCTAGCGTGACCATTGATTGGAAGGCGTCGCCGCTTCTCCGATGTACAGAGCGACGTTAAATCACTCCTGCTAGCGTGCGATCTATCGCGCGGGGCTGTGCTCAACGATGCAGCCCCATCAGGACTGCATCCTGGTCATCGGGGGCTGCCCTGCGCGCGCAAGGTGGACTGCGTCCTCCAGGAACTGCTGACGATGGGGCCTTCCGTCGTTAATGACGGAGGGAGGAAGCGGCGAGCAACATTGGCCGCTTCATTATTGCAAATTGCCCCAGCGTGCGACCGCCGGCTCGGCCGTCGCCCACTTCCAGCCCTTGTCCTGCTGGCAAGCGCTCGCCGTGAACCACCTCTCGGGCGCGTTCGGGCCGTCGCCGTCCTGCACC
>NZ_JBFPKF010000030.1:0-44777 GCF_040948685.1 Paraburkholderia sp. BR14374 | reverse complement strand
AAAACGCGGTTGCAAAATCAGGCAAAAAAACGCATTCTTGAGTCCCTTCGAAATCGCGTTTCGGGGCCATTCCAGGTGGCCTCATTACGCCGATCATCCCCGGCTCGATTACGCCGATCCGTGACAGGCGCGAACCTGGGTAACGCTCAAGGCTTGACTACTGTGCAGATGAGCACGCCGTCCAGCTTCGGTCCGACATACAACTTTGGCCCAGGCGGTGTTTGGGCGATGCCCGCTGGAGCGACGCATCCGATATTGCAGTGGCAACTGGCGCAATGAGACCGGCTGCTATCCACAACCATCAGCGAACAGTCATCCTGTTGCATTGTGGCGGTAGTGGGTCAACCAGCAGGCGCGCCACGACTGCCTATCGGGTCAGTCAAGGTCGAAGACGAGTTCATAGATGAAGGCGCTGTATGGCCGTTCCACCCTGATACCTGCCCTTGGAATCGCGACGAACAGACCGTCGGCAACGGGTCGAGGGTTGTGAAAACGCCGGCCTTCGCATTTCGGAAGCCACCCGGCCGAAGTTCGGCGATATCGGCAGCAGTACCAAAATCCTCCCGACGAACTGTCGAGATGGACGACATCGAGCGCGTGGCCTCGATCGGAATCTGTGCAGCTATTCGGCAGCCATTCGCGGGGTTAGCCTGCGCACCTCATTTGATGAAAAGCATAGTTTTCCTACGCAATCGCCGGAAAGAAATTGCGATTGACCACACTGACGCAAGACGAACGGGTAACCAGTCGAATGAAACCCGACAAATCGGCAGCTGCTATGTAATCCAAAACAGCGCGTGAAACCGAAGACCTGGCCGGCTAGACGGCTTGCGGTGTCCTGCCCCGCACGACAGGCTGACGAGCAATGCAACGAGTGCGCGCCGGCCACGGTGCAACCGCTTCACGAACGCCGGTAGAGATACGTCCTACACGAAACTTGGAACCGCAATGGTTAGACGAGGATTGATCTGACGTTTGACTGCCACCGCGCCACGCTGTGAAGAATGGGTACGCAAAAATATTGAAGCAGCGTCACCAAAATGCCATTCCGCCTGATTACGCTGACTTGAGCCTCTCACGCTGGTTCCATCGCAGTTTCGCAAGCTGACTGCCGTGTCGTCCTCAACAAATCGCTTGATGGGTCAATCCTGTCGAATGGCAATTAATCTGAAGGAGTGCGAAAATGGAAACGCCGAAACCAAATCGAATTGCCCTTGCCGCACTGTTGGTAACTGCGGTGAGCAGTGGCCTGCTGCTCTCGACACCCGCCCATTCCGATAGTGAATCCTCCACCAGAACACCTATCAAGCACATCGTCGTGATCTTTCAGGAGAACGTCTCCTTCGATCACTACTTCGGCACCTATCCGCATGCGAAACCAAACACGGACGGCACGCGCTACTTTGGCAACCCGAAGGAAGATACGCCAAGGCCAAATACGCTATTGAGCGCGGGCTTGCTGACCAACAATCCCAACGGCCAGAATCCGTTCCGGATTGACCGCAGCGTACCCGTGACCTGCGATCAAGATCACGGCTACAGCGACGAACAGTTCGCGTTTCACGGTGGATTGATGGATCGCTTCCTCACGCACAGTTGCAACGATGCGATACTCGGTCCGAACAGCACACTGGGCTACTACGACGGCAACACCGTCACCGCGCTGTGGAACTATGCGCAGCATTACGCGATGAGTGATAACTCGTTCGGAACGAGTTTCGGTCCGTCAACGCCCGGTCTTCTCAACCTCGTGGCCGGCACGACTTACATGGGAACGATCACCAACAACATTCTGACGAGCGGCAACATTGCCAATGGCGGCACCAGCGGAGCGGTCATTGGCGATCCGGATCCGGCCGGTGACAAGTGCTCCGATCCCAAGCGCACTCAGATCACGATGTCAGGTGAGAATATTGGCGATCGGTTGAATTCCGCTGGTCTTACCTGGGGCGCGTTCATGGGAGGCTTCGACAACTGCGCGGCGACCCATAACAACATCGCCGGCGCCAGCGTCGTCGACTATATCCCCCATCATGCGTTTTTCCAGTATTGGAAGAGCACGCAGAATCCGCAGCACCTGCCACCGAGTTCCGATGCCGCGATTGGCAAGTTGGATCAGGCCAATCATCAATACGATTTGAATCGGTTCTACACAGCGATCGCGCATCACAACCTGCCGGCGGTGAGCTTCCTCAAAGCACGAGCGTTCCAGGACGGCCACGCCGGATATTCGGATCCGCTGGACGAACAGATGTTTGTCGTCGATGTGATCAACGCCCTCATGCATTCACCGGAGTGGCGTGAGACCGCGGTCATCGTCGCCTACGACGACTCGGATGGATGGTATGACCATGTGATGGGCCCCATCGTGTTCCAGTCCAACGTGCTGGATGACCAGCTTCTCCCGCCCGGAAACTGCGGTCAGCCAAAGGCCAACGATCCTGCAAGCGGTACGCAGAACGGGCGCTGCGGCTACGGCCCCCGGCTGCCGCTGCTGGTGATATCGCCGTGGGCCAGGACCAACTACATCGACCATCAGGTGACCGACCAGTCTTCGATCATTCGTTTCGTCGAACACAACTGGAACCTGCAGCCTATCGGCGGCGGTTCCGCGGATGCGGTTGCGGGGTCGTTGAACGGGTTCTTCGATTTTGACCATGGTCCGCGTGCGGGACGTCTGATTCTCGACGACCGCACGGGCCAGATCGCTTCGTTCGATCAGTAACTGCGGCTATGCGTGCGGGCGGCATCAGTCCTCGCACGCATCTCGGCGGCTCAATCCTCATCCGCCTGAACAAAGGCCTTGACTATGAGCCGGCATCGGACGATTCGAACCTCTCGATTTTATTGCCAGCGAAGACAAGGTGGTCGTGCTTGGAGTCCATCGCTGGCACGTAAATTCAACTGGCATTACGTATGAAGACGAGTGGGCTCACGTCTTCACAATCGAAAACGGAAGAGTCACAAAATTCAAGGAATACCACGACACGGCGCGTGAAGCGGCGGCCCATCGGCCATAGAGATCATTGGCCTACAAGGTTAGATCACGTATGACAAATCTGGCTGCCGAATTCGACCTAGTCCCGGCGATTTAGCGCAACGCGGAAGGCTGTCCATCTCCGCAACAAGAACGCGGATCAGGTATTGCCCGGCCCATAGCGAGGGGGCGTCACCGCACAGCGGCGAACGAACCCCGACGCGCTAAGCGTCACGCCGGCACGGTAGCCCCGAAGCTGCATCGGGCGGGACGACCCGCGCAGCGCGACGGCAGGGATACCTCGCGAATACATTGGTGGTGATTTGCGCGAAGCGCAATGCACGCCGGCAGGCAGCAGGTTGGACAGTCGGACCGCATGCTCTTCCCATGCATCCGGCTGATCGGATGGAATCGCTAAAGGAACGGAAGGCAGGACCCCTGTGCCGGGGAAACGGCGAAGCCGCACAGGCGGCGAAGGCAAGACAGGCCCGCTGGTTTGGGTCACGGCATCAGGTAGGGGTGCCGCGAACCAGCGGGCGCGGGGCAACAATACTGCGGCGAGTTCAAGCTGCCCTTGATCTATACACCGGGTGACAATGAATGGGAAGACTGTCAGCTGCCGAAGCAAATCGCTGGCTTCTACTCTGATACCGACCCGCTGCTGGGCAACGTCGCTGGAATTCCCCAGCCGAGCTACAGCGCGGGCTCCAATAAGCCTGGGGATCCAGTGGATAACTTGGCCCTGATTCGCCAACTGTTCTTTCCCGCTGCCGGCTCGACACTGGGCTCGGGTGCTCTCCAGGTTCACAGTCAGGCCCAGGAAGGGACGAACGCTGCCGACAAACAGTTTGTGGAAAACGTCTGGTGGGCGAACGAAGGCGTGGTGTTCGCTACCGTCAACATTCCGGGCGGTTCAAACAATGGTACTGACGTCTGGTTCTCTGGTAAGAAGCCGCAAACTCCGGACTGGGCGAATATGACTGCGCGACAGGCTACGGAAGTCGCGAACCGTACGCAGGCAACCATCGATTGGCTGAACAACGCGTTCGATCAGGCGGAAGCACAGAAGGCAACTGCACTGGTAGGCGTGCGTCCACGAAAACGCCGGGCCCGCTACGCAAGTCTATGACGCATCGACTCCGTTCACTGAGGCTACCCCATGCTCGTTTGATCCCTACGTGTTGAACCCCGCGGGAACGGATTACAACGTGCCGAACTTCCACCGCATTATCGTTCACGGACAGACCGCGCCGATGGAATGGACGAAGTTCACGTTTGATCCGACGAAGAACGCACCGAACGGGCTCGATGCCTATGGTCCGTTCTCGTGGTCGCGGCAGAAACTTGCGCTGAACTAATTGCCAATATGATTCGCGGAGGGTTTGCCGAGACAAACCCTATCGTCGTGATATTTGACGAGGGCGAATCGAGTTCGACCAGCTGCTGCGGGCCCGTCGCTGTCGATCGGGGCCACTCCGCGGCGTCCGACAACAAGTGCAACCGCCGCGGATTCCGTGCAGACTCCAGCTCTCGAGAGAATGGAGCCGTGAACAGGAAGGTATAGAAGTTTTCCCTGGAAGTCGCGGAGCAAGACGTGCCGGGTGTGCGATCAGCGTAGCAAACATCCGTCAATGGGGCGGCGGTCGAACCGATTGCGCAGATGATCTGCTGCACGCCGCAGACACTGCACGAGTGAGCGCGATGGCGTCACAACGACGAGTGAGAACGTCTGAAGGCATTGGAGCGCAAAGTTAGCGAAAATCGTTTGTTGCGCTGTTTCTTCTTTCCCGCGGCCTTTTCATTCTCAGTGGAGCCGGATTCTGTTCTCAGTTCCGCGGCTGCCGCCACCAGTTCGCCAGCCTGAGTGGCGTTCACCGATTTCTTGAGGCGCTTAAGGGTTGTCCCGAGCGTTGCGTCTTCGAGGATATCGATGCCAGCGGCCTCCGCCTCTCTCGCAAGTTGTTTGAGAAGCTTCCGCGCAAAACGGGCATCGAGAGAATTGCTTTCGAGCAGTTCCGTAGTGTGAGCGGCAAGTTCGCTCAGCGCCTGCGCAGAGCTGTTTGATACATCGCCGGCTAGAGGCACGCGTTTGCTGTTCATCGCAGTTATGCTCCATTGGCCAGTTCGTCAGCGAAGGCTGAGTCTGACGCGCCTCGCACGTTTTCGTTTGCCGGTGTCGCACCGGAAACGCTGGGGTTGATATCGGGTGGTGTCCCGAGGCCGGGTGAGGGTTTTGGTTTTGAAGCGGGCTGCGGTTGTCCGGATGGATCCGCGGCGGGCGCTGTTCCCGAATCGTCTTTCATGATGACCTGTCAGTCTCTTGATGTCAGTCGTCATCGCCCAGCACTTTTTGTTCCCATCCGGGCGGCCCCATCTTGGCGGCGTTGCGGCATGCGTCCATAGCCACCTTTGCAGCTGCTGCTCGCCTTTCAGCGTCTTTGAAACTCTCTTTCTCGTCGTTTTTGCTTTGGCAGAACTGGTCCTGAAGCGCCACGATTCATTGCCTGTTTCAACGATGTGGCAATGGTGGGTGTCCACGGCGGTTTTCATGTTGTCGTAGATGCCGCGACGCGGCGCGCCGCCGAACGCGGCAAATGCGCGTGCGTGCGCATCGAACAACATCTCGTGACTCTGTGTGGGATATGCGATCAGCCAGAAGGCGCGGCTGGCGTTCAGTTTGACGTGGGCGACTTCCAGACGGCGCCGCAGACCGCCGATGAAGACGTACTCACAGCTCCAGTCGAACTGGAACGCCTCGCCGGGCTCAAAGGCGAGCGGGACATAGGCCTTCTTGCGCGGCGCTTCGCCCTGCCGCTCGCGCCAGCGCCGCACGAACGAGCTGACACGGCCATCGCTGCCGGCATAGCCCTGTTCACGGATTGCCTCGAACATGAAGCGGGTGTGCGCCGGTCACGCTTCGGTCGATGACTGTCCGCCCGGAGCCAACCCGTCAATTGCGCAGCCCAGTCATCGATGACACTGGGACTGGTGCGCTTCGGATACTTTGGATTCCCGTGGACTGCATAGAAACCGCTACGTCCGAGACGACAGCAAGCACGGTCGTTCCTGATCCGCCATCCCAATTTTGTGGCCACGCTTATTTCATCTATCGCGCGCAGCAACTCCTTTAACGCGAGTGGCTTCTTGAGACGTAGACCGCCAGGCCCGCGCTCGACTTGGACGACCGGATGGCGTTGCGTGCGGCGGTATTTCAGGGTCGAGCTAAAAAGGCGGCAAGCTCAATCGTCCGGTTGGCGCCGAACCGACAACCACGTCCCCGCCGGACAACGGAGCCAATAGCCGCTCCACACGCGGCCGCGCCACCGCCAACCCCGTCCCGATCCCACCCACCAGCCCCACCCCGTACAAGGCTAGAAAGGCCGTATAGGACATCGCCGGGGCGATAAGGCGCGCCACGCCTACAAAAGACGCATAGAGCCACGACACCGAACTGATGGCCCCCAACAAGACGCATATCGTCGCCGCCCTACGTGGGCGACGCTGCGGTGTGGTCAGCATCGGAAACGCGACTCGATGCAGCAGCAAGCCGTTCGCCGTCAGCAGGCATACCACTGTCAGCTTTGCAGCCAGCTTCGGCTTGGAGACCAGCACAGCCATATGTAAGCCGGTGCCAAGCAGGATCATAGCGACGCCCGTTATCCAGAGCAGGCCGAGCAACCCTGCAATGGTACGTCCGGTGGCTTCCAGTCTGACGGCATCAATGCGCCGAGCTGTGAGCAGCGCCACGTCTTCCCGCAACACGCGCGCGATGGCGAAGGCGAAGACGAGGGTGTGGCTATATAACAAGAGCTGGCGAGCGGTGATGGTAAGCATGTTCATGACGGGCCTCACTTCCTTATGAGGGTTTCGCGGACCGACTCCTGGCCGGCGGTCGGTGATCGTTCTTTGAGGCGCGTGGCCTTCCAATTTCCGACCAGAGCCCACTGTGCCGACGGTTGCATTTAACGGCTTGCCGACTCGACCGTTCTAATCGTCAGTCCGGCTGGTGAGCGTCGCGGCTACTGCTCGACAAAGCTTCGGGAATCTGGCCAGCTACTCCCCGTATGATCTTCCGGCAGTTCCGGGCGCTTCGTTGCGACACAACGGACGTCAACAGTTTTGCGAACTTGCTCACGGCAGGGTCTCTCATAGGGTCCTGTCATTTTTTTGATAGTGCAAGGAAGATGATAGATGGGCCGTATGTTTTTACTACGCACGTTGGGAAAAAACCTGTTGTGTTGTTCGTGTTGTGTTGGAAAACGAACATAACGAGGACAAGTAAAAAACGGTTCTAGAGCTACGCGAGGAGGTTGTCCTCGCAATCTTTTTATTCAACAACAGCGTATCTCTCCCGCTGCTGCGTGTGCTGACCGATCGCGGCACGGAATACTGCGGCAATCCCGAGCATCACGAATATGAGCTGTATCTGGCCGTGGAGGATATCGATCACACTCGTGCCAAGGCCAAGTCGCCGCAGACCAACGGGATCGTCGAACGGCTGCACAAAACCATGCTCAACGAGTTCTATCGTGTGGCCTTCCGAAAGAAGATCTACGAATCGATAGACGTGTTGCAGACTGATCTTGATGCGTGGCTCGACAGTACAACAGTGAACGTGAACATCAAGGACGATGGCGTTACAGCAAGGCCCCGATGCGCAGCTTGCTCGATTCACTGCAACTCGCCAGGGAGAAACTCATTCCCCATTGATCGCGTCTTCTCTATCGGCCCAGCCTACCTCTCAGATCGAGTTTCAGCTAACACACTTCAGCTATGGGATTCGTGAAATAGGGGCAAGGTCACTTTCCGGCCCTGAACGCTCCCCAAGATCATTGGAAAGATAAGGAATTGGAAGCGTCGCGGCCGCAGAGCAGGCAGGACCGCCCCGTGGAAAAGTGCTCATCGTCCACCACCCTCTGGACGTTCGTCGCTTCCGATTCGCAGACCGCGAAAAAAGTAACCTGCGGGCGCCTTTTTATCGGAAGAATAAGCCTATTTTTTGCCGTGCTCTAACCTCGGGCCCACTTTCTGCCGACATCCAGTAGTATCTCTTACCTGATGAGAGGCTCGAAAAGGTAATTGTTACTGAACCACTATCGCTTATTCCCTTTTTGCGAATTCGCTCGCTGACTGCGCAAAGGCAGGTCAAGTGAGGATCGCTCCGGTAATCGAAATCCCTCCGACAAGCAGTTCGATAGAAAACGCGGCGCCTTGATGAACGCCTGGGAGCCGTCGTCCGATCGTATTGCAGCGGTTTGATAAGCATACCGAATTAAAAGATGCAACCACTTTCTGGCGCACGTCAGACCCGTGTGACTCGAGTGCTTACCAACTGAATTTGGCCGGGTCTTCCGGCTGCGGATTATTTCTGTGATCAATCGACGACGATTTCTCGGCTGCGTGACGGCAGCTGCAAGCAGCTATGTACTGGTGGCGTGCGGTGGCGGGAGCAACAGCGACGCCACTGCGCCTGGCAGCAACAGCAGTGCGGCCAAGGCAAACGCCAGCGTATCCACCTCACCTAACGGCACGACTACCCCGCCGGCAGCGTCCATTGTCGACGCCTCCGGCATCGTGTGGACGACCTCGAACGGGTATATCTACAGGAACGGGACAAAAGACCCCTACTCGTACAACGTCACAATGCTGCTGTGGTACAACGGCAGCGTCTTCCAGCAGAACACGAGCGGTGATTATTATGTGTGGCTTGGGACGGGGTGGACAAACTCTGTCGATCCGCGCCTCATTGCGGCCAACGGTACGACTTCTGCCAACGGCACGACAACCCCGCCGGCGTCCGCCATTGTCGACGCCAGCGGCAGTGTTTGGATGACCGCCAACGGGTATATCTACAGGAACGGGACCAAAGACCCCTACTCGTACAATGTCGTGATGCTGCTGTGGTACAACGGCAGCGTCTACCAGCAGAACACGAGCGGAGATTTCTATCAGTGGATTGGGTCGGGATGGACACCGGCTTCCAATCCCTGCCTCGGGGGCACTTCGGCCAACGGCACGACAACCCCGCCTGCGGCGTCCATTGTCGACGCCAGCGGCATCGTGTGGATGACCTCCAACGGGTATATCTACAGGAACGGAATCAAAGACCCCTACTCGTACAACGTCGCGTTGCTGTTGTGGTACAACGGCAGCGTCTACCAGCAGAACACGGGCGGGGATTTCTACAAATGGCTTGGGACGGGCTGGACACCCTCTGTCGATCCGCGCGTCGGAGGTAATATTTCGGCCAACGGCACGACAACCCCGCCGGCGACGTCCATTATCGACGCCTCCGGCATCGTGTGGACGACCTCCAACGGGTATATCTACAGGAACGGGACCAAAGACCCCTACTCGTACAACGTCACAATGCTGCTGTGGTACAACGGCAGCGTGTACCAGGAAAACACGAGCGGCAATTTCTATCAGTGGCTTGGGTCGGGATGGACGTCCTGTATCGATCCGCGCCTTGGCGGCACTTCGGCAGACGGCACGACGATTCCGTCCGCCGCCTACATCATCGACAAGTCCAGCAACATCTGGACGCTTTCGAACGGCTCTATCTACAAGAACAAGGTCAAGGATCCGTCCTCCTCCAACGTGAGCCTGCTGTTGTGGTATGGCGGCATGATCTACCAGTCGGGGACGGGCGGGCAGTTCTCTGTCCTGACATGGAACGGCAACTGGTTACCGTGTACGGACCCGCGTATCGCCGCGGCGGCGACGCCGGGCGCGTTCTACGGCATCAACGGGCACTACGATTATACGTTTACGCCCGCGCAGGTCGTCGGCGCGCTGCGTGCGCTAGGATGCACGACGTATCGCGTCGGCGTTTTCAATACGCCGACTCAGATAAACGCGTTGGTAGCCCTGGCAAGCGCTTTCAAGTCCGCCGGACTGACGCTTTTCCCGCTCGTCGAATACGGGCTCCGTGACACAAACAACAACCTGTACACGAGTGAATCGGCGGCCTATCAGGCTTCATTCTCAGGGGCTGCGGCGATTGCCACGGCGCTGGCGCCGTATGGCGTCACGATGTACGAATGTGGCAATGAACTGACCCGCGACGGGGCGATCATCCTGAATTCGGCAACAGCCGGAACAGGCAGGGGCGACTTCAACAACGCGAACTGGCCGATCATGCGCGGCGCGATGCGCGGCATGATCGATGGCATCAAATCCGTGCAGCCGAACGCCAAGTGCGGTATCAACTTCTGCGTGGCGGACGTCGCCGCTTCCGACATGCTCTGGGATGGCTTGCAGCCGAATGGAACGAGCGGTTACCCTAAGGTTCGCTGGGACATCACGACGTGGCACAACTACCAGCCTTATGGCGATATCTTCGATGTGGGCTCGGACGGTGCCGGTCCAGGCTTCAACCTGCCGATCTACTGCAAGGCGCGCTATGGAGTGCCGTTCATCATCTCCGAATGGAACGCTGCCCCCGAAGATACCGAAGCGTTCCGCGCGACCTACGTCAATCAGCAACTCGGCGAATTCTATGCGGCGCGCAAGACGTCTGCGGTTCAGTCGGTGATGTACTACGACTTGACGAGTGGTGACCAGACGTTCGGCATCGTCTCGAACAGTCTGATACCGATCCAGCCGACTTACGGTGCGTTCCAGAGCTTCGTCGCAGCCAATCCTGACACCTGAGCCGATGCGGACGCCAGAGTCGGTATTCGCGATCGTCACGGCACTAGCATGTCTCGATATGCCGAATGTGCGTAAACGCTAGCGTTTTCACACCTGGCTTCTGCGTTTGAGAAGGTGCGCAATTGCGTCGGCAGCGAACGCTTCGAACGCTGCGAACGCAAATCACGGCTGGGACGACCGGAGCTTTCTTGAGTCTGCGGGTGACACGCATTGGTGGCGGCAATCACGGTTTCGATTCCGCAAGTGGCTCAATGAGAC
The DNA here is from genome assembly GCF_040948685.1 of Paraburkholderia sp. BR14374. Taxonomy (NCBI): domain Bacteria; kingdom Pseudomonadati; phylum Pseudomonadota; class Betaproteobacteria; order Burkholderiales; family Burkholderiaceae; genus Paraburkholderia; species Paraburkholderia sp. BR14374. The sequence continues at coordinate 33,886 of NZ_JBFPKF010000030.1, read as the reverse complement.
GGGATCGCTCCGGAGTTTCACAATGGGGGCTACACCGGAACCCGCTACTAGTTTCCGGGACGTGCGGAAAAGCTGCGCGTCATCGTTCAACGTTTTTCTAGTTCTAGAGGTTTGATATGGGAAGTCTCAGCATCGGTCATTGGCTAATCGTTCTGGCCATTATTGCGCTTGTTTTCGGCACCAAGAAATTACGTACCGCCGGTTCCGACCTGGGCGGTGCCTTCAAAGCATTCAAGGAAGGCATGGGTGGTGGGTCACCGTCGACCACTAATGCAGCCGCGGCCCAGCCGACGATTGATGTTCAAGCGAAGGATGTAATCGCGAAGTAACGGACCCGCCACATTAGCATCCAGAGCCACAGCCTCCGGTTTACGGAAATTCGCTCGTTTCTGCGGTGTGCTCGGTACAAGCCCCTATCTCGCCGATATCCTGCCAAGCGGCCGCGCCGAGATCGTCCCACTCAATGTGAACAATAACGAGCCTCCGGTGCCGGCTCCAAAGGCAGTTGATGGTTGAGAGTGTGAGTTCGGCGATGCAGGTAGCAGGCGTCCGGCCGCTCGATAGCTCCACCGTCGGCAATCCGCCACATTGCTGACCTAAAATGCTTCTTTAACGATTCTGCAGGCCCCGTTGGACAACGTCTACAAGCGACGAAGCCAGTTCCTGGGTACCCCAAGCAGCATGAGTCGTGACACAGCATCAATCGCCGACTTCACGCATGTGTACGTCGATATCACCACGCGGAGACCGACAACTATCACCGACAGCTTCAAGACGGCGCTCGATAGGCTTCGATCGTACGCCAGCTGAATTACGTCCATCGCATGGATTTCTGGTCGCATGCTCGGAACGACCCCTTCGGAAACGCGGCGACTTAGTGCGGACTTCATTCGGGACGTGGATTACATGGCAATCGCACCGCAGGCCGATGCAGATGAGTTCTTGTTCGGCGCGTCGCGTGACCTATCGCGCCATCAATATTCCTCTGTTATCTGGTCGCATTCCTCGACAGCGTCAACGTCAGCATCGCGCCACTGCAGACTTCGCGGTTTCTGTTTTAAAAGCCCGCGTAGACGGCCTGTCTTCGATCCACATCATCCATTGGAGCGCCGACCATTTCCGCCGCGTTTTGCCGACGCAACACCACTCGCTGGAAAATCCGACATGCGCCGCAATTTTAGGTTCATCGCCGTAATTGCCCGACAGTTGTTTGACTAACCGCTCGGCAAAGCCCCGATACTTCTCCCACGGAATGGTCGTCACCGGCCGCATGCGACCGCGTGGTCCACGCTTGCGGATGATGCGGCGACCGAGGAAGACGAAGCCGTCGTTCACGTGTGTGATATGGGTCTTCTCCGTATTCAGCGCGAGCTTCAGTTCGCCTTCGAGGTGAAAGCTAGACACCGTCGGGTGTCGCATAACAAAACTTTTACCCGCCCCCATCAGACGCTAATTTGAAAGTCACCGCGTCGCGATGCCAGATCGGCGAGAACCCTCCGGTCAATAGTTACTGACTATCCGAAATGATGCGCCGCAACTCGATGTTGGCGTTTGGAGCAGACTCTGTTGCACGTGAATGCGGCGCCGGCCGTTGGTGCAGTTTTTGTTGTGCGCTCATATGGGACCTACGAGGCTTCCTCACTCTCCTTGACATGCAAGCAATCTCTTGCCTATAGTAAATGCAACAGATTACTTGCCTATAGCCGTTCATGGCCGAGCTCCCCGACGACACAGACCTGCTATTCAAAGCCCTCGCCGATCCGAGCCGGCGCAAGCTTCTGGACGTGCTGCATGCGCACGACGGCCAGACCCTGAACGACCTGTGCGAGCACCTCGACATGACGCGGCAAGGCGTGACGCAGCATCTGGGCCTGCTGGAAGCGGCGAACCTCGTCGTGACGGTGCGCAGCGGGCGCGAGAAATTGCACTTCCTCAATCCAGTGCCGCTGCAGCAGATCTACGAGCGCTGGATTGCCAAGTTCGAAAAACCGCGCCTGAAGGCGCTCTCTTCCCTGAAACGACGCCTGGAGAAAGGCAATGACTAGATCGACATTCGTCTACGTGACCTATATCCGCACCACGCCGGAACAGTTGTGGTCGGCGCTCACCGACGCGAAGTTCATCAAGCAGTACTGGTTCGGCATGCGCTGCGATAGCGAATGGACGGCGGGCTCGTCGTGGAAACTCGTGTCGAGCGCGGGGGAGACTTTCGACGCGGGCGAGATCATCGAGGCTGTGCCGCCGCGGCGCCTCGTGATTCGCTGGCGGCATCAAAAACGGCCGGAGCTGCAGGCCGAAGGCGATTCGCGCTGCACGATGGAGCTCGAACCGAGCGGAACGGCGGTCAAGCTGACGCTCACGCATACGATCGAGCGCGATCAGTCGAAGTTCATCGAGGCGGTGTCGGGCGGATGGCCGAAGATCATGTCCAACCTCAAATCGCTGCTGGAAACCGGCTCGATTGCGTTGCAGGAGGCTTATCCAGCCAATGGCGGCAATCATGCCGGGAAGGCATGAAGCGGGGGCACACTGAAGCGCGACAGGCATCGCTTGATCGCAGGCTCGAAAGCCGTCCGTCCGCGAAAGCACGCTGATAGAATCGTCTGTCTACCCTCGCCCGTCTTAGGAAACCAGCATGGAAATCCAACCCTATCTGTTCTTCAATGGCCGTTGTGAGGAAGCCATTGCGTTCTATCGTTCGGCGCTCGGCGCGCAGGAGTTGCTGAAGCTGCGCGCGAAAGACGCGCCGCCCGATCCCGCTCGCCCGGTCGCGCCCGAACACGCCGACAAGATCATGCACGCGACACTCGTCATCGGTAACACGCACGTGCTGATGTCAGATGGCGATTGCCGCGGCGGCGATACCGTGCATGCGGGCTTCAGCCTGTCGGTCACCGCCGACGACCAGGCGTCCGGCGAGAAATATTTCAACGCGCTGGCGGATGGCGGACAGGTCACGATGCCGTTTCAGCAGACCTTCTGGACCAGCGGCTTCGGTACGTTGATCGACCGCTTCGGCGTGCCGTGGATGGTCAACGTGCGGCACGAGGAGCCCGCGGCATAGCCTTTGGAGCGGGCCTTCGTTGAGTCACCTGCTGCGCGCGGTTCCGCGTCCCCTTCTATTCAGGCGAAACCGGGACGAAATAGATAAGAGCAGGAGCCCCCGAGCGCGTGGAACGGCGCATGCTGCCCCGAAAGCGAACCAGCCAGGAGAACCGTCGATGCAGGAAGTTCATCTCCACCGCGGCTTCACCATCACCGTGCTCGTCGAGGACGACCCGGCCGGCGGTTCGTCGATCACCACGCGAATCGATCGCACTGGTACCGACGCTCGCGACCTCGAAGACTGGACCGCTCCGCGGCATGCGCGCTCCGCGCTGCGCGGCAAGCCCGCGATCGGCGAGGCCGTCGACAATGCTCAGCGCGCGATCGACTCCGCATTGGGCGACCCCGATCCGTTGGACGAATAGTTCTGCGATGCGCCGGGCCTGAGCGACGCCTACTGCGTCGCGGACGCCCCGCTCGCCGGCGTGCTGTGGACCGCCGCGGCGTGGCTCGCGGCGGGCGATGCGCTCGCTGCCGCGCCCGCCTCGCCGTTCGCACGCTTCGCCGCGTCGCTATCGCCGGGTGTGCCACGCGGGCTCGCCGAATTGCTCATCACGCCGCTGCTCATCTGGCCCGTCGAGATGCGGCCGTTCTCGGCCGACCGCTTACAGCCGGATGCGCCCGCCATCAACGCAATGGCCGATAGCGCGATCAGCATGTTTGTCGCAACTTGTCGCATGATTCGCTCTCCCTGGGATGACTCGGCTCCAGTAGCGAAGCATTCGACATGCCCATCCCAGCCCTGTGCGGCTGGATACCCTCGCGCGTACACGGACCAGGTCGAGAAAACGAGGTTCGGGACTTGCCATCGAGAAGGGGGCATCAAGCCTCGTCGTCCTCTCCGACGACGCCGAACTCGGCCGTCGTTTTCACGTAGAACAGATACAAACCCTCAGCGCGAAGACGATCGAACAGCCGATCGGCTTCGTCGCTCGTCACCGCCATCACGATGGACAACGGTTGATCGGCAAGCTCGAAGAAGTGCGCGGAGTGAATGCGGTGATGATGGCCGATGCCTTCGCAAGCCGGAATCACGGTCGCGCCGCGCAGGCCGAGTTCGCTCGCGAGACGCACGAGCCAGTCTGCAAGCGGCTTGCCATGATGGCTGCGCCCCTGCTGGGTGAAGAACGTGATCTGAAAGCCGTGCATGTCAGTGCCTCCCCAATGCGGGTCGGGCCGGGCAAGCGCCGGTTGCAACCGATTCGGCATACCGGCTCGCCACATCACGGCTCAGGAAGGTCATGAGAACAGTTTAGATGTCGGGCCGCGCGTGTGCCAGGTCGAAGCTGGCCACGTGCCGCGCGGTCCCGGCTCACTGACCGTACACGTCGAAATCGAAATACTTTTTCGCAATGCGGTCGTAAGTGCCGTCGGCGCGGATATCGGCAATGGCTTTGTCGATCTTTTCCTGCAGATCGGTATCTTCTTTACGCAAACCGATCGCCGTGCCGCTGCCGAGCGTTTTCGCGTCGTAAAGCGGATTGCCGGCAAATCCGAAGTCCTTGCCGCGCGAGGTGCGCAAAAAGCCGATATCGGCTTGCACCGCGTTCTGCAATGACGCGTCGATACGGCCGGCAAGCAGATCCGAATACACCAGATCCTGATCCTGATACGGCACGATCACCGCGCCGGCCGGCTCCCAATACGTCTTCGCGTAGGTTTCCTGAATCGAGCCCTGCTCGACGCCGATGCGCTTGCCCTTCAGCGCTTGCGGCGTCGGCTCGATCGACGAGCCCTTCTTCGCGACGAGACGCGTCGGAATGCGGAACACCTTCGACGAGAACCCGATCTGCGCCTGACGCGCGGGCGTCATCGACATCGTCGACAGCACGCCGTCGAATTTGCGGCCTTTCAGCGCGGCAATCATGCCGTCGAACGAATTCTCGATCCACACGCATTTCGCGTTTAGCCGGCGGCAAATCTCATTGCCGAGATCGATATCGAAGCCGACGAGCTTGCCGTCAGCGGCTTTCGATTCGAACGGCGGATAGCTCGCGTCGACCCCGAACCGCACGGTCGACCAATCCTTGGCGATTGCGCTCCCGGACGATACGGCCAGCAGTGCAATCGTCAGGGTGGCCAAGATGGCTTTCATTGTTGCTCCTTATCGGCTTTTTTTGATGAATTCAAACAGGCGGCGCAGCGTTATACGCCGGCCGCGAGAAAGCCGACATTCGACCGTGTTCCGGCCGTCTGCACAAATTCATTCAAAAAATCAATTCATGCAGGCCGCGCATAGGCCGGCCGGCGCCTACTCGGGACTGGGAATGGCGATGAACGGCACTATGTCGGCGTTTGTCCGCCCGGTGCTTCTGCCCTTCCTCGGTGGCTGGTTGAGTTGACCGTCACTGGCAACGCCGGTGATGCCGTGTCCGACATCTTTGCTCTTGACGCCTTGACGCAATTTGCCGTCGGATCCCGTCGACGCGCAACATGAGTCCCGCCGCGTACCAGATGTCGCAAAAGTCCTGCCAGGAAGGCGCAATGCGCTGAGAAATCGGCATGCACCCGCGACGCCAACTGCTATTCTTCATATGCGACGACTCACGCCTTTCCGGCCGGCTCTGCGGGGTCGTCGCTAACCATTCCGCACGCACGCGGAAAGGGAGCTGTATGTCACATCCGGAACAACCTCGGCCCACGCCACGCACCCCGAGTCGACGGCAGTCGAGCGGACCCCTCTGGCTCTCCATCGGTATTTCGCTGGCTGGACTGTCCCTCACACCTGTGGCGTTCGCGGCGGGTAGCCTGCCGCAAGGCGGCCGTTACGTCGCCGGCACCGGCACGATAGCGGGCGCAGGCAACAGCCTCGTGATCACGCAATCCGGTTCGACACGTGGTGTGATCGACTGGAACAGCTTCTCGATCGGCAGAAGCAATAGCGTGACGTTCAATAACGGCGGTGGTGCGACGCTGAACCGCGTGACGGGAGGCTCGCTCTCCGCGATCTTCGGCAAGCTCAGTGCCACGGGCAGCGTGTATCTGGTCAATCCGCAAGGTATCGTCGTGGGTCCATCCGGCGTGGTGACGACGGGTGGACGCTTCGTCGCATCGACGCTGGACACGGACAACTGTGCGTTCATGAATGGCGGCGCGCTCACCCTGTCGGGCAACTCGGACGCGGTAGTCGTGAATCTCGGGAAAATCAGCTCCAGTGGCGGCGACGTGTTCCTGATCGCGCGGACCGTAATCAACGGCGGCACCGTCAATGCGCCTGACGGTACGGCGGAATTCGCGGCCGGGTCGAAGGTGCTGCTGCAGGATTCGTCGAGCGGCCAACAGGTATTCGTCCAGGCGGGCAGCGCGGGCAACGTGGTCGATTCGGGTACCACGCGCGCCGCGCAGATCAGCCTGCAAGCCGCGGACGGCAACGTTTATGCACTCGCGGGCGGCGGCGCGCGCATCCGTGCGACGGGCAGTGCGACTCGCAACGGGCATGTGTGGCTCGTGGCGGACGACGGCACGGTGTCGCAACGAGGCGCAATCGTAGCGAAGAACCCGGACGGCAGTGGAGGAACGGTCGATACCGAGGCAGCGCAACTGTCGTTCCAGCGCGGCGCCGCCGTGTACGCCGGTCGATGGAACATCGCAACGCCATCGCTTACCGTGGACGCTTCAGTGGCGCGTGCGCTCCAACGCAGCCTGAATGCAGGGAGCACGGTCGAACTCTCTACCACCGGCCCCAACGGTGCGGCCGGTGACCTGCTGATCGCATCCGACATCGACTGGCGCGGTGCGTCGGCGCTGACGCTCGCGGCTTACCACAACGTCGCGCTTTCTCCGGGCGCGACGATCCGCGACACAGGTTCTGGCAACCTTACGCTGCGCGCGGACGCGACGGGCATCGATAACGGCGGCAGCGTGACGAACGGCGGCACGATCGACTGGTCGAAGAGCACCGGGACGGTCAGCGCGCTCTACGACATGAACGGCACCTACACGCCGGGGACACTGCTCGCCAACACGACCTGGACAGCGCCGACCGACAGCGGACTGATCACTCAGATTACCGGCTACCAGCTCGTCAATTCACTTGCGGATCTGGAAAACATTTCGCTCGATCTCGCCAGCAACTATGCGCTCGGCAAGGACATCGACATCGGCACGCCACGTTGCTGCGGCACTGGCGTTTATGTGCCGATCGGAACTGGCGCCGCGCCGTTCGCCGGACAGTTCGACGGCTTGGGCCATACGATCTCGAATCTGAATGCGTGGCAGAGTGTTCCCGCCACGGGCAATCCGGCGAATCCCGAGGCAGCCAGTGGTCTATTCGGTGTGGTCGGCGCGACGGGCGTCGTTCGCAACGTCAGCGTGAGCGGCTTCGTGAGCATCAGCGGCTATGGCTCCTTCGGCATCCTGGCCGGCGTCAACGACGGCCAGATCGTGCGCGCCCAGACGAGTGGCAGCCTTTCCTTATCTGAACCTTTCGTTTCGATCGATGCGATGAGCGGCGGTCTCGTGGGCTCGAATTACGGCACGATCACACGCTCGTCCAGCGACGCGGCGATGGTGAGCGAGGGCGTGTTGGGCGGCCTCGTCGGATACAACTTCAGCACCGGCGTAATCCGGCAGTCGTATGAATCGCAAAGCCCGGACATCCCGCCGTCGTTTGGACCGGGCACCGTGAATTCCGCGGCTCACGGTCTGGGCGCCGGCGGTCTGGTCGGCACAAACGACGGTCTGATCACGCAGTCATATGCGACCGGCTCCGTTACGTATGCGCCCGACTACTGCGGTGGTGGTGGCGGCTTCCCCTGCTTTGGCACGGGGAGCGCGGCGCTCGTTCAAAGCAACACCGGCACGATCGAGCAATCTTTCGCGACCGGCACAGTCACCCAAATGGTCCTGGCCGGTCGTGGCCCCCCGCCGTTCGGCCTGGCGCTAAGCAACACCGGCACGATCGCCAACGACGTCTACTGGGACACGCAGACAACCGGGGCCACGGTCGGCGTGGGCACGGGTACTCCGGTGCCGATCGCGAATGGACTCACCACCGCGCAGATGAGCGTGCCATCTAGTTTCGGCCCGACGTTCGACTTCAGCTCAACCGGCGTCTGGGCACTCCCGGCCGGCGCGACCCATCCGGTACTGCGTTGGCAAGTCGCTCCTTGAGGGGAACGATCATCGCGGGGACAAACAACCGAAGGGCATGGCTTCACGGAGTGACCCGAGGTACGCAGAGGTAGCCTTGGCTGAGGCGCTTAAGTCCAAGGGCTTATGCGACCGTTGTATCGCTTCTGGACTGAGCCACGCGCAGTGGATTGCCGAACTCATACTTCAACCGATCAACGAACCCGCCGTCATTGTCGAGGTGGGAAGAAACGTCTCTGTTGCATGCTCGGAATCAATTGAACCAGTAATCCAGCTGCGCCTCGGATTGTTCCCCGAACGTGCCCGCAAATCCGCCGACGCCGCACAACAGCGCAAGATCGCCTGTCCCCGATCCGGGAACAACGAACCATGTCGCCTTAATCTTGCCGTTCTCGACGATTCCGGACCCTTGAAGCACGAAGCTACCATTGCGCCCGCCCAGCTTTGCGCGAACCCTCTGCACGCTGACCATACTTGCGGATCGATCGTCGCGTCGAACCTGCAATGCGCGAACATGCGAGTCACCTTCAATGTCCCCAGAAAATGTTTCGTCAATGTTGATCTCTACCAAGGCGGGTTTCGCGGATTGATCGTAGGGCGTGGCCCCCAATGCTCGTACAGCGACTTTTGCCGAGGCACGCGTGCGCGGCGCCGCGTGGGGCCCTGCAGGAGCCATATTGGCCTCCTTCGCCGGCCGAGGGCCAGCCGACGGCGATGTGCCGAGACAGGCGATCAACGACGATGCAATAGCTCGGAAGCTAATCATATTTCTCCCTGCAATACAGATGATTGCGTCTCCGACCACAAGGTCAGCGCTCCGATCTACCTGGGGTTTGCAAACCCGTCAATGGATCAGCTTCACGCGTTGACCGGGCGCGTCGCGGTCACCTTCCAGCCCGCGCAATCATCGTGCCGAGGCGCCGGCGATCGACACTCAAATCCACGTGGCCCGACGGCGCGACGATTCATTTGATGATATCCATCCACTTCCGACGAGACGAAGAACTTGACCGGGAAATGAAAGCTCGCACCCCGTACGGACAGTCAAAGGGCATGAAAGCAGCCCGTCGGCCCTGCGGGATTTCGCAACAGAACTGCGGTCCAGCCTCCAACGAGGCGCCGGAAGGCCGGCCAGCCTTAATTCTCAACCCTAACGACGCGGACGCTGGGAAACGGCCTTTGCTCCTCTTTCTCCGCCATGCTGTGGCACGCTTGCCGGCCGCCCAGTTGCCGCGCGGAGGGGAACCATGAAGCCCTCGATCGACACCGGGCTCGAGACGTCCCTGAACCTCGAGAGCGTGCACGTTTGCTTTTAAAAGGGCGGCCTCCTCTTCCTCGTGGGCCTCGAACACAAGGTCTGGCGTGTATTCGGCAAGGTCCCCGACATCCTGGACGTCGAAATTTCCACATCAGTCACCAGTTCGCGGTAAGGGAGATGGTCGGCCGGTCGCAATCGCGGGCGATGCCGCGCACATCCATTCGCCCGTGGCCGCGCGGGGTGATGCACCTTGGCATCGAGGACGCCTGGGTCTTCGCGCACTGCGCAGCCGACTTTCTGGCGAACCAGCCTGGGCGCCTCGAGGACCACGGGCGGCTTCACCACGCCGTACATGTAGGTCGTGAGCCACACCAGGCTCCTGACGGAACTCGTGCACGGCCGGCCGAAGCTCGCCGGCCTTCTGCGCGACAACCTGATACCGGGGTTCACGAAGTATGGTTTGTCGGCGCACGCCTTGGTGGCCTTGCTGACCGGGCTCGATTCCGACGTGCGCCTGCACCGAGCGGCTTGTAAATGGGAGAACTGGATGGCGAACCATAAGCGGACGCCTCTGTTCTCTCGAACAAGTCGCAGCCATGGTCGAACGAGCCTTGCAGGTGGCTGAGTTTGAATCACGGCAAACGAGGTATGGCGGTGTCGGAAACCTCGCCCTGGTCAAACAGGATTGCTGCCCGCGCTGAACGCAGCCCGAACTTCGTTCACCGTCTGTTCAGGCGCTTGCAGATGCGGAAAGTGGCCGAGTCCAGGGAGGACCAAAAGCTTCAGACCGCTACGGTCGGCGTACTCGACGCCCATTTCCTTCTTGATATAGATATCCTGCTCGCCCCATACCACCTTCACAGGGACCTTCAGCTTTTCCATATTGGCTTCGAAGTAGTCCTGGTCGCGGGTAAAGGATGAGTAGTAGTGGAAGAAGGCGTCTGCCGACGTGACATCACCGCCCCAGCCTTTCGCCATATCGTCCCGGAACTCCTGAGGCAACGCGTAGCGCTCCTCTGCCGACATGCCGCGGAAGAATGTGTTTGCCAGGATTTCGTCACGGTTCCTGTTCATCGCGGCACGCACGGCGTCGGACGAAGCCTTTGACTTCAGGCCCTGCAGGCTATCGTACATATACTGTGGGCGGTTGAATGGGGCAAAGTCGCCCACAATGATCTGCCTGGCGATATCGGGTTGCTCCAATGCCGCCAGCAGCGCGGGCAGGGCCCCGATATCGGTTGCATAGATCACCAGCTTCGAACTGTCGATGCCAGACGCCCGGATATATTCTGCCAGCACGTCGGCATAATCCTTCGGCGCGTAAGCAAAGCGATCGGCGCCTGGACGCGAAGACTGTCCGTAGCCCGGCCAGTCGAACGCATGCACCTCGTAGTCGCTGGACAGAGATTCGGCAATCGGTTTCCAGGCATACATCGTCTCCGGGAAGCCGTGCAGGAACAGCACCGTACCTTTTGGATGCGCAGGCCGATAGACCATATGACGCAGCGTAACGTCAGGATTGACGTGCACCTCGCCGACTTCAAGCTTCGGCGCCGAGGATGACGTCGGTACAATCTTCGGTGCGGAAACGCCCACAGCTGCTGCGGAGAAGACCGTCGCCTTCGTTACAAGTTTGCACATGATCGTAGCTCTCGTTCAGTGTGAAACTCCATGGCGCGCCGAAAAGCGGCGGCGCAGCAACCCGGTACGCTCCAGCGCTTTCTACTGGGGGCAAGGCGGAGTCAAAAGCTTGCTCAACGGCTTCAGGGGACCTATTGGGAGGAGCGAGAATGTCATCAAGTGCGCTTTCCCCAATGGAAGTGCCTCGAGCATTTCATGTGCTTGACTCATGTCGGTAACGTTCAGGATGAAGGCCACCCCAGCCCGGTCTTGCAGTGAATACCACTGATCAATGTTGCCCTCGAGGTAGAGCTGCGCCGTCTGTTGAATTTCGGACGGAAGAATGTGTTGGACGAGTTGCATGTCCGTGCCCGGCGGAAAGGTACCAATCGCCAGGATCTTCGTGGTTGGCGTGGATGGCATCGGAGGGGTGTGCGCCATGGAAACTCCAGCAGAAGCGACCAGCACAGAGGCTGTTGTCAAATTTAAAAGAAACCGTTTCGTCATGCGGCCTCGAATACCGGCTGTGAGTGCAGGCTTCAGACGGTCAGTCAGGCCGGTCACGCGACAGCGATCGCGTGCGCCATCGGGAACATCAGTCATCGAACTATCGCTTCGGCGCCCCCTGCCTCGCGTGAGACCACCCCCGATCCCGTATTCAGCGCCGCGGCTTCCGACCCCGTCAGATAGCGATCGCGGAAGCGCTCGTCGACCCGCTCCCACATCAGTTTCGAAAACAGCAGCATCGCATTGAGCGGACGATGGTTGATGACGACGGCCTCCGTCTCGCCCTGTTCGTTTATGTGGGCGACGACAAGCGTCTCAATCGGCACACCTTGGATCTGCGAGCGATAAGACTCCATATACAAACCGTCACCAATCGCGCCCTTATAGCTGTGATGCTGGAATTCGTAGAGCGAAACCGCGTGTTTGATCACGGAAAGAATGTCGGCTCGTCCTTCGATCGGACGCTTCAGGACGGTGGCTTCGAGCGTTGCGTTTTCAGCGAGGTTCGTCAGCCAGAGCGGCGGACCGCCAGCGGGTGCCATCACGGGGGCTGTGTCGTTGAATTTCATGCCGGAACTCCGTTACGATTTGCGCGCGATGCCTGCGCTGGTGGCCTCGAGCGCTGCTTCGAGCGTGAAGTGTGCCTTTTCGAGGCGGCGTCGCGCGAGCTGATGAGGATGTCGGTCAGTTCCTTGACGAGTCGGGCTTCGGCCTCAGGCGTCAAGGCGTCCTCGGGCCACAGTGCGTCGATCATCGGCATGTTGCTGCTCCTGTTTCAGTTGATCGGATGTGGCCATGATCAGGGTTTACTGGCGTGGCCAGAAGTGGCAGCATCGCCATTATTCGAGGAATTTCAGACACGCGTATGGCTATCGTCCGCATCTGGGTCTATGACGGAATCCTCGCGTCCGGCGTCGCGGGGCCTGTTGACGTCTTCAGCGCCGCTAATCAGTTCCATGCGCGCAGGACTGCAGCGGGCACGACGTCCGCACCCATGTTCGTGTGGCGCGTGGAATCGCTCGACGGGCGTCCCGTTACGGCTGCATCGGGTCAAACCATTCAGGTCGACGGAAAAATCGACCCACGCAAACGCGCGGATGCCGTTCTGCTGACAGCACCGTTTTTCTCGAACATCGACGAGTTCATCGGGCGCCGCGAACGGTTGAACGAGCTGTCTTCCGCACTGCGGCGCCAACGCAAGGCAGGCGCTGTTCTGGCGGCTTATTGCACGGCGAATTACCTGCTCGCCGAGGCCGGCCTGCTGGATGGCCGCGCCGCAACGACGCACTGGGCGAGAGCGTCGGACTTCGCGCGCCGCTATCCGCGTGTCGAAGTTCGCGCAAACGAACTTCTGATCGCACAAGACGGCATCATCTCGGGCGGCTCCGTGACCTCGTACCTGAATCTCGCGGTGCGGCTCGTCGAAACATTCGCCAGCGCAGAACTCGCTACGATGACTGCGAAGGCGCTGTTGATCGACATGAACCGGACGTCGCAGGCTTCCTTTGCAACGCTTCTCGACGAACATGGGCATACCGACACGCTCGTCGCGCGCGCCCAGCAGCAGATGGAAGCTACGTTGCAGCAGGGATTCCGGTTGAGCGAACTGGCGGCATCGCTTGCTGTCAGCGAACGCACACTCAATCGCCGGTTTAAGGACGCCGTCGGGCTAGCACCGTTAGCGTATCTGCAAAATCTGCGCATCGAGGTCGCGAAACGCTTGCTGGAAACGCGGCCAATCGGGCTTGAGGCGGTGAGTCAGCGTGTCGGCTATGGCGATATCAGCACATTTCGACAATTGTTCAAGCGCAAGACTGGATTGTCCCCGAGTGAATATCGAATGCGGTCTTCGCGTGGCGTGAAGAACATCGAAGCCGATCCGGACAGCAAAAGCGGCTGAGGCTCCGCTGTATCGCCCCCCCGTCGTCACGCCCCTCCCTCTCGCCCAGGTCTTCCTTTGTATCCCAACGTATCTGCAAACAGACTGGATACGCGCGCTTACACACATCCAGCTCTCGGGACACAAACGCGATACGTTCATCCGGTCAAATACGCCCGACGCGAGCCGAACGCCGGGCCGCGAACCGCACGTATGACTTCGTGAAGCTGTACGTCGCAGACTTCACTTGCAACGCAACACGCTGATCAAGGCAGGAGATCGATTCCATGTCAAAAGACACCCCACAATCCGCATCGCGTCGACACTTCGTCGGTGTGGCCGCCGCGGCGCTCGCCGCAGGCTCGCTGAGCCGCCTCGCGTTCGCAGATGCAAACCCGGAAGTCGGCAAAATCGTGGAACCCGCGAACGGCGACAGGTCCGCAATTCGTCCGCTCCACGTTCATGTTCCCGACTCGCAGCTCGTCGACATGCGGCGTCGCATCAAGGCCACGCGATGGCCGGATCGCGAGACGGTATCCGACGAATCGCAGGGTATTCAGCTCGCCACCATTCAGGGGCTCGCGCAATACTGGGCGACCGGCTATGACTGGCGCAAATGCGAGGCGCGGCTGAATTCGTATCCGCAGTTTGTCACCGAGATCGATGGACTCGATATCCATTTCATCCATGTGCGATCGAAGCACGACAACGCGATGCCATTGATCGTGACGCACGGCTGGCCCGGCTCGGTGATCGAACAGTTCAAGATCATCGATCCGCTCGTCAATCCGACTGCGTATGGCGCGCCGGCTTCGGACGCCTTTCATCTCGTGATTCCATCATTGCCCGGTTATGGTTTTTCAGCGAGACCAACCACAACGGGCTGGGGTCCGGAGCGCACCGCCCGCGCGTGGGTCACGTTGATGAAGCGGCTCGGATATCAGCGTTTTGCATCGCAGGGCGGCGATCTCGGCGGCATTGTGACGAACACCATGGCTAAACAGGCGCCGCCCGAACTGATGGGGATTCACGTGAACTTTCCTGCTTCCGTTCCCGCAGAGGTTCTGAAGTCGCTGGCCGCGGGCGACGCGATGCCTGCCGGCTTATCGGACGAGGAGCAGCACGCGTACGAACAGTTGAGCGCCAACTTCAAGAAGAAGCGCGGTTACGCGTTCGAAATGGGCACACGCCCACAGACGCTGTACGGACTCGCCGACTCGCCGGTCGCGCTGGCGTCGTGGCTGCTCGATCATGGCGATGGCTACGGCCAGCCCGCGGCGGCGTTGAGCGCGGCAGTGCTCGGTCATCCCGTCAACGGTCATGCCGCAGGTGCGCTCACGCGTGACGACGTGCTCGACGACATCACACTCTATTGGCTCACCAATACGGGGGTTTCGGCGGCTCGCTTCTATTGGGAATCACACGCGAATTTCTTCCTCGCGGCAGACGTCAATGTGCCCGCCGCTGTGAGCGCGTTTCCGGGAGAGAACTACCAGGCGCCAAAGAGTTGGACCGAAAAGGCATATCACAATCTGATTTATTTCAACAAGCCCGAAACTGGCGGGCACTTTGCCGCGTGGGAAGAACCGATGATTTTCGCGAACGAAGTGCGCACGGGGTTAAGGTCCTTGCGCGCCCAAGTTTGAAGCGCTCTGACGAATGCGCCGGCGGCTCAGCGGTCGCTAGCAGCATCGCCTCAATAGTCGGCTCGCCCTGCGGATGAAACCGCCGCGCCGGGCGTGCGCGGCGGTTCCAGGTTGTGGTGCCCAGCGTACCTCGTGCAGAACACGATCAGAAAGGCCACCATCCCTTACCGCCGCTGCGATCGTCATCGCTGTCCGGCCTGCCGTGGTCATGATCGTGATCGTCGGATTCCCGCTTGAAATCGAACAGATCGAACAGGTCACCGATCGCAGGCGCATTCACCGGCACGTACGGGTTATGGCTGCGTTGGATCGGATTTGGCAGGTTGTCACGACTGCGACCCGTGATCGGCGGCAACCCCCAGTTGCGCTCAATGAATTTGACGAGTGAAGCGTGATCGGAGTAGCTGTGGGAAATGCGTCCTCCGGTCGAGTATTTCGATACTGCGATCATCGGGATGCGCGAACCATCGCCAAAATAGTCAATGGGTTGAACATAGCCTGAATCGTAGTAGCCGCCGCCCTCGTCGGTGGTGATCAGGATCGCCGTCGTGGCCCATAGCTTCGGGTCGCTCTTTACCGCATCGACAAGTTTCCTCACGAACGCCTCGTAAAGTCCAAACTTCGACGATGTCGGATGTCCATCAAGCAAGCCGCCCGGCTTTACAAACGATACAGCTGGCAGATTGCCCGCGCCGATGTCCGCATACAGGTCCGGCAAATCTGCCAGATGCGTGTCCCGCACCTGCTGGTTCGTCATGATCGACGTCTCGTACAGGAACGGATTGCAGATGTTGCAGTAGACGCTTTTCGTCGGATCCTTGATGAAGCTCTGCCAGCCTTCCCCGTAATACTTCCAGGGGATGTGGCGATCGAGCAGCGTGTCCCCGATGGTGCGCACCGGTGACGGCGGAATCGTGAAAGGCGACTTCGACCTGTCGAGTTCCGTGCCGTCGCCGTTATATCCAGGGTTGTAATTGTTCAGCAGGTAATAGTGCTTTGGCGCGCAGTTCGCCTTGGGGTCGTAGGGCAACGATTCGAGGTATCGAAGGATCGGGCCGACGCCCGGCTGGCCCGGGTCCGAACAGTTGCTATAGCTGCCGCCTGAGTAGCCATCCTGGGTGTACCAGTTGTTGGTGCCGGCCACCGGATCGGGATTTTCAATCTGATCCGAAGGTGGCCTTGCCGCGTTGCCGTTGCCGTCGGTGTAGTAGTACGCATCAGCGGCGCCGATCATGATGCTGTTGGCCCCTGTACCGCCCATCACCGGTTGGTGATAGTTGTCGCTCATCGTGTACTGCCGCGCCAGTTGCGTGAAGTACGGCATGTCGCCATTGTTCACGTTGTAAAAGCCGAGCGCATTCGAGCCTTCACCGGTGGTCTGATCGCTAAAAGGCGTGGGTCGCGGCTTACCGTTGCTGCCCGCGCCGATGGTAGTCTCGACCCACGCAAACAGGTCGCCCAGACAGCCACTCGGATTCTCGCGGCTCGCATGCGCGACGGCACAGTCCGCTTGCTGCCAGGCTTGATAGAAGCGGTGCACCGGACCACCCATGTACGCATCATAGAGCGGAGGCTGCAACAGGTACGGACCGTTCAGCAACGCATTGTAGTTGGCCACCCGCGAATCCTCTGCATGCGCCGGCAGCCCTGTCGCGCCGGTCAACAGTTGATCGATGTCGGACGCTTCGAGCGCCGTCCCCTCGGCCTCCGCGGCCGCATCGTGAGTCGCGAATGGTGGCGGGCTCGCATCGCTCGCCGCAGTCGCCGCCCCGCCGGTGTTGGGCGCCGGCAGCGTCCCGTACGGCGTTTTATTCGACGGGGCCAGCGCGAATTTGGCCGGTCCAATCAGTTGCGCCTGATATTGCTGCGCCTTCGCGAAGTGTGGCCCAGGGGAGCCATCCGCATTGACGATGCCGCGCGACAGCAGGTTCCACACTGATTGGCCTTGCGGGGGTTGATAGGTGCCGAAAACGTGATCAAACGTTCGGTTTTCGCCGACAACAATGATCACATGCTTGATCGGCGTCAGTGTTCGGGACGTTCGATCGTTGTCTGCCGCAGATACGCCGGCGGGCAACGTAGCGAACGCTAACGCGGCCACTCCCGCGAAAGCTGCGATAGAAAGTCGTAGGCATACCTTATTGCATCGTTGTGACAGTTGGGACCTCACCATTTGCCGTCTCCTTACCGTTGATTACAACGGTAAGACCTTAGGGCCGTTCCATGAAGCTGGAGAGTCGTTGGCATTACAGACGGCTGTCGTCGTGTGCGCGAACCCGTTGGACAAAGGTCCAGACGCCGGCTCGGTATTGCAATCGTTGCGTGGCTTTTCGACACGGACGCCGCTATCAGTCGACTTCCGAGAACCTGCCATCCCCGCATCACATCTCTGTCACATACTCTTTGTAGGATTCGGTTATCCACTTATCTAGATAACCGCATATGAGCTTGTACGCTGTCAGTCGAGAGCAGGGCGAATCCTTGTATGCCCAGATCGCGCGACAACTGGAACAGGAAATCGCCAACGTCTACGCACCTGGCGACTACCTGCCATCCGAGGGCGAACTCGCGTCACGTTTTGGGGTGAACCGGCACACGCTCCGTCGTGCCATCGACGAGTTGGTCGAGGCCGGCCTGGTGGAGCGCCGTCATGGCCGCGGCATCCTTGTGCTCGATAACCAGATCGACTACCAGATCGGCAAAACCACCCGCTTTACCGAAACCCTGAACGCTCAGGGTTTGCTGGCCGGAAACCGCATCCTGCGCAAGCAGACCTTGCCTGCCAGTGTGCGCGTTGCCGAACGCCTGGCCATCGTGGAAGGCGAGCCCGTGCATTGGCTGGAAACGTTACGAAGCGTGGACGGCAAGCCGATGTGCCTCATTTCGCATTTTTTGCCAGCACAACCCTTCCCCGATCTGCTGGTCCGTTATCAAGGCGACTCCCTTCACGCTTTTCTGAACGCAGAGTATGGCTGCCAGCTCCGTCGCGTCGATAGCGCCGTCACGGCAGTGCTACCCCAAGGTGACGACGCGCGAATCCTTGGCATGCCGCAAAACCGGCCAGTGTTGCGGGTCAAGAGCGTGAACGTGGATGAGCGCGACAACAAGCCGGTCGAGTATGTGATTACCCGGTTCCGCGCAGACCGCGTCCAGTTGCGCATTCCGCTGCTGTAAAGGGTCTCCGGTCATCCCAGAGCCAAAGGTCGCGGCCTTCGGGCCGCATGAATCGGCTAAGAAATCTAACGGCTTCACCAAGTTTCTAGAGCTATATGTATATTCAGAAGGACAACTCATGAACGCGATAGCGTCGCAGTCCGCTCGCGGGGACTGGATGCGCTACTGGACGAACGTGCCGGCACAGCGCATTCGCGCACTCGCGCGTCAATTCGGTGAGCAATTTCAGGTGGAAGACCTGGAAATCCCGCAATCGGGCCTCGCCTTGGTGCCACTCACCGACGCCGCCATGGGCGAGACTTACTACCTCGGCGAGATTCCGGTCGCAAAGGCGCATGTGCGCCTGACCGACCCACAAGGCGGCACCGCCGAAGGCGCGGCGATCGTCATGGATGACCGCACGAGCCTGATTCGCGCACTCGCGATTCTCGACGCGGTAACGGCTGCCGCGTGGCCTGGACATGATGCGGCCGTGGAACTTCTTCGTGAAGGCAAACAGATCGTCGAAGCAACCGCGGCCGATCGCAAGAAGCTGCTGGCGGCAACGCGCGTGGACTTCGCGTTGCTCGCCGCGCAGGAGGACGATGATGAATGAGCTGCAGACGCATATCGTCTCGCATCCGGCCGACTGGACACCACTGGTTCAGCAGCGCGCATTTCGCCGCATCCTGGATGCGTTTTCCTATCCCGGGCGAATTAACGAACTCGAGACTCAGGCTACGCATGTGCTGCCACTCGTGCTTGCGACGCTGGCCGATCCCGCAACCACACTGGCCGATCACTGCGAACTGGTAGCTGCGGCGGACCGTCAGCGGCTCGGTGCGAAGTCCGCCAGCGCGGATCAGGCCCACTTCGTCGTGATGCCGGGCAGTCAACTACCCGCTGTCGAGCCTGCTTCCGGCACGCTCGACAGCCCGGAAAGCGGCGCAACACTCGTACTGGTGGTCGATGAGATCAAGCAAGGTGGCGAGCTCGTCCTCAGCGGTCCAGGCATTCAAAGCAGCGTTTCTCTGCAGGTGTCGGGAGTCGACCCGCAGTGGTGGAAGTTGCGCAAGCAATGGAACAGCGGCTTCCCGCTTGGCGTCGATCTGGTACTGCTGGACGAGCGCAGCGTAGTCGCACTGCCCCGCACGATCAAAGTTGCCATCGAAGGAGGCCGGTAATGGGTTATGTGGCTATCAAGGGCGGCGGCCGGGCGATCGAGGGCGCAGAGCGTGTCGTCGACGCGTTGCGTACGGCCGAGGGCGAGCACGGCACGCCGCTGACCCTGCAGACGATCGAACATCAGCTTCGTTCGCTGACCTCGCGAGTGGTTTCGGAAGGCGGGTTGTATCACCCGCGCCTCGCCGCGCTCGCTATCAAGCAGATGCAGGGCGATACGCTCGAAGCTGCGTTCGCACTGCGAGCCTATCGTTCGACCAAGCCTCGACTGCTCGAGGCGCCCGTACAGCACACGGGCGAAATGCGCGTGATCCGCCGTATCTCCAGCGCGTTCAAGGACATTCCTGGCGGCCAGATGCTCGGTCCGACCAACGACTACGCGCTGCGCCTGATGCGCCTCGACCTCGCCAACGAATCACCCGAAGCGTTTCGCTCGGTTGCACGCACGTTCCTCGACTCGATCGACGAAAGCGATCTGCCCGACACCTTCCCGAAGGTCGTGGACGCACTGCGCGCGGAAGGACTGCTCCCGGCGCTGCAGCCGTCACGCATCGAGCCTTTCGATGTCACGCGCGATCCGCTGATCTTCCCGGTTCCGCGTTCCGCCGCCCTCGCGACGATGGCGCGCGCCGAAACCGGCTCGCTGCTCGCGATCGCTTACTCGAACATGCGCGGCTATGGCGATGTCCACCCGACTGTGGCCGAACTGCGTGTCGGCTATGTGCCGGTGCGGCTTCCTCATCCGGTCACCGGCGAACTCGTCGAGGCCGGCGAGGTGCTGATGACCGAGTGCGAGATGGTCGCGATGTACGAAGACGACGACAGCGGCGGCCCACCCGTCTTCACTCTCGGCTATGGCGCGTGTTTCGGCCACAACGAAGTCAAGGCGATCTCGATGGCCGTGCTTGACCGTTCGCTGCAGAACGGCATGCGAAATGGTCCGAGCAATCCGTCGGAGGACCCGGAGTTCGTGTTGCTGCATATCGACGGCGTCGATTCGATGGGTTTCGCGAGCCACTACAAGATGCCGCATTACGTCACGTTCCAGTCGGACATGGACCGGCTGCGCACGACCCAGCAGAAGGCTGCGGACAAGCAGACCGAACAGGATGCACAAGGAGTCGAGCTATGAACGATCTCTACGAACTGCCGCTCGACGAAGCAGGTTACAACTTTGGCTTCCTCGATGAATACGCGAAGCGTGAGATCCGCCGCGCGGTGATCAAAGCGATCTGCGTTCCCGGCTACCAGACGCCGTACGCCTCTCGTGAAATGCCGATGGGCCGTGGTTTCGGTACGGGCGGTCTGCAGCTCACGCTGTCGCTCGTCGGTCCGGACGACACGCTCAAGGTGATCGACCAGGGCTCCGACGACTCGGTCAACGCGGTCAATCTGCGTCACTTCGTCGAACTCACCTGCGAGGGTGTTCAGACTACCGAGCACACCAGTGAAGCCACGCTGATCCAGTCGCGCCACCGGATTCCCGAAGTCGCGTTGACCGAAGAGCAGATTCTCGTCCTGCAGGTGCCATATCCCGATCCGCTGGTCGTCGTGGAACCGTCCGAGGCGCGCCGCAAGACGATGCACGGCGAAGGCGACTACTCGCGTCTGCTGACCAAGCTGTACGAAGACATCGTGCAGTTCGACGAAATCACTATCTCGCATCGCTATCCGACGCGTATCAACGGTCATTACGTGATCGACCCGAGTCCGATTCCGCGCTACGACGTGCCGCAGCTGCATATGTCGGCCGCGCTCGTGCTACTCGGTGCGGGACGCGAAAAGAAGATTTATGCGGTGCCGCCCTATACCCGCGCAGACCCGCTCGCGTTCGACGACGTGCCGTTCCGCACCGAGGACTTCCACGACGAGCACGGCAATCGCCGCGCCTGCGTGCGCTGCGGCTCGATCGACAGTTTTCTCGACGAGATCATCGGCGAGGACGGCGACAAGTCGTACCAATGTTCGGATTCGGACTACTGCAACGACTATCGCAACGGCCGCACTCATCAGAAGGCCAACGCAACGAACGAAGGAGCAGTCCAGTGAGCCCCATTCTTCAAGTGCGCGGCTTGACCAAGATTCACGGCACAGGCTGCGAGCGCTGCATCGAAAGCACCGGCCCGGAACAGGACACCAACATCTGCCCGCATTGCGGTTCGGTGGTGGCTGCCCACGACGTCAGCTTCGACCTGCGGCCCGGCGAGATTCTCGGGATCATGGGTGAGTCGGGGTCGGGCAAGTCGACCGTCGTCAAAACGCTGTACTTCGATGAAAAGCCAACCGCGGGCACCGCGCGCTTCTTCGATGAAGACAATGACTGGGACCTGTTCGCAGCGAATGCCGCCGCACAGCGCTGGCTGCGCAATCATCGCTTCGGCATGGTGTACCAGAACCCACACCTCGGCTTGAACTTCAACGTGTCAGCCGGCGGCAACATCGCCGAGCGCCTGTTGATGAACGACGTGACGCTGTTCGGCGAGATCCGGGAGCGCGCACGCGATCTGCTCTCGCGCACCGAGGTATTGCCCGAACGTATGGACGAGTCGCCGAAGAAGTTTTCGGGCGGCATGCAACAGCGCGTGCAGATCGCGAAGGCACTCGCGACCCGTCCGCCTCTGCTGTTTCTCGATGAAGTGACCACCGGCCTCGATCTCTCGGTGCAGGCGCGCATCCTCGACCTGATCCTCGAGATCCAGCAGGAACTCGGCACGGCGATGATCGCCGTAACGCACGATCTCGGCGTGATCCGCTTGCTGGCTGGTCGCACGATCGTGATGAAGTACGGCCGCATCATCGAGTCGGGCCTGACCGACCAGATTCTCGAAGACCCGCAGCATGCGTACACGCAGCGGCTTGTGGCCTCCGCTCTCTGAGGTAAACCAATGTCCGCGATCCTGACCGTTAAAAATCTGAGCAAGCACTTTGCGCTGCACGATCAGCGCAAGACCATCCCGTCCTGCGCGAACGTCTCGTTTGCCGTCGAGCCGGGCCGCCTGTCTGCGCTGATCGGCCCGACCGGTGCCGGCAAATCGTCGGTGCTCAAATGCATCTACCGTACTTACCTGGCGAGCGCCGGAAGCCTGCTGTTCCGCACCGCAGCCGGTGAGACGGTCGATCTCGCGCAGGCGTCCGAGCACGAAGTGCTCGCATTGCGCAAAGACGAGATTGGCTTCGTCACGCAATTCCTGCACTGCCTGCCGCGCAAGGCCGCCGTCGATGTCGTGGCCGAGCCGCTGCTCGTGCGCGGCGCCGCGCGTGCCGAGGCGCGCGACAACGCGCGTGGAATGCTCGATGCGCTGAACGTGCCCGAGCGTCTTTGGGAAGTGCCCCCTGCGACCTTCTCGGGTGGTGAAAAGCAGCGCGTCAATTTGGCGCGGGGCCTCGTCGCTCGCCCGCGCCTGTTGCTCCTCGACGAACCGACCGCAAGCCTCGATCCGCGCACCACCGACAAGGTCGTGGAGATCCTGCAAGGGATCAAGGCCGAAGGTGTGGCGATGCTCGCCATCTTCCACCACCCGGACCTGGTAGAGCGCCTTGCCGACCAGGTGATCGAACTGGCACCGCCGGTTGTCCATTCCCCTCTTTCGGAAGCGATCACGCAATGAGCCGCCAACTCCTGACGAACGCAACCGTCGTTCTCGCTGACGAAGTGGGCGAAAAACTCGCCGTACTCATCGAGGACGGCAAAATCGCGGCACTCGACCCAGAGCACACCGCCGGAGCGACCGTGGTCGACCTGCGAGAACATACGCTGATCCCAGGTATGATCGACCTGCATTGCGACTCGCTTGAAAAAGAGGCGGAGCCTCGTCCCGGCGTGTATTTCCCGATCGACTTCGCTTGCGCGCAGGCAGACAAGCGCAATGCGTCTGCGGGCATCACCACGGTATTTCATGCACTGTCTTTCGCGAACCGCGAGTTCGGCGTACGCAACAACGAAACGGCAGCCGAGCTCGGCCGCTCGATCCACGCCTGGCAGGCGCATGCGCTGATCGACAACAGATTCCATGCACGCTTCGAGGTGACCGACGTCACCGCCCCTCCGGTTCTGTCGTCGCTGATGGACGAAGGTGTGATCGACCTGATCTCGTTCATGGATCACAGCCCGGGCCAGGGTCAGTTTCGCGACGTGGAGTCGTTCCGCAAATACCTTGCGAACGCCTACAAGGCCGACGATGCCACGCTCGACGAGATCATGAAGCAGAAGGCAGAGGCAGCCAGAGGGGCGATCGAACGCATGCAGCAGCTGGCTGCGCTGGCGCGCGCCAAGGGTGTCGCAATTGCAAGCCACGACGACGATTCGGCCGCCAAGGTCGACGTGGTACGCGATCTCGGTGCGACGATCTCGGAGTTCCCGATCAACCTCGAAACGGCCCAGGCCGCGCGCAGCAGCGGCATAGCCACGCTGTTCGGCGCGCCGAACATTCTGCGCGGCAAGTCGCAGTCGGGCAACATGCGTGCGCTCGATGCCGTGCTGGCAGGCGTCGCGGACTGCCTGTGCGGCGACTACTCGCCTGCCTCGTTGCTGCCAGCCACGTTCAAGCTGCCCGAGGTCGCGGACGTTTCGCTCGCGCACGCCGTCGCGCTCGTGACGCGCAATCCCGCACGGGCAGCCGGGCTAAACGACCGCGGCGAGATCGCGGTCGGACAGCGCGCCGATCTGGTCGCAGTCCAGCGGATAGGTGGGTTGCCGCATGCGGACCAGGTGTGGTCTCGCGGCAAGCTCGTGCTCGGCGCGAGCCGCGTGCATCACTGAGGCCGCTTCCATGTCAGGCAATCTGATCTACGTAAGCGGTCCATCCGGCAGCGGCAAGGATAGCCTGCTGCGCTATGCGCGCGAGCAGTTGTCCGGCCACGCCGGGATCTGCTTTGCTCATCGCTACATCACGCGCGCAGCGGACGCCGGTAGCGAGAATCACGTCGCGCTGAGTCCCGAAGAGTTTGCCGCGCGCAGCAGCTCGGACCTGTTCGCGCTGAACTGGGCGAGCAATGGGCTGCAATACGGTATCGGGGCCGAGATCGACCATTGGCTGGATAAAGGGTTGACCGTCGTGATGAACGGGTCGCGCGAATATCTGCCGCATGCACGCACGCGCTACCCCCACCTCGTGCCGGTGGAAATTGCAGTGCCGCAAGCGGTACTGCGTGAACGCCTTCTGGCGCGCGGTCGCGAAACGGTCGAGCAGGTGGAGCAGCGCCTGCGGCGCAACCATTTGCTCGAGCAGCGTGCCGGCAAAGCGGAGATCATCCGCAACGACGGCGATCTCGGACAGGCGGGAGAGGCACTGGTTTCGCTGATTCTCCGCTGCGCGGAGCCATCATGATGCGCGTTACCTTCCTCGGCACCGGCGCGGCAGGCGGCGTACCGCTCTACGGCTGCAACTGCCCCGCATGCACACGAGCGCGAGCCTTACCCGCTTGCGTTCGTCGCCCCTGCAGCGCATTGATCGAAACGGACACGACCCGCGTTCTGCTCGATGCCGGACTGGTGGACCTATCCGAGCGTTTTCCCGCTGGAAGTTTCGACGCGATCGTACTCACGCACTTCCATCCAGACCACGTGCAAGGGTTGTTCCATCTGCGCTGGGGCGTCGGGAAATCCATCCCGACCTGGGCCCCGCCAGACAGCAACGGTTGCGCCGATCTGTATCGCAACCCGGGCCTGCTCGCATTTAATCAGGCAGAGAAATTCGGCACGTTCGATCTGGGTGACCTGCGTTTCACGGCGCTGCCGCTGATCCATTCCAAACCAACGTTCGGCTATGCGATCGAAGGGCCGTCCGGAGAACGATTCGCCTATCTGACCGACACGATCGGCTTGCCGCCTTCCACGCAGGAGTGGCTGCAGGGATGGGGGGCCTTTTCGCTGGCTCTCGACTGTTCGTTCCCGCCAAAGGCTGAACCGGGCAACCACAACGACTGGAATACCGCATGTGCGCTGATTGAGCAGCTGCGGCCAGTACGTACATGGATGACACATGCATCCCATACGTTCGATACGTGGCTACTTGAGCAATCAGAAGACGTCATGCCAGAAGGCGTTTTGATTGCGCGGGACGGCATGGCTCACGTGCTTCCCGCTGATTTTCGGACTGCACCGACGTTCGAAGGGGGCCGCCATGGCTAGGTAATCAGCGCGGTATGACTCGCATGTGTCTTCAAGATTTCACTTTACTTAGTATGACGAACATCGCAACGAATCAGGAAAGGAACATATCGACATGACTTCCCGAACCACCATCAAGACCGACGCCTTAACCCGGCTAGATCACATGCCGTGGACCCGCTTCCACACCTTGCTGACGGTCGCGCTTGGAGTGGGCTGGACGCTCGACTCTTTTGAAACCAATATCATCGGTAGCGTGTTCGGCACGATCAAGGCGCTTTGGCACCTCGACGCGGCCCAAAGCTCACTGGCCGTAAGCGTGTGGGTGCTCGGCATTCTGGTCGGCGCGGTCGCGTTCGGCTACCTGGCCGATCGCTTCGGCCGCAAACGCCTGTTCCTGGCTACGCTCCTCTGGTATGCCGCGTTCAGCGTGGCAACCATCTTCGCGTGGGATTACCACTCCTTCCTCGTGTTCCGCGCGCTGACCGCGCTCGCCGTGGGCGGCGAATACTCGGCCGTGACGGCCACCATGGGAGAATTCATTCCGCGCCGCAATCGCGGACGTACCGACGCGCTGATCCTGTCGGGTTTTCCCCTCGGTGCCGTGCTGTCCGCCGTTGTTTCGTACTACGCACTCAATCTCCTGCCGCCCGACATCGCGTGGCGCGTAGGTTTCGGCCTGGGTACCACGATGGCCCTGATTTTCTTCTGGATTCGCCGCGTCATTCCCGAATCGCCGCGCTGGCTTCTGCAGCAAGGGCGCGTGACCGAAGCTGAAGCAATCGTCGATGAAATTGCCGCGTATGCAAAGCGCGCGGGGATCAGCGCGGCAACCGAAGCGCAGAAACGCTACGAGCCCACCGTGATCGTGCCTGCACACCCGACGTTCTGGCGCAACGTGAGTGAGCTGGTTGGCCGCTATCGCGGACCGTGCGGCCTTGCCAGTGCTTTGAACTTCTCGCAAGCCGTCGTTGTGTATGGCGTACTGTCGTTGATGGCGCTCGTCATTCTGCCGTACATGAAAGTGCCTGCTGCTGCAATGCCGATCTACTACATTTACGGCAACGTAGCGGCTTTGCTCGGTGGCTTCCTGGCATCGCGTGTGCTCGAGTCGTGGGGGCGTCGCTCGTCGCTGTTCACGAGCTACACGTTCACTGTGCTCGCTATTCTGGTGGTGTACTTTGCCCAAACGCTGCCTTCCATGGTGGTCGGCTATTGCCTGATCCAGTTTGGCGTCACGTGGGGCTATATCTCGGCTTACGTGGTTTCGTCTGAGATCCTGCCGACGCGGTTGCGCGCCTCGGGTTTGGGCGTGTCCGTTGCTTTCGGTCGAGTGGGCGCAATGATCACGCCGCTACTGTTGACCAGCGCCTTCAGCACGACGGGTACCCCTTCCGCACCGTTGCTCGTACTGCTGGCGCTTGCGCTGCCCGGTCCGGTTGCCGCCGCGATCTGGTGGGTCAAGGGACGCGAAACCCGGAATATTTCGCTGGAGGAAGGTAGCGATGATGCGTTGACGGAAGCCGCACCGCAGCATAATTTCCGAACGCGCGAAGCGTAGACGCCTGGAAAGTCAAAGGGCTGCGGAGAAATCTCCGCAGTCTTTTTTCATTCTGGTTTCGGAATGGCCACCGTCGAGTCGTGCCCCGATACGAACTTGAACTTGCATGAGCGTGCACGGAATGCCCAAGGGCATCAGTACAGATTTCATTTGCAAATCCGTTTTGCAGCGCGCCCCGCACCAGACCATATCTGTTTGCAAACATCGAATTGCGGGGAAAGACGAATATTCATACCAAACAGTCACTTAGCGAGATACGTCGGGACGGGTATCGTTTGCACACATCCATCTATCGCGGTTTTTTTTCAATCAACGAGCGCTGATCGGCGTCGGGTTTGATTTGCCATAAATTGTCACTTAGAATTTTCCGCAAGGCCTCCTTAGGAACCGATGACATGCCTTCGAACAACGGAAAACCGGTGTCGTCGTTCGTTCCTCGGGGAATGCCCGGCCTCTGGGTCGTCCTGTTCGTCATCTGGATGGTCGCCAATGCATCGCTCGCGGTCGAACCCGCTCTTGTCGGTCTCGTCATTACCTTCGTCGTCGCGCGTGTCTTCGTATCGTCGAGCGAAGCATGGCAGCACCTACGTCTAACGCCAGCCGCGCCGTATCACTTCGCCGCGTATAGCGTGACTTTCATCGTCGAGCTCGTACGCGCCAATCTGAATGTGATGGCGCTGGTGTACTCGCCGCGTATCGACATCAAGCCCGGCATCGTCAAGGTTCGCACCCGCCTCCAAACACCACTCGGCCGTCTCGCGCTCGCCAATTCGATTGCGCTCACGCCAGGCTCGCTCGTGATGGATATTCGGGACGACATACTTTTCATTCACTGGCTCGACGTGAAGACGACCGATATCGACGAAGCGACCAGCGCACTCGTCACACCGTTCGAAAAGCATCTGGAGAAAGTCTTTGGCTGAGATCATGCTCCGGATCGCCGGCGTGCTGATCTTGTTCGCGATCCTGTTCGGCGTGATCCGTCTCGTGATCGGCAGAACCGTCGTCGACCGCATCGTCGCGATCGACGTGCTGACGGTCATCTCGCTGTCGCTGATCGCGCTGTACGCGCAGTTCTCCGGTCGTTTCGTCTATATCGACGTCGCGCTCGTGTACGCACTGCTCAGCTTTCTCGCGGTGCTCGCGATTGCGCGCTTTCTTGAAAGGGGGCTGTGAGCGATGCTCGAACTGCTCCTGCTGCTGATGTGCGCGAGCATCCTCGTGAGCGGGGTGCTGGCCGTCTGCCTGAAGAATCTGCTGGCCGCGATGGTGAGCTCCGGACTCGCGAGCCTGTTCGCGGCGGTCGCCTTCCTGCTGCTCGCCGCGCCGGACGTCGCGATGGCCGAAGCCGCGATCGGCTCGGGACTCACGACCTTCGTCTTTCTGTACGCGATCCGCAAAACCGGCTATCGGAAGGGCTAGCGCATGTTCGAACTGACCGGCAGCGTGTTCATCCTGTTGGGCGCCGTCTTTCTGTTCTCCGCTGGCCTCGGGCTGCTGCGCATGCCGGATGCGTATACGCGCATTCAGGCCGGCACCAAGGCGTCGACGCTCGGCAACATGCTCGTGCTGATCGGCCTCGCGTTCTACCACCCGAGCTGGACCTTCCGTCTGATTCTGCTGATCTACTTCGTGCTCATGACCAACCCGCTGTCTTCGCATGCGTTATCGCGCGCCGCCTGGCTGATCCGCACGCCGATGACCCCGTCCACGATCACCGACGCGCTCGCCGACGAAGACGCGCGCACCGCCGGGAAGGCCGAATCATGATGCGTCGCGTGTTCGCGCTGCTGACGGTGCTGCTGTTCGCGGTCGTGTTCTGGCGAATTGTCGGCGGCTATTCGGAGTTGCAGGGGCTGCGCCCGCTCGCCTGGTACTACGTCGTCAGAGGGCCGCTCGAACTCGGCGCTCCGAACATCGTGACCGCCATCCTGATTACGTTTCGCGGCTTCGACACGCTCGGCGAAGTCGCGGTGCTGTTTATGGTCGCGGCGAGCGTCGGCGTGCTGCTGAGAGAGGAAAGCGCAACGCCCACCGCTGTGGCGGACGAAGCCGCGCTTGCGCGCCGGCCCGCCGGCGAGATCGTACATACCGGCAAACAGGTGCTGCTGCCGATGATCTTCACCTTCGGCGGCTACGTAATCGTCAACGGCCATCTGTCGGCGGGCGGCGGCTTCCAGGGCGGCGCGATCGTCGCATCCGCGGTAATGCTGATGCTGCTCGCGCGGCCCCGCTCGACGCTGAACCTCGCGCTGCTGAGCGTCGTCGAATCGCTCGCGGGCGTGCTCTACGTGTGCATCGGCATTCTGGGCCTCGTGCTCGCGGGCGGTTTTCTCGACGCACGCTTTCTGCCGCGCGGCCAGTTCGGCACGTTCTTCAGCGCCGGCGCGATCCCGCTGATTTCCACACTGCTTGGTGTCAAGGTCGGCGCGGAGCTTAGCGTCATCATCGACCGGTTCAGAAGCTGAACGAAAAGGAGAGCGCATGAGCACGGGCATCCCGGTTTCGAAGATCCTGCTGATCACGGGCTTCTGCCTTTCCTTGATCGGCCTGTGGGGCATGCTGACCCACCGCAACATCCTGCGCATCATCATCGGCTTCGCGGTGATCGACACGGGCCTGCACATCGTGATGGTCGCGACCGGCTACATCACGGGCGGCACTGCGCCGATCATCGATGCGGCGCTCAGCAAATCCGCCGCCGCGCACCGCGCGATCGATCCGATTCCATCGGCGCTCGTCGTCACCGCGATCGTGATAGGGCTATCGGTCACCGCCATCATGCTGTCGTTCGCAATTCGTCTTTACGCCGCCAAAAAGACGCTCTCCATCGACGCCTTCACCGAGTCGAAATGGTAGCCGCGCTGTTTCATCCGTTGCAGATCTTCATTCTCGGGCTCGGCGGCGGCTTCGTCATTCCGCTGCTGTATCGGCTCGGCAAGCCGTGGCTCACGCTCGGTTTCTTCATCGCGCTGTGCGGGATCGTGCTGGTCTCGGGCGTGTCGTTTTACGGCCTGCTCGACGGCGGCGACACGATCGAGGTGCTGACCGCGGGCGCGCTGCCGCCGGTGTCGATCAATCTGCGCTTCGGCCTGTGGGAAGGCCTTTTCACGTTCAGCGTCAACGTGGTCGCGCTGCTCGGCGCATTGCATCTGTGGGACCGTCTGCGCGGCAACTACGCGGCCTTGCTGCTGTACCTGATTCTGGTGATGGGCATCGACGGCATGGTGATGACCCGCGACCTGTTCAACCTGTTCGTGTTTCTCGAGATCGTGTCGATCGCGACATACGGCCTGTTCGGGCTCGAGCGCACACCCGCCGCGCTCGCTGCCGCGTTCAAGTACATCCTCGCGACCGTGATCGCGTCGACCCTGTTCCTGCTCGGCGCGGTGCTGCTCTACTACGTGAGCGGCACGCTGAACATCGACGAACTGCTGTCGCTGCGCGAGCAGATCGGCGGCCCGATCGGCACGGCCGCGATCCTGCTCGTGTTCGCGGGTCTCGTGATCGAGTTGAAGCCGTTTCCGGCCAACGGCTGGGGGCTCGACGTCTACGAGACCGCGCCGAGCGGCGTCGCCGCGATGGTATCGGTCGGCGTGTCGGCGGGCGTGTTCTTCGCGCTGCTGAAGTTGCTGCCGCTATTCGACGGCCAACTGACGCTGCTCGCCGTGTCGGGCGGCGTCACGTTTCTGTTCTCGAACCTGCTCGCGATCAAGCAAACGAAACCGCAGCGCGTGCTCGGCTATTCGTCGATCGGGCAAATGGCGCTACTGATGCTGTCGCTCGCGTTGCTGCGCCAGGTCGGCGCGGACGCATCGATCCCGCTCGTCGTCGGCGGCCTCTTCATCAACCATCTGTTCGCGAAGGCGGGGCTGTTCTGGCTGACCGGCGTACTGCGGCGGCACGGCGACGACGCACGCGCGATCCTGTCGCGCAGCCCATTGCTGATAGGCCTGCTCGGCCTCTTCCTGGTCGCGATTGCGGGGCTGCCGCCGTTCCCCGGCTTCTGGGCGAAGTGGGAACTCGTGATGCGCCTGACCGCCGCTGGCAAGCCGTACTGGATCGTGCTGATCCTGACCGGCTCGCTGCTCGAAGCGGGTTATATGTTCCACTGGTTCGTGCGCGCGCTGGCTCCGTCCGATGTCGAGGCCAAAGCCCGGCCGAACCTCGCCGCGCTGCTGCCGCTGTTCGGCGTCGCCGTGCTGCTGATCGCGGCGGCCTATATGGCGGCCGTGTTCTCGGGCGTCGCGTCGGCGTGGATCTTCTCGCCGCTCACGGCAGGCGCGCTGTTCTATGCGGCCGATCGTCTGCCGGGGCGCGTGAAAGGCGTGCTCGCGGTGATCGCGATTGGACTGATCGGCAGTCTGCTTTGCGAGGGCGCGGGCCGTATCGCCGGGCTGTTCGCCTGGCTGCTGCTCGCGGGCAGCCTCGTGATCGCCGCGGCGACTCTCTATCGCGACGATGTGCGCCCCGGCTTCTATCCGATGCTCGTCGTGCTGTCGCTGTCGATTCCAGCGCTGCTGCGCTCATCGACGTCGCTCGAATTCTTCTATAGCTGGGAAATCATCACGCTGTCGTCGTGCTTCCTGATCGCGAAGTGCCGGCGCGCGGGCCCGCATGTGCTGACCTTCCTGCTGTTTTCGCTGCTGGCAGCGTTCTTCCTGCTGGCGGGTTTCGCCAACGTCGCGGCGATCGACGACACCATCGCACTATCGGCGCTGATCCATTCGGGACCGGAAGCGAACTATGCGTTCGTGCTGCTCGCGGCCGGCTTCCTGATCAAGGCGGGCGCGATCGGCGTGCACGTATGGCTGCCGGGCGCCTACACCGAAGCGGAAGACGACGTGACCGCGATGCTGTCGGCGGTGGTCAGCAAGGTCGCGATGTTCGGCCTGCTGATCGGCACCTACCTGACGGTGCGCTCGGAGGTCGGCCTCGAACTCGCGCACGTGATGACATGGATCGGCATGCTGACGGCGCTGTTCGGCGCGCTGATGGCATTGCGGCAGAACGACTTCAAACGCATGCTCGCGCTGTCGAGCATGAGCCAGACCGGCTATATCGTCACCGCGATCGGCCTGATGAGCCATCTCGGCTGGGTCACCGCGCTGTACCTGGTCGCCAATCACATGTTCGTGAAGGGCATCCTGTTCCTCGCGCTCGCGGGTGTGATCTTGCGCACCGGCACGCGCAACTTCGCCGCTGTGGGCGGCCTCGCGCGCGAGATGCCGCTGACGTTCGCGATGGTCGTGATCGCACTCGTGTCGATGTCGGGCCTGCCGCCGCTGATGGGCTTCGGCGGCAAGTGGCTATTGCTGAGCGCGATGACCGACAAGGGCTGGTACGGGCTCGCCGTGTGCGGACTGCTCGCGACCTGCACCGGTTTTCTGTACATGCTGCGCCTGCTGAACGGCGTCTTCCTCAAGCCGCGCCCGCCGCAGCGGCCGCAGGTGCGCGAAGCGCCGGTGATGCTGCTGGTGCCGCAGTTCCTGTTCGTGGTCGGTATCGCGTTCCTGTCGTTCTTTCCGAAGGTGTTGCTCGAACCGGTATCCGCCGCGATCGATCCACAGTTCGCGGCGACCCTGGTATGGGGCGGGATGTCGCTCGAAAGCATCTACGGGTTCTGGAATCCGACACCGGTCGTGATCGTCGTGCTGATCGTCACGGCGATCGTATTCGGACTCGGTGCGCTGTACTACCGCAGCCGTCGCGGCAACGCGCGCAACGCCCCGGACTTTTACCACTTCTACCGGCCGATGCTGAGCCGCACGGTGCCGCCGGTCGCGCAGATTTTCTGGCGCGGCCTATCGCACTTCGCGCTCGCGGCGGCGGCACGGATCCAACGCGTCTATACCGGCGACGGGCAGACCTACGCGCTCTACGTGCTGCTGTATTTTCTCGTGATCTATTTCGCGAGCACGGGATTGAGTTCAGCGGGGACACCATAACGCGGTGCGGGTGGTCCTGGCGCGGCGGCACGGAGCCGCCGCGCATCAGGTGCCGCGCGATCTAGTCGTGCACCGCGTCGTCAAACTCGGCGATCAGCGAACGAAATATTCTTCCGCCACCCAGCCGTCCTTGGTCAAGCGCACACCCTCGCGCAGTTGCATGGTGCCGGCGCCTTCGATCACGCGCTCCACCATCGGGAATACTCGCTGGAACTCGGGAGTCCTCGCAAAAGGCACCGGGTCGATCTTATAGGTGTAGAGCACCGAGGTCCTGGTCTCGCCGTCGCGGGTCAGCGGCGGCTCCCAGCCCACCACCTTGTCCAGGCTCAGCGTGGCCACGCACAAGTCGGCGTCGTGCGTGACGCGCTTGGTAGCCGTTGCAACCACGACGGGCTTGTGCAGGAAGAACTTCTTCCCTTCATCGGTCAGTTCGTACTTGCGCCCCGGCGCCGACACCTTGGCGCCATCATTGTCCGTGCGCTCGACGGTCATGTCGGTGCCTTTGACCACGCCGAGTTTTTCCAGCACAGGCAATTGGACGGCGTCGCGCGAGTTCGAAGTCTTATCCTGGTCGGCCACGTAAATCGGCCAGTCGTATTTCGCGAGGCACAGGTTGCCGCGCTCACGCAGGTAGCTGCTAATGGTCTTGGTGAAGTTCTCCATGCTGGGTTCGCTGAGGTTCTGTTTGCTTTGGCAAGCGCCTAGAGCGTGTTAGGAACTTTGAAGTACTGGCACGGCGTGGACAAGCATGAGCATTGCGAAGACGACAAAATGAAGCCCGGCGAGAGTTTCGGGGAGCCGTTCATAGTCACGTGCGAGACGCCGGA